>JBJXGR010000443.1:0-16052 GCA_046160045.1 Bryobacteraceae bacterium
TCATGATCTCGCGATGGATCGCCTTGAGCGACCACCCGCTGTCGATCAGCCTGGCGGCGAGGTAGTCGAGCAGTTCGGGGTGGCTGGGACGGTCGCCGATGAGGCCGAAGTTGCTCAACGTGCGCACCAGGCCCGCGCCGAAGTGGTGTTTCCAGACGCGATTGACGATCACGCGCGCGGTCAGGGGATTGGCCGGGCTCGCGATCGCCTCGGCCAGCGCCTTTCGGCCGCTGCCGTCATGGAAGCCTGCCGTACTCCCGCCCAGTACAGAGAGAAACCGGCGAGCGGGCCCGGCTTGTCAATCGCGCCAGGGAGAGTGCGAATTCAGCCCCGCAAAAACGCTGGATTCGGCACAAGGGCGAAGACAGGGCCGGCTGCGGTGTTTGCTGTCGGGTATTGGCAACAGAACGGGTCCATTCGAAAGCGAGACAAACCGGCAGAAAGCCTCAAATCCGTATCTGGTCCTCGGTCTCCCATCGGTTGGAAACAAGATCTCCACCATGATCCACGGCAACGTAGAAGTCGACAATGCTATGGCTCAGCTCCCGCGGCCTCACGGAGTACTCGCGATGCAGTACTTGCCAATGAAGTCGTTGGACCCGGTCCTCATGCGCCGTGCTGACAGCAAGATATTGTGACAGAAGAGAGAGTACGGTCGCATCGCTCGGGTCGAAGGCGGGCCGCTCTGGTAATCGTCCCACACCGCCCGTCTCCTCCCACCTCGGCATTGGCAAGCCTCCAAGGATGCGCCCTGAGTCCATCGGCTCACCCTCCTGTATCCCTTATCGGCTGACCGGTCGATTTGGGCTTTCAAAGTTCGAACTCATGCGTTCGACGATCAGATTCGCCAAGCCCAGTCCTCCCTGAGTCGCAAGGACTTCCGCCAGCCTCTCCTCACCCATCTCCATCAATGAGGCACCTGTTCTGTCGGCCTCGCCCTCGCCAGCCGCCCCTTGCCTGGCGGAACGGAGTAGCTGGGTCACCAACAACGCCTCGAATCTCTGGGCGGCCTCTTTGAGCCCACCGCGACTACCCTGGCCGTTGACCACGTCCGCGGAAACCGCGCTCAACGACGGACTCCCGATCCCTACAGCATTCATCAGATCACCTCCAGGTCAGCTTCCAGCGCTCCTGCGGCCTTCAGGCTCTGTAAGATCGCAATCACGTCGCGCGGCGTCGAGCCGATTTTCACAAGGGCGCTGACCATCTCCTCCACCGTTGCTCCATCGCCGAGAATCACATTACGTGCCTTTTCCTCCTTCGTCGCGACCTCCACTTCCGGAACCACCGTTGTCTTTCCCTGGGACAACGCGGGCGGTTGCGACACCGCAAATCGCGTCTGGATTTCGACGCTCAGGTTTCCGTGCATGATGGCCACTGGGGCGATCCGGACCAACTTGCCCATGACAATCGTGCCGGTACGTTCGTTAATGATCACTTTGGAAACCCGGTCAGCTTCCACAGTCAGCGACTCCAGTTCGGCCAGGAAATCGACGCCCCGCGACGAATAGGCAGCAGGCAACCGAACCGAAACCAGCGCGGGATTGTCTGCCTGTGCGAGGCTTGGATCTTTGAAGTGTGCGTTCAGGCTGGCGGCGATCCTGGATGCTGTCGTGAAGTCGGCCTGCCGCAACTGAAGCCGGATCAATGACTGAGGCGCGATCGATGGCGCGGGCCGTTCGACCAGAGCCCCATTGGCGATGCGACCCACCGTCGGGTGATTCACTGTTTGGGAGTTTCCGGTGCGTCCAGATCCGAAGCCGCCGGTAACCACCGGCCCCTGTGCGACCGCGTAAACCGATCCGTTTGCCCCCTTTAGAGGAGTCATCACCAGCAGCCCTCCTTGCAGGTTGGAGGCATCGCCGATGGACGCCGCGGTCACATCGATCCGGCCCCCCGGCTGCGAGAAGGCTGGCAGAGTCGCAGTCACCATCACCGCGGCCGTGTTGTTCACACGAAGCGAAGCCCCGGGAACCTGTACTCCCATCCGTTCCAGCAGGTTTGAGAGACTCTGCGCCGAAAACACCGTCTGCCGCCGGTCACCAGTTCCGTTGAGCCCAACGACCAGTCCATAGCCGACCAATTGGTTGTCGCGGACGCCCGCAACGTCAACCAGTTCCTTGATCCGTGCTGGCGCGCCCAAGGCCGATGGCGCCAGGGCCGTGAGCAGCAAAAGAGTCCAGACAGCCAAGAAGTTCATAGAAGATCCTCAAAAAGGCAGCAAACCGAGCAACAGGCGGTACAGGAACATAGGGCGCCGAATGGCATCGCCGACAACGCCTTTCCCGTTGACCCGTATTTCGAGCATAGCCAGGCGGTCGGACCGAACGAGATTTGCCGGATTCAGGTCAATCGGCCGGACCACTCCACGCACGGTGACCAGTTGCCGTTCAGAGTTGACGAGGGTTTCCTTGGTGCCTTCGACGACCAGATTGCCATTCGGCAGGACATGAACGACCCGCGCCGAAAGCGTGGTAGACAGTACGGTCTCGCGGGAGGTAGTCCCCTGACCGTCGAGGGTGGTCTCATTGGACGCCTGAGCCAGGTCTGCCAATTCAGGCCGGGCGAGTCCCCAAAGAGAGCCAATGTTGGTTTTCGTAGATGATTTTCGTGCTGTTTGCGTGGTCCCCTTAGAGGTGGCCGAGGCTCGATCGGAGACTACGATCGTCACCAGGTCGTCCACCCGGTAGGCGCGCGGGTCTCGGGCAAGGTCTCCGAGAGGCGCTTGGGGGCTCCAGAGAGAGCCGGCACCGTCGGCCTGACCTTTGACCTGATCACGTCCGATCGCCTGCTCAACGTACTGGTCGAGGGGGCTTCTCGGTTCCTGCCTTTTGTCGGCGGCCCCACTGGCGGCCACCGAGATCAACAACAATGCCATCCATCTGGCCATGGTCTTCACGATGCCGGAACTGCGTTGCCTTTGCCGGTAATCCGAACCTGGATCCTACGGCCGTTGGCCGCGTTCCGAACCCAGAGTTTCTCGCCGGCCCGCCCGCCTGCTTCGGCAGTAGCGTCCAACGTCAGGACAGTCATTCCTGCTTTCACTTCTACTCGGACCCGATCGCCGCGATTCACATCGAACGGGGTGCACACGTGATCCCGTTCGATGACGGCGCCAGCGCGGATTCGCTTCCGTGCGACGGAGCCGGCGAGGGCGGCGAGACCCGCCTGGGGCGATGTGAACGGGTGCACCCGGATAGTCTCGGTCCTCACGTCAGCGGCGCTCAGGTGCGCTCCTGCGTCCAGATCCCTTTTGGCTATGGCCACCTTGCGATCGACTGCAAGGTGCACGTCAGCCCAGAATGGCAGGCTGCGTCCGGCGCCGTACCGAAACTGTCCCCGCCAATGGTCCGGCTGAGCGCCTCTTTGGCGAACCAAGGCGGCCCGAGAGAACTCGATAACCCCGTCGGGAGCGCTTATGTCTGGGAACGAGACAAGTTCGATCGACACATCTGGATCGCCGACGGCTCGGCGTAGCGCCAAGACCACCGCCTCACGCGTCACTTTCCTGCCGGCTCGCACCACGCATACTCCTTCTGCTCCTTCGGCAGAAACTCCGGCCCGCTGTAGCAGCCTGGCGAGGCGCGCGGCTGGAATTCTGCGGACGATCCCCGGAGATGGTGTGAACCCGACCATCGAAAGATCGTTCCGGAGAGCAGGGATGCCCAGGTCTCGCCCTTCGATTCTGTCCTTGGATAACTCCAAGCAGGCGCCGCTGGCCGTCAGGGCCGTAAAGAGAAGCAGACTTGCGAGGCTCATACCCTATCTCGTCAGGTTGTTAACCTGCTGGTGCATTTCGTCGGCAGCCCGCACGACTCGCGAGTTGGCCTCATAGGCGCGTTGGCTGACAATCAGGTTGATGAACTCTTCAACCACGCTCACGTTGGATTGTTCGAGGTATCCCTGAAGGAGAGTGCCCATCCCCTCCTGGCCTCCCGGATTGCCGACAGAGGGATCGCCGGATGCATCTGTGGGGGCATACAAATTGCGTCCGAGGCTGTTTAGTCCCGCCGGATTCTGGAAGTTTGCCAGTTGGATCTGGCCCACCCGCTGTGCCGCTGTCTGTCCGGGCAACGTTGCGCTTACCGTGCCATCGGACGAGATTGTGATCGATTGCGCCTCCGCTGCGATCGTCACCTGCGGCTCCAGAGGGTCGCCGTCCAGGGTGACCAAGTTGCCATCGCGATCGAGATGGAACTGTCCCGATCGGGTGTAGGCCAGTTCTCCGTTCGGCCTGCGGATCTGGAAGAAGCCTTTGCCTTCTATCACCATGTCGAGGGGATTGGAAGTTGTGACAAAGTTCCCTTGGGCGAAAACGATTTCGTTCGAGGCGGCCCGGGCCCCGAGCCCGATCTGCAACCCGCTCGGTACCACCGTCTGCGCGCCAGCCGCGGCTCCGGGTTGAATGATGTTCTGATACAGCAAGTCCTGAAACTGGGCACGCCGCATTTTGAAGCCGACCGTGTTGGCATTGGCAAGGTTGTGGGCGATATTGTCGACGTTGAGTTGCTGGGCGGTCATTCCGCTGGCCGCGCTGTATAGAGCTCGAATCATGATTCCCTTTCCTCCTGTCCGCCAGGCTTATCCACTGACCCGGGCCACTTCTTCGACAGCCCGTCGATTCATCTCGCCACCGAGCACGAGAGCCTTTTGCAGCATTTCGAAATGCCGGAGCACGCTGACCAGTCTCACGGCGCTCTCAGCTGGGCCGACGTTGGAGGCTTCGAGGGCCCCCTGACGAACCTCAGCGGAACCCCGTTTGAGCTTGGCCGTGTCGGAAAGCCGAAAATAGTTGGCACCCTGTTTCGAGACGGCGTACGGTGCCTCGCAGTCGACGACATCCAGCCGTCCGCGGGGCTGGCCGTCGACGCGAATCGTCCCGTCGCGCTCGATTTCGACAAGGGCGTTCACGCCTATCTGGAGGGGCCTCTGGCTGCCGGCCGGGTCGACGATCCTCACCGGAAAACCTTCCTGAGTCTCCAGGCGGCCCTGTCGCGACAGTCGGAACGAACCATTGCGCGTGAGAAGGGGGCCGGACGGACCATCGGCCATGAAGAACCCATTCCCCGTCAGTCCAACATCCAGCGGCTGCCCGGTGTCCTTGAGGATGCCTTGCTTCAAGTCAATCCAGTTCCGTTCAATTACCGGCAACTGAGAGATCGGATCGGCCGAGGCCTGCTGCGACCAATAGAGATCGTAGAACTCGCCGTCTGCTTTGTATCCGATCGTGCCAGTGTTGGCAAGATTGTTTGCCAGGATGTCGAGCGATTCGGCGATCGATCTCATTCCGCCGGCGGCATTGATTGTGAGTTGATCCATAGGTCAACGCAACCAACCATGCAAGCGGGTTGCCGAACCGCGAGAATCCGCCAGATCTACATCAAATGATCGCCAGATCAAACGATATGAAAGACAGCGGACGTACCAAAGTAGAACATCTGTGCCAGAATTCTGTCGCGTTTTGAAACGACGGCAAAAGTTTGCCGCCATCACCAAGGCGAAGTGACTTGATTTCAGGCTCCTTTCTTTTGGCCCCTCAGCTGCACAACTGGGATCGTGCTCTTGCCCACGCAATTGTGCGACAGCCGCGACACCCTGTTCCCCGAAACGCGGGCGCGAACACCCGAGGAACCGGAAGGGCGGGCCACCACCTTTCTGGGAGAGATTCTTGCCCTCTCGTCGAGCCTGACGCGAGAACCGGACGTTGAGCCGCCAGCGGCCGCGGGAAGCGACTCCCCCGAATCTTCGCCAACCCCGGTCTTGGTGCCAAACCAGGACGGTTCGAGGTGCTTCGATCAAAGCTTGTGCACGGTCGCAAACTGGGTTCGCGCCGGATGCCAGCCAATTCCGCCGGGCACCTTGCTGAGTCTGCTCCTCCCCGATTGTGGCGGCAGCAACCACGAGGTGGCCGTCGCTGCGCCCACTGACAAGGGACGACAACAACTGGCGCTGGTCGACAGCAGTTCTCAAACGCCTGCCACGGGGCAGCGCTCAAGCGCCATCAACCCCAACCAAGCCATCGCCGCCGCTTCTCCCGATTTGGGCCCACCAACCGATCAGGCACCCCGCCAAGACTGGGCGGAGAAGGAGGAGGCGGCTCCGCCACTCGACGTTGATCATGAGGCTGGCGGACCATTCAGCATTCTGAATGGCGTCGCGGGCACCGCCTCGCCGGATGAGGGGCAGCCCGTACGGACCATGCCGCTGCAGATGCCCTTCGATCCTCGTCGCGAAGTCCTTGGCGAAGCGAGCGAGTTGTCGGCCGTCGGAACTCACCGCCGGCGACATACCGAGGAGGAGGAGACCAGGCAGTTGCATATTTGGCCGCCGGCTCAGGCGCCGTTGTCCGAAGCAGCGATCCCGCGGGTCAAGGAGGGTGCATTGCCGCCGGCTGATCCGAGCGGTCCCGAAGCCGGTCGGTCGTCGGTCGCAGATTGCCTGGTCCCAGCACAAACTGGCCAAGTGGTCTGGGATGCAAAGGAAGGGGAATCTCGGGCTCAGGGGCCACTCAATCCGGCGCAAGGCTCCCACGGGCACAAACCTGAACCTCCCGCGCCCATCGCACTGAGTGTGATTCTAGCCCAGATCGGGCAGACAATCGACGAGGTCGAGCCTGCACAACAGGTTCGGAGAGACCCCGCAGTCTCGCGGCCCGATACTGACCCAGTTGCGTTCGCCCGGGCATCGGCGGCACTCCTGTCGCACCACGCTCAGGCTCGTTCGCAGGGCTTGGGATCAGCGTCCCTTTCCGGGCTTGGGCCAGTTGGGGGCAGGACTGCTGACGCTGTTCTGAATGAGACTCTAGAAGCCGCCGGCCCTATCGGGTTGATCAACGCCGGTGAGGGACATCATCCGAGCACCGGACGGTTCGAGGGGTATTCGGACTCAGAGCAGAACAGAGTCGGGAAAACCCCGCAACTCGCGACCGCCGCCGGAAACACTTCCCTCACTGCCAGCGCCGACCGGCTCCGGCACGAGAGCGAAACCAGACAGAATACCGAGGTCGAGGACATGAATCTTTCGACTTCAGGATCAAGATCCGTCGAGAGCGCGGAGGCTCCCGATCCACGGCTGCGTGCAGCCGCCGGCGAGACTCTCGCTTCGGTTCAAATCAATGCCGGGTGGGGCCAGCACTCAGCCGCTTCCACGCGCCCCGAGCCCGCTGCGCCCCGTGCGAACCTGGAGGACGCTCCTGCTCCTCCTTTGCCGGATCTGCCGGGCGAAACACTGACAAAACCTGGTGCGTCTGCAAGACGCGTCGAGATAACGGTTGCCCATCCTGAATCGGACAAGCCGGTCAGCCTGGAGATGACGGATATCGGCGGCGACGTCCTTCTAAACGTGCGCACCCCTGATACTCCGTTACGAAACGAGCTTCAGTGGCACGTTAGCGAGCTGATCGATCGGCTGGAGCGGTCGGGGTACACCGCCGAAGCCACGGAAAGGACTAACCGGGATGCTGTGCTCCAGACGGACCGGGCCCGCGGCTCGGACCTGCTTTGGAAAGACGGGGGCAAAGGAGGCCAGCGGCACAAAGGTGAACAGCAGGCCTACCAGCAGTGGATGGAAGAGAAGCATCAGGGTGCACCGAGAAGGCGAAGGTAAGTAGAGGAAAGCCAAAATGGAAATCTCAAGAATATTCGGCAACGCGGCCGATTCCGTCGAGCCGATCACCGCAAACCCTCAGGTCCCGGCGACAAAGGATACGTTCCTGAAGCTACTTGTGGCTCAACTCAAGAACCAGAGCCCGCTAGACCCTTCCGACGGCACCGAGTTTGTGGCTCAACTTGCACAATTCACCGAACTCGAGCAGACCATTGGAATCAACGAGAGCTTGAGCTCCATCCGGGAGATCCTCTCCGCGTCGGGAACAACCGCCGAATCAGCAGTCGTACCTAAGTAGAGGAGTCAAAACATGCCTTCAGCATTCTCCACAGCGCTTGCGGGATTGACCGCCCACTCGATCGGAATTGATGCCGTGGGAAACAATCTGGCCAATCTCAACACCACTGGCTTCAAAGCATCGAGCGTCGCCTTCCGCGATTTGGTCACCCAGTCCATCGGGGTCGGCAACGAAGCGGGTCTGGGCACGTCGTTGCCGCAAACTTCCCGCTACTTCACCCAAGGATCGATCCAGTCTTCGAGCGGCAGCATGGACGCTGCTCTCAAGGGCGATGGGTTTTTCGTCGTGCGCAGCCTCGATAACAGTGCCATTGACTACTCTCGCGCGGGGAACTTTCGCGTCGACCGCGACGGCTTTCTAATCACCAGCACAAAAGAACGAGTCCAGGGTTGGGTTGCCGTCAACGGGGTGCTCAACACGAACAATGCAGCTAGTGACATCCAGTTGCCAGTCGCGGCTCTTCAGACGCCCGTGCCAACCACGAGCGTGTCGATTGACTTGAATCTGGACGCGACGGCTGCAGTCGGTGACTCCTTTTCGAACCCTGTTGAGGTGTTCGATTCACTAGGCACAAGTCACGTTCTAACCTTCACGTTCACCAATACAGGAGCCGGCGCCTGGGACACCAACATGTACCTTCCCGCGCGAGACCTCAACGCTTCAGCGGCAGCGACCGATCCTCCCGTGCTCGTAAACGGACCCGTGAACCTGACATTCGGCCCCGACGGACTAATGACCAACCCCACGGCGAATGTCGCCGGAATCACGATTGCCGGTCTCGCCAACGGCGCTTCCGACATTACCTTCGACTGGAACATGTTCGTCGGAACCGCGTCCCGGATCACCCAGTACGACCATCCGTCGGCTGTCAGCGGCAACGCCCAAGACGGAAGGGGCGCCTCGCAACTAGTAAAGGTTGCCATGGCGGACGGCGGAGCGATCATCGCCCAGTTCTCGAACGGCCAGCAGAAACAGATCGGGCAACTCGCCGTCGCCGCTATTCGAAATCCCGAGTCCTTGCGCGCCATAGGCAATAATCTCTTTCAGCAAGGAGCCGATACGGCAGATCCCGCGATCGGTCTTCCGAACACCGGCGGCCGCGGCCAGGTGCTCGGTGGGGCCCTGGAGTCCTCGAATGTCGACATCGCCCGCGAGTTCACGCAGTTGATCATTCTGCAGCGGGGCTACCAGGCCAACTCGCGCGTTGTGGTGACGGCGGATGAGATCAGCCAGGAAACCATCAACATGAAGAGGTAACGGGGCCACGAAATGAATCCCGCCGATGAGATCGGCCACCTGGCTGACGTCTTGATCGACCTGGAAGTTGAACTGGACCGCAAGATGTTATCAGTGCGGGAGATTCTCAATCTGGACGTTGGCACCGTGATCAGGATGATCCGGTCGGCGGGTGAGAATATCGACATCTTGATCGACCGCCACGTAGTGGGATTCGGCGAGATCGTCATCATTGAGGACGCCATGGGTATCCGCATTACCGATTTTCGCGGCGAAGATTAGGAACTCAGATTCATGGAACTCAGCGCGATGTCCGGGATTATTGCCGTCTTCACGCTGCTGGCTGTCACGCTGGCCGCATTCCGGCGCCTCGGATGGGCAGGTAGCAGGTTCCTCAGGCACGGGGAGGAAGCAGCCTTTCTGCATGTGATTGCGTCTCACCGCCTCGAGCCGGGGAAGACTCTATATGCACTCGCGGTGGCCGGCCGCATCCTTGTTGTGGCCACACATCCCTCCGGATGCTCGGTCCTCACATCGATAGATCCGCAGGCGGCTGGCGACCCCGCTACGGTCGAGGAGAAACCCGAATGATCCGTCGTCTGTTTGCGCTTCTCCTGGTAACGGAAGGGCTGATCGCAGGCGAACCGCAGCCTCTGTTTGGAGTCGTGTTTGATTCCGGCAAGCAGGCGGTTAGCGTGCCATTGCAGGTAACTTTGCTTCTCGCCGCTCTTACGCTGCTACCGGCGGTAATCATGTCGGTCACGCCGCTTCTGCGGATCACCATCGTTCTTCATTTCCTGCGGCAGGCTCTGGGGACACAGTCCACACCATCGAACCAGGTTCTGCTCGGGCTGGCCCTCTTCCTGACGTCTCTTATCATGTCTCCCGTGGTCGGAGAGATCCGGGAGAAAGCATGGCGTCCGTTGCAGGAAGGCAGAATCGGCCAGGCAGAGGCGATCGAACTAAGTTCTGGTCCTGTTCGCACCTTTCTTCTTCGCTACACAAGAGAGAAAGACATCCGGCTGTTTGTGGAAATGACCAAGAAACCGCCGCCGCACACGCCGGGAGACATTGATCTGGGGCTCCTCGTTCCCGCCTACATTCTGTCTGAATTGAAGACGGGATTCCAGATTGGGGCGGTGCTTTTCCTGCCGTTTTTGGTCATCGATCTTGTTGTCGCTTCGGTGACGTTGTCGATCGGCATGGTGCAACTGCCGCCCGTGATGCTTTCCGCGCCGTTTAAGATCCTGCTCTTTGTCCTTGTCGACGGGTGGAACCTGTTGGTTGGTTCTCTGATGAAAAGCTTTTATTGAGGCTGGAGGAGTTTCCAGTGACGCCCGATTCGGTAATCGAGTTGATCCGCAGAACGCTGATTGCGACGTTCTGGCTCAGCGCTCCACTGTTGATTGTCGGCTTCATCGCCGGGGTGCTGACGAGTATTCTTCAGATCGCGACGTCTATACAGGATACCGCGTTCAGCACGGTTCCAAGGCTGGCGGCGTTTCTGGTCGCACTGCTCGTCTTTCTGCCTTGGCTACTTGCCAGGTTGATGACTTTCACCACGAGTATTCTCGGCAATCTGTCAACCTATGCACGTTGAAATCCCGATCGGCACTCTTATCGGATTCCTGATGGTCCTGACACGGGTCAGCGGTGTATTCGCGTTCCTGCCGATCGCCCATTTTCGGGCAGCGTCCGTTCCGACCCGGTTTATTATGTCGATTGCATGCACTCTGCTGCTGGAAGCCCGGTGGCCGCGGTCGCCGATTCTCAGTGGAGCTCCGGAGGCGGGAGTCGCCCTGCTCGTACAACTGGCAGGCGAGGCTCTGCTTGGGCTGAGCTCGGGGTTGGTCCTTTCCTTGCTCGTCGAGACCTTTTCCATGGCGGCCCAGTTTCTCGGCCTTCAGGCAGGATTCGGCTACGCGTCGACAATCGATCCCAATTCCGAAGCCGACTCCGGAATCCTGCTCGTGCTCGCACAGCTGACCTCGTGGCTTCTCTTTCTATCGCTGGGATTGGAGCGCCACCTGCTTCGATCCCTGGCTCTCAGTCTTGAACGCTTGCCTGCCGGCTCCTTCGCCGTCACGGGTGAGGCCCGGGCCGCCGTACTTGGCATGGGCGCGGTGGTTGTGACGACGGCCTTTCGGCTCGCCTTGCCCGTCATCGCACTGCTGATGCTGGTGGACATAGGGTTCGCGTCCCTTGGGAAACTGCACAGTCAACTGCAACTGCTGACACTGGCCTTTCCCATCAAAATGCTCATGGCCGTTGCTGTATTGGCGGCTAGCCTTGGCATCTGGAGCCGATTGTTCGAATCAACCGCGCTTCACGCCGTTGGCGCTCTTACACGGATTGCCGGAGGCACATGAGTGACCGCGCTCAACGGACAGAACAACCCACACCGAAACGGCTCGATAAAGCCCACAAGGAAGGGCAGTTCCCGGCCAGCAGGGACTTCGTCGCAGGCTGTCAGTTTTTGGCCGTCGTCGCTTTGCTGTCAGTCTGCACGGAGTCTTGGGTGAAGCAGATTGTCGTCGTCAGCCGTGACGTGCTGACACGGTCATTTCGTACCGAGGTAACACCGCTGGAAGTGAACGGGCTGTTGTGGCTATGGAGCTCGCAGGCCTTGGTCCCGCTATTCCTGGGCGGGGCCGCGGTGGCCGCAGCCAGTACAGCGGTTCACCTGGCCACAACTCGCCTGGGCTTCTCTACAGAGCGCCTTGCTCCGGATTTCAAAAGGCTGAACCCGCTCCGCCGCATTCGTGAACTGCCTCGCCAGAACGTCCCGCAACTGCTTCAGTCCCTGATTCTGCTTCCTCTGATCTGTTACGCCGTATATCACGTGGTCCAGGACAGATGGGGCATATTCCTACGGCTCCCGCTGGAGGCTGTGGCTACCTCAATCCGAGTCGTCGCTGACTCGATCATCGACCTGCTGTGGAAGGCGGCGGGAATTCTCGTGGTGTGGGGAGCAATCGATCTCTACCGCCAGAAGCGCCGCCACCAGAGCGATCTGAAGATGACAAAGCAGGAGGTCCGCGATGAAGTGAAAGAGGCTGAAGGAAACCCACACGTCCGGAGCCGTCTACGGCGCTTGCGCCGCGAGCTCCTGCGTCGACGGATGATGGCCGAGGTTGCGAAGGCTACGGCGGTGGTCGTGAACCCGACGCACTTCGCGGTAGCCTTGCGCTACGAGGTGGATAGTATGGCGGCGCCAGCCGTCGTGGCCAAAGGGAAGAACTTCCTCGCCCAGCGGATTCGGGAAAGAGCGCGCGAACACGGCATCCCAATTATCGAGAACCCCCTTCTGGCCCAGGCCTTGTACAAGTCGGTTGACGTAGGGCAGGAGATTCCGGCACATCTTTACCGCGCCGTCGCAGAGGTTCTGGCGTACATCTTCTCGCTCGGCCGCTGGAGGAAATGATTCGTGGCACAAACGCTTACTGCCGGCCGCTTCGACTGGGACGCAGTCGGCGTTCCGATCGCCGTGCTGGCCATCGTACTGGTCATGATCACGCCGATGCCTGCGTTCGTGCTGGATGTCCTGATATCGGCAAACATCACGATCTCGGTGATCGTGATGCTGGTGTCGATGTACATCGCGCGACCGGTCGAGTTTAATGTGTTTCCAACGGCGCTTTTGCTGTTGACCCTGTTCCGGCTGGCGCTGAACATCTCGTCTTCCAGAGCGATTCTGCTGAACGGAAGTACCGGCACTGCTGCGGCCGGTGAGGTGATTGAGGCCTTTGGCAGCTTTGTAGTCGGCGGAAACTATGTAATCGGAGTGGTCATTTTTCTCGTCCTGATCGCGATTCAGTATGTGGTCATCAACCATGGTGCGGTCCGCATCTCTGAAGTGACGGCGCGTTTCACCTTGGACGCGATGCCTGGCAAACAGATGTCGATCGATTCGGACCTGAACGCGGGGCTTGTCGACGAAAACGAAGCCAGGCGCAGGCGCCGGGAGATTTCGAAAGAGGCCGAGTTCTATGGAGCGATGGACGGCGCTTCCCGGTTCACTCAGCGGGATGCCGTCGCCAGCATCATCATTACGATGATTAACATTGCCGCGGGGTTCCTGATCGGGGTATTCCAACATGGCATGGGGCTCAGACGTGCGCTGGAGACCTATACGGTTCTCACAATTGGAGATGGCCTCGTGACCGTGATTCCGGCATTGATGATCTCCGTGTCGGGCGGCCTGGTGGTGACGCGGGCGAGTTCGGACTCCACGCTGGCTCTTGATATCCGACGACAGCTTTTCGGGGAACCGCAGCCGCTTCTGCTCGCGTCGGGAGTGTTACTCGCCCTCTCGGGCTTTCCGGGTCTGCCCAAGCTTCCGTTCTGGATTCTGGCGGCGGGGGTAGGGGCCATAGGCTGGAGGATACGGTATAAGGCTCTGGCTCAGGAAAGAGCGACGGATGCCCAACCGAAGACGCCTCCAAAGGAAAACCTCGAAGCCGCTCTCAAAGTCGAGCCCCTTGCGATCGATGTGGGACTGGGGCTCGTGAAGCTCGTCGAAGGCGCCCAGAACTCGGTGCTGCTGCGAAGAATTGCAGCGATTCGGAGCCAGTTGGCAGCCGAACTCGGGTTCGTTTTGCCACCGGTCCGGATCGCCGATAACCTCTCCCTGAGGGCGCGAGAGTATGTGGTGCTGGTCAAGGGCATCGAGGTGTCCCGTTTTGAGCTCCGGCAAGGATGCGACCTGGCGATTCAGGCGGGCGGCGAACCGTCGAGGACCGCGCTGGCGATCGAGGGCATGCCTACCAGGGACCCGGCGTTCGGCATTCCGGCTCTATGGGTGCGGTCCGAGCAGGTGGAAACTGCACGCGCTGCCGGCTACACCGTGGTCGACGCCACGAACATCGTAGGAACCCATCTCGTCGAGATCGCTCGCAGGCACGCGCACGAGTTGTTTTGCCGACAAGATGCCAAGCGGTTCCTGGACCGGGTGGCGGAGGACAATCCGAAGCTTGTCGAAGACCTGGTCCCGAAGTTGCTACCCCTGGCGACGGTGCAAAAGGTCTTGCAGAACCTGTTGCGCGAAAGGGTCTCGATTCGCGACGCCGTCACGATTCTTGAAGCCGTCAGCGAAGCCGGCGTCATGACGCGGAATCCAATTCTACTGACGGAGTACGTGCGACAGGCCCTGGGCCGCTCCATCGTTAATCCTTATCTCGGGCCTGACGGCGAACTTCAGGCATTCTTTGTCGACTCGCAGATCGAACAGGCGCTGGAGACAGCCGTGGAACACGGCGAGCAAACCAGTCAGCTCCGACTCTCCCCCCAAAAGCTACGGGACATTGTCACTGGGGTCCAACGAACGGCCGGCACCCTGGATGGTCCAATCGTCGCGTTGACCAGTACGGGCGCTCGTTACTTTCTGCGACAGCTCATCGAAAGTCATGCCCGCAATCTGTTTGTGCTCTCGCACAACGAAATCCCGGCCGGGGTACGGGTGTCTTCCCTGGGCTTGATTGTCAGCTAGGGAAACAGAGTTGGCGGCGCTAGATCGCATCCTGGAACTCGGCGGTCGCGGCAATCGCTTCCTAACCCTATCCCACCTCCCGCTTGCCTCCGAGCTCTTTGCCCAGGTACCAGTAAGGGTGTAAATGGTTACTTCTGAGCGGTCCGGATCGACCACGTTCCCTTTTTGTCGCCATGCTTCCAGGTGCCGCCGACGATTTGCGCCATCGCGGACTGGATCAACTCGTTCAGCGCCGCGGTTCCCGCCAGCGTGGACTTGGCGGTCCAAGTTCCGGTAGCAGCCTCGTTGGCCTGGGTCTGCGCCCGCCAGCTACCTCGCCATTCGCTGCTCACCTTTCGGGCGGACCAGGCTCCGCCGGCGGCCGGCTTGCCGGTCGCGTCCGTCAGTCGCCACGCGCCCCAGGCGACGTCGGCTTGCGCATCGAGACGCGCAGTCCACGAGCCGAACATCGTCTCGGCACCACTCGCCGCGCTCCAGGTCCCCTTCAACTGATTTGCTTGGGGCAGCGCCGCCGAGCCGATCAACACCGCCAGAATCAGTGCTCTTGGGATCATTGCCTCACCCCTTATGAGGATATTGCGGGGACGAACGGTCCCCAGTCCAAAACCACGGCGACCGCTGCGACGACCGCCACCGTCGCGAGTCGACCCGAAGCATAGGCCAATGAGGCCGGCGGCAGGAACAGGAAACCCGTAAAAGGCCACAAGACGATGCGGTACTGCCCGTCCCAAGAAGTTGCCGAACACGATACAAAAAGACAAGACGAGCCGGGGAACGCCATCCCTCGCCTGGCTGCCCTTACTGTCTCACATTTCACGGGGACGCAGGTCGAAGTCACAGGCCTGGAACCAGGGTTTCGGCCGCGCGTCAGAGCCGCGCGGAAATCGACAGGGCGATCGGGCTCGCCGTTTTGAGGTGGAGTGGAAGGTAACGGCGGTCCGCGGCCTTCCGGCTGCGGTAAGCTTCGAGACGAGTCTCAAAGCCATGCGTGGTGCCAGGCGCCACGCGGCTGTTTCATACCGGCACACTCTCGTGGTGCCAGGCACCGAGCGGCAGCGGGTGCAGAGGGACCGCCTCACCTCAACACGTTCGAGCGCACCCAGCACCCCTGTTCACCCGACCTCCGGTTTAGAACCGGGAACAAACTCTTTCACCGCTATCCATCCGCCATGGTTTTTGCCTGTTGACACCCGAGGGCGCGGATCTTCGGAGCCATCATGCGCCACGACCGTTGGGAATGGCCGGACAAAATGGCAAGCCCGGACTTAAGTGAACAGCATTGTGGTCTAGCTAGACTAGAGATGCCGCATCCGACACCGTTCGGGAGCGGACCCATTCCGCCACCAACTCCAGCAATTCCGGCTCGACTGGTTGCGCCAGCAGCCTTCCGCTGCCGAGCAGTGTCGCTGGTTGATCGTCACATCT
>JBJXGR010000444.1:0-4522 GCA_046160045.1 Bryobacteraceae bacterium
ACTTCGGTCCCCGGCTCGGTCTGGTTTGGGATGTTTTTGGCACGTCCAAGACCATCGTGCGGCTGGGCACCGGGATGACGTATATCGCCCCACAGCCCTTCTTCTACTACGATGCCGCCTGGATCGATGCCAGGGTACCCTTCGCGCCGCTCGTCAACGTGATCGATATTCCGGCCAGCCTCCAGCCGGTGACCTTCCCGTTCCCCATCAGCTTTATCGAGTCTGTACGGCAGAATCCGACCCTGGTGCCTCGTGGGCTGCAGCCGGGACTTCTGTCCCCGGATCCCGCTCGCCGCGATGAGTATGCCCTCCAAGGCAACTTCTCCATCCAGCAGCAGGTGAGCAGCACGACGGCCGTGCAGGTCTCTTATGTTCTGAATCGCGCCGTGAAATTGTACGGGTCTCGCCTGATGAACCCCATCAACCCCGCAACCGGCCGCAGAGACATCGGCCAGGATATCGGCGCCGCGTGGCTGCAGGAATTCGGCGGGAACATGACCTATCACGCCATGCAATGGGCGGTCAATAAGCGTCTCAGCAAGGGGCTGACCTTCGACTTCTTCTACACGCTATCGAAGGGCATGCAGTACAACAACGCAGACAATGCCTACGTGCGCGACAGCGTTACGCAGGACTTCAACTGGATTGCCGGCTCCAAGGGCCCGAAAGTCACCGACGTCCGCAACCGCGCCACCGCGGTCTATTCCTATGAGGTTCCGACGGGCGAGTTTGCCAAGGAAGGGATTGCAAAGACCTTTCTCGGCGGCTGGACCATCCAGGGAATCATGGGATACCGCGGCGGCTTCCCGCTCAATGTCGTTACCGGCCGGGACAACATCGGCAATGGCCGAGCCGACGGCCAACGGCCGGACGCAGTTTCGGGACAAAGCCCGTATCTTTCCTCTTCCGACCCGCTGGTGCTGCTCAACCGCGCGGCTTTTGATTTCACCATCGTACAGACGCAGCGCCGTTTCGGCAACCTGGGCTACAACACAGTGAAAGGCCCCGACGCCTTCACGTGGGATGCGTCGGTGAATAAGTGGTTCACCATCCGCGAAGGCCACCGGCTGAACTTCCGGTTCGAGATGTTCAACTGGATGAATCACACCGTGTTGGGCAACCCCAGCACCAACGGCGCCGACGCCAACTTCGGCCGCGTAACCGGCGTCGCGGTCGACCCGCGCAACATCCAGTTCGGGCTGAAGTACTTGTTCTAGTCGACAGCGGTGTTCACTTAATCCGAGGCCCGACCGCAAGGGAGGGCTTTCGCCCAGTACCGGCCGTCTCTTGCTGTTTGGACTTGCCGTGATCCGGTTCATCGTGCCGGCGATGAAGCGGGACTTCTGATCTCCGCAATTTGTGCGGACGTCACCTCCTGGGTGTCGCCACGACCAGCACGAAGTCGCTTTGGAGGTCTCCCGAATCGACGAGCGCGTCTTCAATTTCGAAGAGCATGGTCAGCACCCGCATGGCGCCTTCGTCGCACGCTTGAAAATTTCCTGCGATCCCACTCAACAGGAATTGCAGGATCGTTCCTCCAGCCTGCCGATGCAGAACCAGATCGAAACGTTCCCGGACGGCGTCCATGATCTCCGCGGAACGGACAGCTTCCGAAGGATCCGCCGCCCGCACGTTGGCCGGATCCGGAATCGGAGGATGCTCGACGAACGCTCCACGGTTCTCCGGGAAACACGAACGCCGGAGCCGTTTCGGAATGAGGGCGAATGCGGCGGAGATGGCTTCCTTCTGACGCGGGGTGAAGGCGAACCGGCTGGGACCGACATACTCGTTGAGGACGAGCCTCCCCTGCGGTTTCAGCGTTCGTCGAACCTGGTCCAGAACGTGCTCCAGGGCGCTGACGTGATGTAGCGACCCGTTGAACCAGACCGCATCATAGGTGGCGTCCGGCGATTGGAGACGGTTCAGGTCGGCCACCTTGTAGTCAATATGCTGGAAGCCGGCTCTCCGCGCCTCGCTCGCGGCCTGCTCGATCGCTCCCGGCGAGAGGTCCCAGGCATCGCATTCCCGAAACGCTCCCAGGGCCGCGAGAGTCCGCTCGAGGCTTCCGTCGCCGCATCCCAGACTGAGGATTCGCTCGACAGGCAGTGGATGCGGGAGGTATTCGCAAACGACAAACTCGACCCAGTTGCCGTCCCGGCTGCCGGTCATCCGGAACTGGTGGCGGCGGTAGACCTCCAGGACCGCCAGCCAATAAACCTCGGTGGAGAAAGCGTCCGAGGCTGACGTATGTTCACTCCACCGCCGCGCGACCTCGGCGCTTTCGGCATCGGAGAGTTGGTGTTGGGCCATCGGCAGCTTTCTCTCAGCCTATCGTGGTTGCCCGAAGTGCTTGTGGTGCTGTGCGGTCCTCAGTCGACCAGGCGCGCACTGGCAACGAGGAAGAACGTCTGATTGAGCTTGGCGCCGTTCGCTTTGCCGATGACCACCTTTTGCCCGTCCCGAATGGAGGTAGAGGTGAGAATCTCTAGTGAGTTGCCGTCTCCGTCATTGATCGTCAGACGCAACTCTTGAAAGAAGATCCTCCCCCCGGGTACGCTCGGCGCAGGACTGATCGAGAAGCGCAGGTCGCAGCGGGCTCCTCCTTTCTGCCCGGTATCGGCGGCCTTGAGCATTGGAAGACTCGTGCTGACAAAACCTATCCGAGAGTCGCCGCCCTTTCGGACCACCAGAATGTCAAGAAGCCGGTACGATTTGTACGGGAACACTGGTCGGAGCTGCTCGATCACCGGATTGAGCACTGCAGGCAGAGGCTCCGAATCAGGGTTCCCGGTGGAGGCAAGCAGGAGGTACCCAACAAACTCCACGTCGCGGTCTTCTGTTGGGACGGGTGGTTTCTTCAGTGTCTCTTCAAGGAGATGGATGGATGCCGCTGGTCCGCTCACGGCAACCTGTCTGGAGTAGTCGTGAGTTGCGCACAATCCTAGCCCCTTCGCCAGTTCGGCGACATGCGCGGCAGGCTGATTCACCAGTAGGATCTTCCGCACAGACCCGGGCGGCGGCTCGCACTGCTTCGGCGGCTCTTTTTGGGCGGCCAGCACACCGGCGCCGATCACCATCATTGCGAGTTGTTTTCTCAGACTCATATTCGTTCCTCTAGTTGCTGTCTCCCTGCGCAAGCCAGATGATCTTGATATCGGGATCCGCAGTGGCCATGTGGACTTCGGTTTGCCCATCGCGTTCGATGAACAGGGTCTCCGGTTCGCGCTTCGGCGGACGGGGCGGTTTCGCTCGAGCACGGACAACCGGCACCCGCACGAGCGCCGGCCGCTCGATCAAGGTCACCGGCTTCGAAAGGACCAGGCGTTCCGGCTCGGGCGGGACGAGCAGAAACCACGCCGCGGCCGACGCGGCGATCGCGGCCGTGATTGCGATCGGCCAGTGCTTTCGAGGCGGCGACGCGGCGCGGGCCATCACTTCGTCCCTCACCGATGCGATTTCCGGACTTTCCCCCCGTAAACCGGCAAACAGGGCGTCGAGTTCGCGATCCGTCATCGCTTTCTCCTTTCCAAGCGGACGCTGATCGCCGCCTTCAGCTTTGCGCGGGCCGAGGAAATCTGCGACCGCACCGTGACCTCCTCGGACCCCATCAGGGCAGCCGCCTCGGCCGTGGTGAACCCTTCGATCTCGCGCAGCACCACGGCCATGCGCTCGCGCTCGGGAAGTCGGTGTAACTCCTCGAGCAGCATCCGCCGTTGCTCCTCGATAGCGGCTCCGGCTTCGAGGTTCGTACTCGCCGGGATCGCTCCGAGTTCCACCCATGGCCGCGTCCGTTTTCTGTGGTCAAAACATTCATTTACGGTGACGCGATAAAGCCAGGCTGCCGGATCGGCTTCCACGCGATCCCAGTGCCGGAACAGCTTCAGAAACACCTCCTGCACCGCATCCCGCGCCGCGTCGGTCGAGCCCAACAGGCGATAGGCCAGGGCGAGCAAGCGGCGTTCGTTCGCAACGACCACCGCCTCGAAGCGATCGAGTTTCCGGGTTGTCGCTGCGGCGTCGTTCGGGATAGCGTCCAGGGTCAGCTCCCACGTGCTCACTCTAATAGTAAGAACTGTTCGGGGGGCCGATTCGTTGAAAAGAATCTCCTTTGGGCTCCGCCGAGGGTAGTAGACAGTCAAATCAGCACGTCTCACCAACTACCCGAGGATACCCGGTTCCCGCTGGCGATACGTATAATTGAAATGGAGGAGGTACGTACAGGTGGCTAAGCTGACGTTAAGTGTGGATGAGAGCGTCGTGTCCCGCGCGAAACAGTGGTCCCGGCAACAGGGTGTGTCTTTGTCGGGGATAGTGGAAGCTTATCTCTCCGCTGTCTCGAAGCCGACCGCCACCACCGACAAACCGCCCATCCTCAAGTCAATGGTGGGTGCGCTGAAGAAAGCGGATAAAGCTGAATATCGCAAGTACCTGGTTGAAAAGTATCGATGACCAAGGTCCTCATCGATACCAATGTGATCCTGGATGTCTTGCTGGACCGTCACCCGCACATAATCGCGAGTGC
>JBJXGR010000445.1:0-4812 GCA_046160045.1 Bryobacteraceae bacterium
CTGTCGCGCAAAAGCTGGTCGACGGCCTCGCGGAAGCGCGCGCGAAGTTGCAGCCCGCGCGCCTGGGGGTGGGTTGGGGGCAGGCCATGGCCAACATCAATCGCCGCGCCCGCGACGTGGACGGAGACACCTTCCTCGGTCTGAACCCCGACGGGCCGGCCGACCGGCGCATCGGGCTCCTGCGCCTCGACAAGGACGACGGCAGCCCGTTGGCCCTGATTTCCAACTACGCTATTCATGGGACCGTCCTCGGCGGCCAGAACCTGTTGATCAGCGGCGACGCACCGGGCGTGGTTTCCGAATATGTCGAGTCCAAAACCGGCGCGCCGCTGCTATTCATCAACGGGGCCGCGGGCAACCTGGCGCCCATCTACACCGTGATGCCCGATCCGAAATCAGGCCGGCTGTCGCAATTCCGTACCTTGTTGGGCGATAAGATCCTCGCGGCCAACCGCACGATCGCCGCCACCACCCGCGACGTCACCCTGAAGGCCGGCGCGATCACGGTGGAAACTCCCCGCAAGGCCGGTCTCGGCTGGACGGATGAACTGGCATCGTACACGCGTTCGACCAGCACGGGCGCGACCATGGTCCGGCTGCCGGCCCGGTTTCTTCAGATCAACCACGACATCGCGATCTGGAGCGCGCCGCTCGAGTTGTTCTGCGAGGTCGCAATGGACGTGCGCAACCGGTCGCCGTTCCCGTACACCTTTTATTTCGGCTACACCAACGGCTGGCTGGGGTACCTGCTGACCGCGGATGAATGGCAGTACGGCGGCTATGAACCGCGCGTCTCGCCCTACACGCCGCAATCGGCCAAGGACCTCACCGACGCCGTCGTCGGCTATTGGCAGGGCGCCCATCGCTCTCCACCCGTCCCTTGACTCGTTGCCGCCAGTGTTAGCTAATTGATGTCGATGGCACACACCAAGCGGCTGTTTCACCTCTGCCTCATCCTGATGTCGTCCACCGCGGCCGCACTGGCGCAGTCGACGTCCGCCGACATCATCGGTTCCGTCCGTGACGCTGCCGAGGCCATCGTCCCCAACGTGGCCATTCGGGTCGTCGAGGAAAAGACCAACCTCACCCGTGAGACTCGCACCAACCAGGACGGAATCTACGAGTTCCGCATTCTTCCGCCTGGAACCTACACACTCGTCGCCGAGGTTGCGGGCTTCAAGAAGTTTTCGAGCGAGCACATTCCGCTGTCGGCGCGCCAGGTCCTGCGCATGGACATTCGCATGGACGTGGGCAACGTTACCGAAAGTGTGACGGTGACGGCCAGCGCGCCGGTGATCGTCACCGAAACCGGCACGGTGGCCGGGTCGCGCGAAACAAGATTCCTGGTGGAAGGCCCGCAAGGAACGCCCATCATGGCGCGCTTCGGCAGCAACACCACCAAGTTCTCCCTCTATGTCCGCGGACCCGGGACTGGCGCGATGACGGGAGGCGGTGCCCGATCCGGCCAATGGGAGCAGAGCGTCGACGGCAACGCTCTCGAAACACAGTTCAACGGCGTCCCGTATCAGGCCCTTTCCGAGGAGCGCGAAACCGTAACCGGCGCTTCCGCCGAGTACCGTGCTCCCGTTACCGTCGACGGCGTCACCAAACAGGGAACCAACGCACCGCACGGTTCAGTGACCTTCTCGCTCTCGCACAGCCGTCTGAACGCGCTGGGCCCGCTCGCCCCATCTTCCCGCCGTCTCGCCCAGACTCCGTCGCATGTCTGGAACCTCACCGGGGGCGGCCCGTTGTACATCCCCAAACTCTACGACGGCCGCAACCGGACGTTTCTGTTTGCTTCGGCGGAACGGAATCCGCCGACGGACCGCGTCGGACTCGGGACGCTGAACGTGCCGACAGCGGCCATGCGCCAGGGAGAGTTCGCCGGCTATTTCGCAACCGCCGGCAGACCCGCCTTTCTCCTGCGCGATCCCTATTCCAACCAGCCGTTCGCCGGCAACCTGATCCCCCGCTCCCGGTGGAGTCCGGCCGCGGCTCGCGCGATCGACAAGTACTACCCGGCGCCCAATGTCGCGGGAGTGAATCCCGATGTGCCCTTCCGCAACGCGGAGGCCGAGTTCGCCAGCAAGGCGACCATTCATCAATTGTTTGCCCGCCTCGACCAGAAGATCACCGACAGGAATACGGCCGGATTCTCGTTTAGCCAAAGACCCGAACTGAGCCAATTCAGCGGCACCAACGGGACGCTGCCGGCCGGCCTCAACACCGTCTTCTACAAAGGCAAGCAGTTCAACTGGCACGACGTCCACATCGTCACGCCGCGCATCATCAACGAGGTTCGCGTGTCGTACTCCATCGCCGACAGCGACCGGTTCGGCAACGGCCCGTTCACCGTCGGCGACTTCACTGACGCGCTCGGCATCGACTTGGGCCCCGACGCAGCCCTGCGCAAGAAGTACCGGCAGGCCCCGAACCTCAACATCACGGGATATGACCGCATCGGATCCGTCTACGCACAGGACACGCGTACCATCCGCTGGACGCAGATTCGCGACAACATCTCGATCCAGTCCGGGCGGCATACCTTCAAGATGGGCTGGGATCAGCGGTTCAAGCGCGATGACCGTGGAACGGCCAACGCGGCGATTGCGCCAACTTACTCGTTCACGGGTCTGTTCACAGGGTATTCCATGGCCGACTTCCTGCTCGGACTGCCGGAAAGCACCCAGAAATTCACTCCGTCCACCGATCTCCGTCAGAGGTATACGGAGTTTGGCGCGTTCGTTCAGGACGACTTCAAGGTGAATACGCGGCTGACCTTCAACCTCGGCCTCCGCGCCGACCGCCTGAGTCCCCGGCGCGAGGAAGGCGGTGCGCAGTACAACTTCAACCCCGCAACAGGCGGCCTTGTGGTTCGCGACGCGCAGGCGAAGGCGCTCGCCAACCCGGCTTTTCCGAAATCCATTCCGATCCAGACGGCCTCCGAGGCGGGATATCCCTCCAACCTAATGAACGCCGTGTTCCGCCTCAATCCCCGCTTCGGCTTCAGCTACCGCCTGGACCGCTCGGGCAAAACCGTGGTTCGCGGCGCCTACGGCACCTACACGATCGACGCCGGCTGGCTCAATAACAACTTCCGCCTCCTGTTCAGCTCCGGCCCGTTTGCCTTGGCCGAGACCTACGTGAACACGTTGACCAACGCAGTCCCTCTGGTGACGCTCGAGCGGCCCTTCCCGGCGGCCACGGGACGGACCTCTTCGTTCAACGTCTCCGGCGCGAACCCCAATCTGGGCGAACCGGTGATGCACCAGTGGAACCTGACCGTCGAGCGCCAGGTGTACGGCAACTGGGGCCTGCGGTTCTCCTACGTCGGCGCGGCCAACAAGCAGGTCTGGTATCGACGCGACCTGAACCGCCCAGCCGCCAGCCTCACGCCCTTCACCAACGCCCGCCTGATCTATCCCGCTTTCCAGGTGGTGACCTACATCGATAAGGGTGGCAACGACACCTATCACGCCTTTCAGACCGGCTTTACGCACCGCTACAGCAATGGCCTCACGCTGCTGGGAGCGTTCCAGTGGGTCAGCCAGTTGAGCGACGTGTACGACCGCTCCTTCGAGGAGACGACGTTCGGTCAGTTGATTGAGAACCCTTACTGCCGCAGTTGCGAGCGGCACAAGGTGTCCGCGGTAGACAGCCTGGACTTCCGCACCAACTTCATCTACGACATGCCCTTCGGCCGGGGCCGCCGCTTCGGAGCGGATGTCAACCGCATCGTGAATGGGTTTGTCGGCAACTGGGCCGTCTCGGGTATTGTGGATATGCGGAACGGCCGGCCCGATACGGTGACTTTCCAGGGCCGCGACACTTCCAACACCAATCTGCGAACCGGGCGCGCCGACGTGCTGCCCAACTGCAACACGCGGCCCAGCGACGGCAAGAGCGGCCCTTATCTCAACATCGCCTGCTTCGCCGTACCGCAAAACGGAACGTTCGGCAGCGCCGCCTACTCGGCGTTCCGGCGGCCGTCCTCATGGGATTTCAGCGGCAGCCTGTACAAGTATTTCCCGCTGTTCATCGAGGGCGCGAAGCTCCGCGTGAACGCCGTCTTCACGAATGCGTTCAATCATCCGACCTGGGATGCCGTTGGGAACAATATCAGCGATCCGACCAGCTTCGGGAAGTTACAGGCCCCCGGCGCCGCCGGCCGCTACGTCGGTGCGGCCCGGAGTATCGTGCTCCAGGCTCAGGTCCAGTGGTAAATTTCGCGGCAGCGGAGGAGGCTCATCACTTCTTTCCTGAGTGTGCCTCCTCCATCTGATGACCCTGATTGCCCTCCTTGCGGCTGGAGACAATCCCCTTCTCTATGCCGTGGTAGGCCAGCAGCCGTTTGAGGTCATGCTCCATCACGGCATACAGGACGCCCGGCAACGCCGAAACGATGCCCACCGGCAGCACCGGCATTCCCGGCCATGCGGGCAGGGCTCCGCAAAAATCGAAAAAGACGCGTGCCATGCCGTAGATCCCGGCCTTGATCATGATCCCGGACATCAGGGCGGAAATACTGCTGGGCGCCGCCGGGTGCGCGGCGGG
The DNA here is from genome assembly GCA_046160045.1 of Bryobacteraceae bacterium. Classification (GTDB taxonomy): domain Bacteria; phylum Acidobacteriota; class Terriglobia; order Bryobacterales; family Bryobacteraceae; genus CAZGUX01. The sequence continues at coordinate 4,558 of JBJXGR010000445.1, forward strand.
AAGCCGGATGTGGCACGGGATGATCCCCGCTTTAACGACTTTCCGGCGCAAAATTCAGTTTTCAGGCCGCGAACCGCTCCGTTACCGTCGCGGCACGGTTTGAAGTTCCTGCCATATCAACAACGCTAAGGGTTTGCTAAACAATAACCTGTACAAATCGCTTGGAGCGGACCGTAACATTACGTGCGCGGCAAGAGCGTGTAGTTCCAGTCGGGATGCACTTTGTGACGTTTGAGATGGAGCTGATCGATGTCC
>JBJXGR010000446.1:0-29290 GCA_046160045.1 Bryobacteraceae bacterium
ATCACGCGAGCCCGCGCCGTGGCCTTTCATATCCTCCACGACGTGGAGGCCGGCGGCTATGCCTCCGAACTGCTTCGCTCGCGAACGGCGAACCTCGATTCGCGCGACGCCGGCCTGGCGAACGAACTGGTGTTCGGCGTCCTGCGGTTCCAGGCGCAGCTCGACTGGCTGATCGGGTTCTTTGCCGCCCGCCCGCTCCAACTCGATCCCGATGTCCGGCAGGCTCTCCGCCTCGGCGTCTACCAGCTTCGGTACCTGGAACGGATTCCCGCTCACGCGGCCGTCGATGCGAGCGTCGAACTGGTCAAAAGTACCGGCCATGGCAAAGCCGCCGGCCTGGTCAACGCAGTGCTTCGCAAGGTGACGCGACGTCCCGTCCGCTGGCCCCATCGCGACGTGGAACTGTCACACCCCCGGTGGCTGCTCGACCGCTGGACGGCGAATTTCGGCCAGGAAGCTTCCGACCGGATCGCTCTCGCCGGTTTGCGCAAGCCCGATCTGTACGTGCGGTGTCAGGGACCAGCGGGCGAAGGCCTGGAGGCGACCGGCGTCCCCGGCTGTTTCCGCCTGACCGGCGATCCGCCGCCAGGAGCCCGGATTCAGGATATCGGATCGCAATCCATCCTCGCTCACCTCGATCTCGCGCCGGGCCAGCGATTCCTCGACTTGTGCGCGGCGCCCGGCAATAAGACGGCGCAGGCCCTGGAATCCGGAGTGAGGGCAGTCGCCTGCGACGCTCACCCGAAGCGGCTCGAGGCGGTGCGGGGCGCCGATCGCGTCGTCCTGGACGCCACCCGCCCGCTCCCGTTCGGCCGATCGTTTGACCGCATCCTCGTCGACGCACCCTGTTCCGGCACCGGAACCCTGGCGCGCAATCCGGAGATCAAGTGGAAGCTGAAGCCGGACGACCTCGTCGACCTGCAGAAACGGCAGAAGGGCATGCTCGATCAGGCGCTTGCGGTGCTCAAGCCCGGCGGGATCCTGGTCTACTCTACCTGTTCGCTCGAACCGGAGGAAAACGAGCAGGTGGTCGGCGACCGTTCGTCGACCGTTCTCTACCGCCTTCCGGGCCGCGACCCTGGGGATGGTTTTTTCGCCGCCGTGGTAAAATCGTAACGACCTGATAAATGGTTGAAATTGTACCGTCCATCCTGTCGGCGGACTTTGCGCGGCTGGCCGAGGAGATCGCCAAAGTCGAAGCCGGTGGAGCGTCCATGCTGCATCTCGACGTGATGGACGGTCATTTTGTGCCAAATCTCACCTTCGGCCCTCCTGTGGTCGCTTGTGTGCGCAAGGTCACCCGCCTCACACTGGACGTGCATCTCATGATCGAGGATCCGGACCGGTATGCGCCGGAGTTCATCGAGGCAGGCGCCGATCAGGTGTCCGTACACCAGGAAGTTTGCCCCCACCTGCACCGTACGCTGGAGATGATCCAAAGCCATGGTGCGAAGGCCGGGGTGGTGATAAATCCCTCGACTCCGGTGGGCCTGCTGGACGAGGTGCTGGACGTGGCCGACTTTGTGCTGGTAATGAGCGTCAATCCCGGATTTGGGGGGCAGAAGTTCATTCCCCGCTCGCTCGGCAAGATCCGGCAGTTGGCATTGAAACGGCAGGAGTTGGGCTTGAATTTTGCCATTGAAATCGATGGCGGCGTCGGCCTGGACAACCTCGCTTCGATCGTAGAGGCGGGCTGTGACTGGTTGGTCACAGGGTCGCAGGTGTTTCACACTCCGGATCCCGCCGCCACCGTCGCGGCAATGCGGGAGGCGGCCATGGAAGCCGCCGCGATACCGAAACTGACTTAGGGGTAGCAATGCTTTTGAACAAACCGATCCTTCGTGCAGTGTGCGTGCTGGCGGCGATCGCCGGACTCCTGACCAGCGGCTGTTTCCGGCGCAAAAAGTACGAGAACCCGATCACCAAGGACACGCTTCAGCCCGACAAGGTGCTGTTCGACAAAGCGATGAACGACGTCGAGCGCGGCCGGTACGAGGTGGCCCGAATCACGCTCAACACGCTGATCAACACCTACGACACGAGCGAGTTTCTGGCGAAGGCGAAACTGCTTATCGCTGACAGTTGGTATCGCGAGGGCGGCAGCCATGGCTTGGCGCAGGCGGAAGCCGAGTTCAAGGACTTCATTCTGTTCTATCCCACCATGGAGGAGTCGGCCGAGGCGCAGGAAAAGGTTTGCACGATTCACTACAACCAGATGGAGAAAGCGGATCGGGACGAGACCCATGCCCTGCGCGCCGAAGACGAATGCCGCCAGGTGCTGACGCAGTTTCCCAACAGCAAGTTCGCACCCCAGGCGCAGCAGCGGCTGCGGGATATCCAGGAGGTTCTGGCGGAAGGCGAATATCGCACCGGCCACTTCTATCACACCAAGGGCAGCCACCCGGCGGCGGCGAATCGCCTCCAAGGCCTCACTGACCATTTTCCACTGTACAGCCAGTCCGACGAGGCATTGTGGGAACTGGCCGATTCTTACAGCCGGATGGGCCCTCGCTTCCGCGACAAGATGATCGCGGCTTATTCGAAGCTCGTCAAAGACTATCCTCTCAGCTCGCGGGTGGAGGACGCCAAGGCCGCTCTCACCAGAGCCGAGGCTCCGGTGCCGGAAGCGGACCCGGTCGCGTTGGCGAGGATGAAGTACGAGGTCGAAAACCGGACCAAACCCGGCCTGATGAGCCCGGTCTGGGACGTCTTGAAGAAGAGCCCCGATATGCGGATGGCCGCCAAGTCGGGAACGCCGGTGATGGAGAGCTACCAGCCGGCGATTCCGGCCAGTGTGCCTGCCGCCGCGGCAGGCCGAGAGACGGCCATCAACGCGGAGGTCTCGGTGCAAACGGTCACCGACCCGACCGCGCTCGATACCAAGCCCGACGCGCGGCTCAATCCGCCGGCACAGAATCAGACCCAGGCTCAACCGGGCCAGACACCGTCGCCGGACGCCCAGACCGGAGGCGAGAAACTGCCCGCCTCGACGCCGGAGGCCTCGGCTGAGCAACCGCTCCCGACCAACCACCCGCAGCCGCCGGTAAAGGCGAAGGGAAAGAAGCAGAAAAACAAGAAGACCAGCTCGACAAAATGAGCCTGATTGTCCTGGCCGACGACAGTCCGCACGCCCAGCGGATGGGCGAGCGCATCCTTCGCGAGGAAGGATTCGACGTTGTCCTGGCCGCCGATGGAGAGGCTGCGCTCGAACGCCTCCAGGAGGTCGACCCGGATCTGGTGCTGGTGGATGCCCACCTGGTTGGCCGGTCGGGGTTCCAGATCTGCGAAGCGATTCGCGCCGACTCGCGGCTGCGCCATACACGCGTCGTGCTGACAGCCGGGGCCCATGAACCTCTCGATGAGGTCGAGGCCGCCCGCGTGGGCGCCGATTCCATTGTCCGCCGTCCGTTCGAAGCCTCTGTGGTCATCTCCACCATCAGGCCCCTGGTCGCCGAGGCGGAACAGATTCGCCACTCTCACGCGTCCGGAGGCGCTCGATTGGATCCGGAACATGTCCGCGCGGCGGTGACTTTGGCGCTCGATGCCGCCATGCCTGAGTTGATCGACACCATCACCCGGAGGGTTGTGGCCGCGTTGGGTGTTCGGGCCCCGAACGCCGGTTGATCCGCGTGGTAGCATCGAGTTTCAAGTTCCAACTTATGCCCGACAATACCTTCGACATTGTCTCCCTGATCGATCTGGCCGAGGTCTCGAATGCGATCCAGCAGGCGCTCAAGGAGATCGGCCAGCGCTTCGATCTGAAGGATTCCCACACCCGGATTGAGCTGAACGAAAAGGACAGCAAGCTGATCCTGACGAGCAAGGACGAATTCAAGCTCAAGGCCTCGACCGAGGTCTTTCAGGCCAAGCTGGTGAAGCGGCACGTTCCGCTGAAAGGGCTGGTGTACGGAAAGATCGAGGCTGCGGCCAGTTCCACCGTCCGGCAGGAGGTAACTCTCCAGCAGGGGATCCCCACCGAGAAGGCCAAAGAGATCGTGAAGCGGATCAAAGAGACCAAGCTCAAGGCGCAGGCTTCGATCCAGGGAGACCTGGTCAGGGTCAGCAGCAAGGATCGCGACACGCTGCAGTCGGTGATCAAGATGCTCCGCGAGACCGATTTCGGCATCGACATGCAATTCACCAACTACCGGACCAACTGAATCGTGCGCCGCATTGAGACCCACTTTATTCCTGGTCCGGCGGGACCGTTGGAAGCTCTGCTCGAAGAACCCGAGACCGGAGTACCCCAGGCCGCCGCGCTGGTATGCCATCCTCACCCCTTGTTCGGGGGCACGATGCACAACAAAGTGGTGTATCGCATTGCGCGAGGATTACGAAGGGCGGGTTGTGTGGTGTTGCGCTTCAACTTCCGCGGCGTCAACCGCAGCGCTGGAGTGCATGATGAGGGGCGTGGCGAGGTGGAGGACGCGCGGGTCTGTCTGGAGTGGCTTCACAGCCGGTATCCGGATCTTCCCTGCCTGTTGGCCGGCTTCTCGTTCGGCTCGCGCGTGATCCTGCGATTGGGCTGTGCCCAGACCGGTGTCCGCCAGTTGATCGCCGTGGGCTTCCCTACCCAACGGGGCGAATTCGACTTCCTGGGCGCGTGCGCCACGCCGAAGGTGTTCGTTCAGAGCACGAATGACGAGCACGGACCGGCCGCCGATTTCGAGCGGGCATTTGAAGGATTTGCCCATCCCAAACAGCTGGAATGGATCCCCGCGGGAGACCATTTTTTTCAGGGAGCGCTGGAAGATCTGGAAGATCGGATCTGCGGTTTAGCGACTGCGGAAGGTGGCATCAGCCCGTAGGCTGGCAAGCTGCCGCGAGCCTCAAATTGCGCGCCACCCGGCGGCTGGCCCGTTCGCCCAGAAGTTCCGCCACCTCGGCCAGCAAGGTCGGCACCCCTTCGGTCTTAACGAGCATCTCCGACGGCCGGCCGGTCGGCGTCGACTCCAACTCGGATCGGATCAGCGCCGTGGCCGGTTTGTATTCTTTCATGCGCGCGTGGGCCAGCACCTTCAGACCGGCGTCTTCCGACTCCATGCGAAGGTCGCTCAGCACCAGGTCGTACCGCGTATCATCCATCTTTCCAATAGCTTCAGCCGCCGTCGCCGCAACGTCCACCCAATACCCTCCAGCCCGAAGAACCGTCTGCAGCGTGAGTCTCGACGTCAGATCATAGTCCACCACCAAGACTCTGGCTAGAGCCAAAGGTGCGAAGTCTCGAGAAGGTTTCAGGGTGTTTCTCCTATTTAAGGTAGCTCTCTTATTACTTTACAGGAACCAGCGGCCAATACAAGGTCTAATTTTGTCCGGTCCCGAGAGGATTGTAATCCGTCAACTATTGTAGAATCATCATGTTGGGCGAGACACGCCCGGCCCCCAAATAGAAGACAAGGCGAAACCGGGACCCTTGGTACCCCACCGGTTGGAATTCCGATAAGCCTCGTGTCTCCCAGGGCCGTCGCCGATGGCAACAACCCCCGCAGTCAAGTTCGTTTCCCGAATGGAACAGGTTCGCGAGGCGTTTTTGCTAGAGCCGGAATGGAGGTGTGTGTTAGCCTTGAAGTAGTCTTTAAGGCCTTCTCATCTTCCGGCGGCGCGAATGTACAAAGCCTTCTTCGGTCTCAAGCTGAACCCATTCAACCTGAGCCCCGATCCGGCTTTTCTCTACCGTAGCTTTCAGCACGAAGAGGCTCTGGCCAACCTGATCTACGGCGTTCACAGCCGGAAGGGCTTCATCGTTCTTACCGGTGAGGTCGGCACCGGCAAGACCACCCTGTTGGAGTGTCTGCGGGACTTCCTGGTGGCTCAGCGAATCGAGTTTGCCTACGTTTTCAATTCCAGGTTGACCGTGGAGCAATTCTTCGACATGATTGCCTACGACTTCAATCTGAACTGCCGGCGTGACAGCAAGACCGAAGTCCTGTTTGCCCTGAACGAACTTCTGATTTCGCGGGCCAATGCCGGGCTGAATACCACTCTGCTGGTGGACGAAGCCCAGAATCTGGATTGGAACGTACTCGAGGAAATCCGGCTGTTGGGAAACCTGGAGACGCGACACGGGAAGCTGCTCCAGATTGTCCTGGCGGGCCAGCCCGAACTGGACCGCAAACTCGATGCGCCGGACTTCCGCCAGTTGAAGCAGCGCATCGCCCTGCGCTGCACGCTGAACCCGTTTCAGGAGTCCGACACCATTGAGTACATCCAGAGCCGTCTTGCCAAGGCCGGCCTGGCGGATCAGTCCGTCTTTCCCGCCGAGATTCTGTCGGAGATTCACTACCGGTGCCAGGGTATCCCTCGCATCATCAACGCCGTTTGCGACAACTGCCTGCTGACCGCATTCGCGTCCGAGACAAGTACGGTGACCATGGAGTTCCTCGACGAGGTCACCCAGGATCTGCGCCTGGAATGGCCCGGCCGGCGGCCGTACCGGGTGCGGCCGGAGAACCCCTTTCGTTCCGAGGCTCAGCTCAGCCGCGGCGGTAAGTAACCTTCCCTCTTCTCAGTCCTGTTCCCTCTTCTCAGTCCTGTTCATTCAGTACCTGGTACGATTATTGTAAATCCTAAACCTTTTGTTGAACACTAAGCCCTTGCAACCGAAGGCAAAGCGTGGCAATCTGTGAGCTAGGTGCTTTCCTTAGAGTTTAAGCAGGTGTTCGTCCGGGACTACTACCGGGACTGAAGTCCTGTAGCACTCCCGACAACACAGTACGGACGGCATCGAAGAGCTAAACTGGCAGTCTAGGTTTGGCGACCGGAAAGCCATCAGAGGTACAGGTGTATTTTCTTAGCAAAGTACTGTATCTCACTGGCTGCCTATGCGGGCAGTACTATCTTAAGATAGGTTCTTAGGAACTTCAGATACTCAGGAGAAGCTCAAGTGACTCGTCTACTTGAAAACAAGGCCGTTTATGCGACTCTGTTCGTCCTGTTCTCCCTAGCCATTGTAGTCAATACCTTGGCGGGTGGAGCCCTGCCCTTATTTGGGAGCAGCACGGTAATGATGCAGGATCCCGCCGTCCAATTTGTGGGTGCCCCTGCTGTGGTTTATAGCGAGTTTGCCTTGACGGACGGCCCTCTGTTCCCGCCGGATCCCTGGGACGATGGTTCCACCGGCAAGCGCTCGGCGAATGTGACGCTGGCCCGGACCGACGGTCCCCTGTTCCCGCCGGATCCCTGGGACGACGGTTCCACCGGCAAGCGGTCCGAGCCTGCTTCGTTCAGCCTGGCCGACGGTCCCCTGTTCCCGCCGGATCCCTGGGATGACGGTTCCACCGGCAAGCGCTCGGCGAATGTGACGCTGGCATTGGCCGACGGCCCTCTGTTCCCGCCGGATCCCTGGGATGACGGTTCCACCGGCAAGCGCTCGGCGAATGTGACGCTGGCACTGGCCGACGGCCCTCTGTTCCCGCCGGACCCCTGGGACGACGGTTCCACTGGCAAGCGTTCGGCAAATGCCACCCTTGCATTGGCGGATGGCCCTCTGTTCCCGCCGGATCCCTGGGATGACGGTTCCACTGGCAAGCGCTCGGCAAATGCCACCCTTGCATTGGTGGATGGCCCGCTGTTCCCGCCGGATCCCTGGGACGACGGTTCCACCGGCAAGCGCTCCGCGCGAGCTATCTTTACACTGGCCGACGGCCCTTTGTTCCCGCCGGACCCTTGGGATGACGGCTCTACGGGCAAACGCGCAACTGGTACTAGCGTTCTATAAGGGTTTGGGCCCCGGCAGTCGATTCTTCCCCTGAGCGACGAGAAATAGGATATCGTCTAGGCAGGGAATGACAGCTACCGACGGGCTGCAGTGGTTGTTCATCTTCGCCAGCCTCGTTCTTCAAGTGCTGGTGATCCAGACCTTTGTTCGCGGCCTGTACCGGGAGTATCCTTTCGCTTTCACCTACTCGCTGGTTCTGTTCTTTACAACAGTGATGGACGTTGCCAAGTACACGGAATGGCAGCGCAATCTCCCCCAAAACTTCTACCAGACCGAGGTTCTTCGGCAGGTCTTTCTATTCGCGGTGGTCGTTTCGTTCATCGACCGCGCGACCGAGGGTTTCCCTTATCGCCAGCGGGTTCGGGGCGTCCTGGTCTTTCTAGCCCTGGGGGTCGCCTACTCCTCCCTGCTGCTCCATTCCGAGGGCAGCCCGGCAGAGATTCCCGTTGCCCGGCTCGCCCAGATTGCCACCCGGGTGGCCAGGGACCTGAGCTTTGCCGCTGTCATCCTCACTCTCCTGCTGTGGAGCATCCTGCTCGGCCGAAAGGCGGCCGACCGCCAGCTGCTTTTAGCCACGGGAGGCCTCGGGCTCCAGTTCACCGGCGACGCGATCGGCCAGTCCTTGCGCCAGTTGTCGCAGCCTCAGCGCATCCGCTGGCTGCTGATGGCGGGCAACATCGTAGTGGTCTTGGCCCACCTGCTGAGGCTGTATGTCTGGTGGGAGGCGTTTCGAAAAGCGCCCCAGAATATTGACGTCCAGAGCCCGGAAGCCAGAGAGGAAAGAGCGATCCCTTAAGGCCCGGTCTTACTCGTTCCAGTCCGCCACGAACACGTTGAACTCGTACCGGCTTTTGGCCCCCTTGTCGGACGAGAACACCAGGTGCCTCCCGTCCGGCGAGAACTCCGGGAACGACGCGAACCCGCCGAAATCGCTGACCTGTTCGAGGCCGCTCCCGACGGTGTCCACCATAAACAACTCGAACTTGCGGCCGTCGCAGTTGTGCTTGTTCGAGGCAAAGAGGATCCGTTTGCCGTCCGGCGTGAACGTCGGCGCGAAGCTCGCGCAGCCGTAGTCCGTGATCTGTTTCCGGTTCTTCCCGTTCGCGTCCGCGACGAGGATCTCCATCTTCATCGGCGCGGTCAGATGGTCCTTGAGCAGCGACCGATAGAGCTCCATCGTCTCCGGAGTCTTCGGATGATTGGCGCGCCAGGCCAGGCGCCGGCCATCGCGCGAGAACACGGCGCCTCCGTCATAGCCTTCCTCCGTCGTGATTCGGCGCTTGCCGGATCCATCGGGTTTCATGGTCCAAAGATCGAGGTCGCGGCTCCCGAGAGAGGTGTACACAATCCGGCCGCGGCGCCAGTTGACCGTGGCTTCCGCGTCGTACCCGTGAGCGTCCGTCAGCTTTTGGAGGATCTTTCCATCGAGCGTGGCGAGGAAGATGTCATATCCGGGAAACACGCCCCACACGTAGCCCTTGCTGCGGTCGGGCGGCGGGGGGCATTTCTCTCCGGCTTCGTGCGTGGACGCATAGACAAAGTGTTTGCCGTCCTTCAGAAAGTATCCGCAGGTGGTACGGCCCTTGCCGGTCGAAACCATCCGCTGCCCGGAGCCATCGGCATTCATGACGTAGATCTGGTCGCAGTCGTGCCCTTCCCGTGTGGACTGGAAGATCAGCTTTCGGCCATCGGGCGACCAATACGCTTCCGCATTCTGGCCTCCGTGGGTCAGTTGCCGGATGTTCGTCAAGTGCCTGCCGGGCTGGGCCGACAGTCCAGCGGCTGTGGCGGCCGCCACAATCCAGAGCTTGGTGGTCATGTCCTTTGTTACAGTATCGCCGACCTCGGGCTGGCATGATGGAAGGGATGCAGACGATCGGGAAAGAGCTGTTTAGCCGGTTGGTGGAGCGGGCGAAGGCCTCCCCCCGCCGGCGCACGAATCACAACTTCCACCAAACCGCGGACGAGAATCCCAACCGGTTTCTCAATGTTCTGATCGAGGGGACCTACATCGCTCCGCACCGCCACCTGGACCCGCCCAAGCCGGAGGCTTTTCTCGTGCTGGAGGGCAAGGTCGCCCTGTTTGTCTTTAACGACGACGGTGCGATCGAAGAATGCCGCATCCTTGGGCCGGAAACGGTCACCTGGGGCGTCGACGTACCTGCCGGTGTCTGGCACACGATGGCCGTGCTCTCGCCGCACGCGATCTGCTACGAGGTAAAGCCCGGGCCGTACGTCCCGGGGACGGACAAAGACTTCGCGCCATGGGCCCCGCGCGAAGGGGAGGCCGGCGTCGCGGAGTATCTGGAGCGCCTGGTCGACGCGGCCGGCCGCGCCCTACGCGAGAATCTCCCGTAAGACGTTGCCGTGCACGTCGGTCAACCGGAAGTCCCTGCCGCTGTAGTTGTACGTCAGACGGGTATGATCCAGCCCCAGCAGATGGAGGATCGTCGCGTTCAAGTCGTGAACATGGACCGGCTTCTCCACCGCGCGATACCCGAAATCGTCCGTCGACCCGTAGACCGATCCGCCTCGAACGCCGCCGCCGGCCAGCAGAATGGTGAAACCCAGCGAATTGTGATCGCGCCCGTTGTGCAGTTTGAGCGTTGAGCTGTTCTGCACCGCCGGCGTCCGGCCGAACTCGGTACCGACCACCACGAGCGTGTCCTTCAGGAGCCCGCCTTGTTTGAGGTCATCGATCAGTGCGCAGATGGCCGGGTCCGCCTGCGCCGCCAGTCGCTTGTGGCTGAGGATATCCTCGTGCGCGTCCCACGGTTGGCCGTTGCCGAAATACACCTGCACCATCCGCACGCCGCTTTCCACCATCCGCCGCGCCAGCAGGCACCCACGCCCGAAATCGCTGTCGCCGTACCGCGTCCGCGCGGCCTCGGGCTCTTTGCGAATATCAAAGACTTCGGGCGCCTCCACCTGCATCCGGAACGCCGTCTCCATGGTCTCGACCGCCGCCTGCAACTGGCTGTCTCCCGGCCGGGTCTCCTGATGCTCCCGGTTGAGCGAGGCGAGCAGGTCCAACTGCCGCCGCTGCGCCTCGCGCGAGTACTTCCTGTTCTCGATAAACCGGATCAGCTTCGTCGGATCGGTCTCGTTGTTGCGGATGTGCGTACCTTGATAGACCGCCGGCAGGAACGCCGATTCCCATAACGGCGGACCCACCACCGGCGTTCCCGGGCACAGCACGACGAAGCCCGGCAGGTTGCGGTTGCGCGTTCCCAACCCGTAGGTCACCCACGAGCCGATCGAGGGCCGGCCCGGCTGGATGGCCCCGCAGTTGATCATGAACAGCGACGGTTCGTGATTCGGCACGTTGGTGTGCATCGAACGGATCACGCAGAAGTCATCGATGCGCTGGCCGATTCCGGGAAACAGGTCGCTCGCCTCGATGCCGCTCTGCCCCCGCCGGGCGAACGTGAACGGCGAGCGCATCAGGTTCCCGGTGGAGCTTTCCGTTTGCGGCGCGCCGCCCGGCATCGGCTTGCCGTGATGCCGGTCGAGCGCGGGCTTCGGGTCGAACGAATCCACTTGCGAGAGGCCGCCGTTCAGCACCAGGTAGATCACGCTCTTCGCCGTCGCCCGAAAGTGCGGCGGCTTGGGATCGAACGGTCCGGCCTCGGCCAGCAACCGCCCGGCCGCTACCAGGCCGAAGCCACCCGCCATGCGGGCGAGCGCTTCGCGGCGGGTCCATCGGGGCGATAAATGTGCGGCAATCGCCTGCATCTCAGTCCAGAAAAGCGAACTCGTTTGAGCTTAACAGGACCTGGGCGTATTGCTTCCACGCGTCCGCGCCGGCGCTCAAGAGGAACCGCCGGCCCATTTCCACCTCCGTGGCCGAAGGCCCGCGCGCAAACAGAAGTTGATACGCCTCGCCGATGCGGTCAGACGGGTCCGGCCCTGCGCTCAATCGCGCGGCCAGCGACTCCGCCTGCCCCATCACGAATTCGCTGTTGAGAAAGAACAACCGCTGCAGCGGGACGTTGGTCGCCACGCGCTGTTCGGCCGTGATGCTGGCGCTCGGGAAATCGAAAAGCGCCAGCGTCGGCTCCTGACGGTAGCGGCCCACTTTGGCGTAGACCGATCGCCGCCGGTTCTTCTCATCGAGTTCGAGCGACGGCCCGCCCGTTTGGCCATCGAGCGTTCCCGCGGCCGCCAGCATTGAGTCCCGCAGCGCTTCGGCATCCAGCCTGCGCCGGTTGGCGCGCCACCACAGGCGATTCTCCGGATCGGCCGTCGCACCACCCGCCGAATGGGCACTCGATGCCTGATACGTGCCGGCGAGCACGATCTCGCGGATCAGCGCCTTGATCGAGTACTGTCGGCTCGCGAACCGCCAGGCCAGATAGTCGAGCAGGTCCGGCAGCGCCGGCTTGTCGCCCATGACGCCGAAGTTGCTGGGCGTCCTCACCAGTCCGGCGCCGAACAGGTGCTGCCACACCCGGTTCGCCATCACCCGCGCGGCCAGCGGTTGGGCGGCCACTACCTCGGCCAGTTGCAGCCGTCCGCTGCCCCGCCTCAGCTCCCCCGGTTTCCCCGGACTCAACACCGCCAGAAACCGGCGCGGCACCACCTCGCCCAACTCCTGCGGGTTGCCGCGCAGATTCAGGTTCAGGTCCAACGGGAATTCGTGCTCCGCCACCCCCATCACGAACGGGTAGGGCTCCGGCGACTGTTTCTTCGCAGTCTCGAGTTCCTGCTTCAGCAGCGTGAGATGCTTCCGCCACTCGCCCTCGAGAAAACGGTCAATTGGTTCGCCGTCGAAACGCAGCAGGCCATCCTTCGGAGCGAGCAGGGAGCGCCACAGCACATACGGTTCGCGGTCGAGCGACTTGGTGGCGATGTCCGCGCCAGGGTTGAAATCCTCTTCCGAAACGTAGTTGCCCGGCAGAATCGTGCGCCGGCCTTGCACCTTGGGAGCTTTTCCCCTCGCGACGAGCGCCTTATTTTCGTCGTCGAGCGCGTTCTTCTCCTCGACGATCCTCATCACCGTCTGTTGGAACTCGGCCGCGAGACGTGGCTTGTCGCCCTCCGCGGCGTCCTGCCAGGGCTTCAGATAAGGATGATTCAGATCTTTCTTCTGAAGGTGCTTCACCCAGCGTTCCAGCAGTTCCTTGTCGAGACCGGCATCCTTGGCCACCGCCGTCGCGTCCTGCTTGGCCGGGCCGTAGACCCGCCACGCGGCCGTCAGGTAGCGCGCGGTCTGGTGAAGGAGCAGGCCCGCCAGTTCAACGCTCTGCTGGTTCCGGAAGTCTTCGATGGATTTCTCGATCTGCTTGATCCGCTTCTGCGCCGCTTCATACCGGTCGACCTGCTCTTTGGCGGCGAGGGGATACTCCTTGTATTGTGTGCTTGCAAACACTCCCGCCAGACCGTAGTAATCCTTCATCGAGATCGGATCGTACTTGTGGTCGTGACACCGCGCGCACCCGGCGGTGAGTCCGAGGAAGCCGCGGCTGACGACGTCCACGCGATCGTGCCGTTCGTCCGCGCGGGCCTGCGCCGGCGCTGCGATCGAGTAATACCATGGGCCCAATCCAAACAGACCCAACCCGGCGAGATACGGCTCGCCGCCCATCAGGTCTCCGGCAATCTGCGCCTTGACGAAGACGTCGTACGGCATATCGTCGTTAAAGGCTTGGATCACCCAATCGCGATACCGCCAGGCATTCGGATACGGGCGCGGCTGCGTCCCGGTGTAGTCGTCTTCCCCGTAGCGCGCGATATCCAGCCAGTAGCGGCCCCAGCGTTCGCCGAAGCGGGGAGATGCCAGGAGGCGGTCAACCAGCTTTGGCACGGCATCCGGCGACGAGTCATCAAGGAAGTGCCGCGTTTCCTCCGGCGCCGGCGGCAGGCCGGTCAGATCGAACGAGAGGCGCCGCAGCAGCACCGCCTTCGCGGCGCGAGGATTCTGCGCGAGTCCTTTCTTCTGAAGCGCGGCGCGGACCAGCCCATCGATCGACGCTCCGGGCTGCGCTTTTAGCGGCCGAAACGCCCAGGAGCTTTTCTGTTCCGGCGTTGGCTCGCGCTCCTCCTGGTGTCTCACGGAGGCCTTCGCCGCTTCCGGCCAGTAGGCGCCCTCCCGCACCCAATCCGCGATCGACTCCACCTGGTCTTTGGACAGCGGACCCTTGGGCGGCATCTTGATCGACTCGTGCGCGTGGCGCAGCACTTGAATCAGAATGCTCTTCTCCGGATCGCCCGGCACGATGGCCGGTCCGTGATTGCCTCCCTTGAGCAGAGCCTGTCGTGAGTCGAGCCGCAGTCCCGCGGTATTCATCTCGGCGTGGCAGCCGTAGCACTGTCCGGCCAGCAGCGGACGGACCTTGGTCTCGAAGTACTCGTCTGTGTTCGGTTGGCCCCAGGCGGAAACCAGGGATAGTGAGACGCCGATCAGCAGAGGTCCGAATCGCTCCATCGGGCTGTAGAAGCAGGATAACAGGTCCCAGCACGAGCCCTGCACGTTTTTGCCGGTGGAGGCGTCAACCATACCGAAGGAGCGCTTGCCAAACCCATGCAAATCAAAGCCGTCCTGCTCGTCATCAATGCCCTGCTCATCACCCTGGTCGCCGCACAAACGCCGCCCGCGCCACAGAACGTGGACCGGGTCCTCCGTTTTGCTCACACCGGCAGCGAACAGGGATTCCAGGAGATCGCGACGCTGATCCGCTCGATGACCGATATTCGGAAGCTTTCGTTCGAAGAAACTCCGAAGGGGCTGGCGGTGAGCGGAACCCCTGGCCAGGTGGCGTTGGCCGAATGGCTGTTTTACGAGTTGGATCAATCGGGTGATCGGCAGCTTCCATGGCGGGAATACCGTATCTCCGATGATGGGACGGACTCCGTCCGGCTGTTCTATCTGAAACACTCTCGCAAGCCGGAGCAACTTCAGGAGGTCGCCACCGTGGTCCGCACGACTGCGGAGATCCGGCGTCTCTTCACCTGCAACGGGCCGAACGCAATTGCCGCGCGAGGAACGGCGGAACAGATGAGGCTCGCGGAGTGGCTGGTAAACCGGCTGGATCAACCTTCAGCCCAGCCGCTGCGGCCCGCCGCGGTTCCCTACCAGATGAGCAACACCGGCCGAGACGTCGTAACGGTCTTCTACCTGCCCCACGTCGAGGCGGGGCAGGCTCTCCAGGAAACCGCCGTGATCGTCCGGCTCCTGGCCGATATGCGTTGGGTCTTTCTCTGCAATGCGACGAAGGCCATGACCGTTCGAGGGTCGGCCGAACAGATCAAGCTGGCGGAGTGGCTGGTGAATGAGTTCAATCAGCCGGCGGATCGGGAGGGCCTGCAACGGGACAAGCAGCCCCACGCTGCGTGCGAATACCGGTTTCCCGGCAGTAGCGACGACTTGGTCCGCGTGTTTCACCTGGCCCGGACGCAGGCTCCACCTCGTCTTCAAGACATCGCCACCCGAGTGCGCGTCGGGTCTCAGGTGCGAAGGATCTTCACGTTCACCAACGGGCCAGCCATCGCGTTGCGTGGGACTTCGAACCAACTCGCACAGGCGCAGCGTTTGGTCAAAGAACACGATCAGTAATCGGAGCCGCGACTCTTCAGAGCCGCGACCGTCAGGGAGCGGTGGCCCGATTGGTGGCTGTCCCCGGTTTTTCACAGCCTGGCGGACCGGCGCCCGATGGACCTGCGGTCCGGACAGAAAGCCCTCCCTTGCGGTCGGGCCTCGGATGATGCCGCCGCGGGTACGATAAGAACCATGGGCTTCTCCTTGTGGCTGGACCGCGAACTCGCATGGGCGCAAGGGACCAGCGAGTACCGCGCCATGGGCACCGCCGTCGTCGCCGCCACCGATCTCTTTCACCACCGCGACTTCCGCTCCCGCCGGCGCCTGCCGCATCTGCCGCCATCCACCTATCAGGGAATGTTCGCCTCGGTCGGGGAGCTCAACCTGCAACTCAAACGTCGCCGGAAGCGAAGCCGGCCCTGATCAGGCGGTCTCCGCCTGTTGGGCAAGAGCCTTCAGCGCCAGATAATCGAACTTTCCGCTGCCGAGACGCGGGAGTTTCTCCAGGTGGTGAATGCGGCGGGCCACCGCCACTTCGGGCAGGCCAAGGCTGCGCGCCGCCTCGATCAGCGCGTCGCGGCGGAGACCGGCCGCTTCGCTGAACAGGACGATTAGCTCGCCGCGCTTGCCGTCGGCGACGATGGTCGCGGCGTGCGCCTTCTGTGGGGCCGCCGCTGCTGCGATCTTTTCAACGACTTCAAGCGAAACCATTTCGCCGGCCACCTTGGCAAAGCGCTTGACCCGTTCGAGAATCCGGATGAACCCTCGTTCGTCGATCTCGACGACATCTCCCGTGTCGTACCAGCCCGGGCCAAATTCTGACTCCGGCGGCTGAATCACGCCGGGGCGGTCGTGTTTCAGGTAGCCGAGCATGATGTTGGGCCCTCGAACGTGCAGGACGCCGCCCTGGTGCAGGCCGTCGATGGTCGTCAACCGGTAGTCCATGCCGGGCATCAGCCTGCCGACCGTTCCTTCCCGGAAGAACATCGGCGAGTTGGCCGAGATCACCGGACTGCACTCGGTGGCGCCATAGCCCTCGATGATGCGCAGACCGAACTTGTCGTAATAGGTTCTCCGGACTTCGGCGGAGAGCTTTTCGGCGCCGGCGACCACATAACGAATGTTGTAGAAGTCGTACGGATGGGCGAATTTCGCGTAGTTCGCCAGGAAGGTGCCGGTGCCGAAAATCACCGTTGCGTCGCGATCGTAGGCCAATTCCGGAACCAGCCGGTAATGCAGCGGCGAGGGGTACAGAAACAGCCGCGCGCCCGCCAGCAGCGGAGTCAACACTCCGGCCGTGAGACCGAAGGAGTGGAACATCGGAAGCGCCAGAAAGAACTTGTCCCGGTTGGAGAACTCGATGACGGATGAGAACTGCGCGATGTTCGAGAGAAGATTGCGATGACTGAGGACCACCCCCTTGGGACGGCCTTCGGAACCTGATGTGAACAACACGAGTGCGGGCTCATCCGGGCTAACCGGTTTGCGGATGGATCGCGGATTCCAGAGCGCCCACAGCATCAGCCAGACCTTGTCGCCGAGGCCAAACATGGGGCGCAGGTCCTCCAGGTGGACCACCCGGACCTTCGTGAGCTGTGCCACCTTGTCGGTGAGCTTGCCCTTCTCCAGGAAAGCCCGTGAGGTGATCACCAGCTTGATCTTTGCCGTCTCGATCGCGCTTTGCATTCCATCGACGCCGGATGTGTAATTGAGCATCGCGGGGATACGGCGCGTCGCGAACATCCCCAGCAGCAGGCTGACCGAGGGAGCGGCGTTGGGCATCAGCACGCCCACAGTCTCGCCCTCGGCGGAAAGCTTGCCGACGAGGCGGCCGAGAGCGAGCGACGCCTTGACCAGGTGTCCGTACGTCTCCGGCGCGAAGCGCACATCCTCGATCATGGAGGCGCCGCGGCCGTGCAGGGCGACGGCATCCATAAACCGGTCATAGATCGACGTGATTGGCTGCGACGACGCCGTCCAGTCTTCGAAATAGCGCCGCAACTGCTCGCTGGCCAGGCGACGCCGCTCCCGGCCCGTGCGCGCTTCCGGCATCGGCAGTTGCCGCAACGGATGGACGGTGATGGTGACGTCGGGCCGCCATTTCTTGGGAAACGGAAATCGAGCGCGGCCGAAAAAGGAATGGCAGGCGCCGTCAATGTACACCGGCAGCAGCCACGCGCCGGTCTTGGCCGCCAGGAACGCCGGCCCGTCGTACATCTTCATCACCCGGCCGGTGACCGTGATGCGGCCTTCCGGAAAGATCGCGACGGGCTTCCCGGCTTCAATAGCGTGCACCATCGCCTTCATCGCCATCGGGCTCGCGGCGTCCACTTCCACGAAGTCGATCAGCGGCAGCAGATATTTGAACGGAGGCCTGCGGGCGATGGTCGTGTGCACGATCCAGGTGGGCCGGAACGGGAAGAGCAGCCCGAGCAGGATTCCGTCGAAAAACGACTGGTGGTTGCTCACGATCAGGGTGCGCTCAGGGAGTTGTTTGGGCAGTTCCCCTTGATGTTTCAGGCGGAACAGGATCCGCACCAGGACGTACGCGAGTGCTCTGATCATGATGGTTCAGGCCGGGCGGACCCAGACTTTTGCCGCGACGGGAGAGCCAAGCTGCAGGGGACGGCCATCGACGGAGAGGGTGAGGGTCTCGTCGTAGTTGCGGGCCACGACATCCAAAGCGACGCCCGGCCGCAGGCCGACGCCTTCCAGAAACTCGAGCAGCTTGCGGTCCCGCTCGAAGACGCTCGCGACCGCGACACGCGCCGGGGCCAGCGCTTCGGAAAGCGGCGTCAACCCTTGGCCTCGCCGTTGTTGCGGAGTGTCAAGACCCAGTTGATTGCCGTGCGGGCACGGTGCGCCTGCGCCCAGTCTTTCCTTCAGGCGAAGCTCGAAATCCGCCGACACAGCGTGCTCGAGCTGTTCCGCCTCGTCATGGACCTTGAACCACTCCATCCCGAAGATCTCCGTCAGCATGCGTTCGATCAGATGATGACGAAACAGGAGGCGGTTGGCGATCTCGCGCCCGTCGGCCGAGAGCGTGATGTGGCCTTCGCGGGAGACGTGGATCAGGCTGTCCCGCTTCAGGCGGCGAATCGCCATCGTCACCGCCGGCGCCGACACGTTCAACCAGCGGCTAAGCGTGGCCGCGATGACGGTTTCGCCCTCGGATTCGGCTTCCGCGATCGCCTTCAGATAGTTCTCCTTGGAGACAGTGATCTTCACGCTTCCTCGATTGTAACGCGCAAGCGCTGCCGCCCCGAGCGTCAGCGAGGGGGTTGCGTTTGATCCGTCGAAGTCGAGGGGCGAGTTGAAGCTCGCAGCAGCTTGAAAGGCTGTCTGGGCCGCGTTCGGATGGAGTTGACCGGCAGGGAGGCCTCGTCAGGGCAGCCGATCGAGATACTGTCTCACGAAATCGCAGCCCACCTCCGCGATGTAGGCGTCGATCAGGCGTTTGGTGACCGGACCCGGCGCGCGGCCGTCGCCGACCTTGGCGCCGTTGAAACTGCGGACACCGGCGATGCAGAGGCTCGTGGAGGTCAGGAACATCTCGTCGGCATTGGCCGCGTCGAACAGATCGATGTCGCCCTCAATTACTGCAATGCCGAGTTGGCGCGCGAGATCGAGCGTCATCTGACGGCTGATGCCGGGTAGGACATACCGCTCGCTCGGGGTATAGAGCACGCCCTCGCGAACGATAAAGATGTTGCTGCCGATCCCTTCGGCAAGATTTCCGTTGGCGTCGAGCAGGAGCGCCCAGCCCTCCGGATCGTGCGCTTTCACCGACTGCTCGGCCACGATCATGTTCAGGTAGTTGTGCGTCTTCGCGCGAGGGCTGAGCATGTCCGGCGCGATGCGGCGCTGTGCGGGCGTCCACACGTCAAGGCCGTCGCGAAACTGCCGCGCGCGCGCCTTGAGCGGCAGCGGCGTGCATTCGACGACGACGTTGGGACCCTGATGCTCGGGCAGTTCATCGGCGATCGGATCGACGCCGCGGCTGACGCGCTGGCCGATCCACCAATCGCCCGCCGCCGCGCGCAGAGGTTCGTTGCGCGCGACAATCTGCTCCGACACGTCGATCATCTCCTGCGGACTCATGCCGGGATCCAGGCGCACGTAACGCAGGGAGCGATAGAGGCGGTCAATGTGCTCCTTGAGCCGGAAGAGGCGGCCGTTAAAGGTGCGGGTCATGTCAAAGACACCGTCGCCGTACCTCCAACTCCGGTCCCGGAACGGGATGAGCACCTGATTCTCGGGCATGAACTTGCCGTTGAACCAGGCGGTGCGGAAGGCGGTCGGCTGTGTCATAGGCGTGTTTGCTATCTTACCTGCCTGTTCGTATCCAGGAATCTACACTCATACCGATGCATAGACTAGAATACGTACTTCAGGGCCACTTGCATCTGCCGCGCGCTGCCCGCGCTGAAGATCTTTCCGGTGTTTGCCAGTCCGATCTGCGTGGTGGGCACAGCTAGATTCACATGGTTGACCGCATTGAACATTTCCCACCGGAACTGAATCTGGTGCGATTCGAAGAGAGTGAAGTTCTTCATCAGGCCCAGGTCCAGGCCATGGAATCCAGGACCGTCAAGAATACCTAGTCCGGAGTTGCCGAACAGGGTCCGGGCCGGGGCGGCGAAGGCCGCGGGGTTAAACCAGAAATCGGCATTCGGGCTGTCGACAACCGGGTTCCCAACTTGGTTGGCGCGCGTGTTCAAGCCGTTCCCGAGAGTGGCTCCGGGAGTGATCATGGTTAGCGGCCGGCCGGAGGTGAGCTGATAGATGCTGGAGATCTGCCAGCCGCCGAGAACCAGGTCCACGGCTCGCGGCGTCTGGCTCAGGTACCGCTTGCCCCGGCCGGCCGGAATCTCCCAGATGGCGTTGATGTTGAGGATGTGCTTGCGGTCCAGTCCCGAGCGCCCGCGATTGTAGCCTTGAGGCGCGAAGGGCGTCGCGAAGTCGCTGATGATGCTGTTGTCGCGGGCCGTCGCCGCGTAGCCGACGCCATTGTCAATCTGCTTGCCGCGCGCATACGACACCCCGAACGAAAGGCCGTCGGCGAAGCGCCGTTCCACCCGCAGTTGGCCGGAGTGGTAAATGCTGCTGGCGACGTTGCGATACAGATTGACGGTGGCGAAGACCGGGAACGGGCGAGCCGTCTGCAGGTTGGTGTAGTTGCCGGCCGGGACCTCGTTTTGCGGGCTGAGAGCGAACAGATCCGCTCCCTTTGTGCCCGCGTACGATAGGGTCACCGCGGTCCGGAACGGCAGTTGCTTTTGAATCGAGACATTCCACTGGTGGATCTTCTCGACTGCCGCATCCAGGCCCGGACCCTGGACATTGCCGGCGTTGGCGAACGCGGTGGGGTTCGCGGGCCACAAGGTCTCCCAAGGCTGCAACGTCGTGCGGCTCAGGGTCTGAGTCTCGAGCGCCCAGTACGGAAGGCCGATGACCGAAGATCCTAGCGAGTTGCCCACCACGTCGCCCGCGAACAAACCGTAGCCTGCCCGCAACACCAGGTCGCCCCGGTTGGTCAGTCGCCACGAAACGCCGAGACGAGGCGACAGGTAGTCGCGCCCGCCCACCAGTCCTCGCGGCGCTCCCGCCTGCGAGGCCGGCACCCACGAGTTCGGAAACGCCGCGGCGAAGAAGCGCGACACGGCGATCGCGGTCAAGTCCACCTGGCCGTTCTTGTCTTCGGCCGCCACCGCTTTGCCCAACTTCGGGTCGAAGCTCGTCCCGATGCCGCGTACCGGCGACTTTTCATGCCAGTAGTCGAACCGCAGTCCCGCGCTGATGGTGACGCGAGGATGCACTTTCCAGAAGTCCTGGACGAACAGCGCCGAGTAGGGAGTGTGCGCCGTGCCGAAAAGCTCGATCGGGAAGTTCCGTTGCGCCGTGGCGCCGTACCCCAGCAGGTAATCAGCGAATCCGTCGCCCGTGTATTGGCCGTTGAACGTCCAACTCCCGTTGGCGGCCGCCGAAACATACCGCTGCCGGAAACGCTTCTCGTTGAAGTCGTAGCCGTACGTCAACGAATGCGTGCCGCGGATCAGGTTTATCGCGACCTTCGCGTTCCCTCCCCGGGGCAGGAAGGTACGCGGTGTGTCGGGATACGAAATCCCGGCATAACCAGTGAAATTGATCGTAGGAACGGTGAGCTGTCGTTCCCGCCCAAAGGTGGAAAACCCTTGAATCCCGGCTTCCTGGTTGAAGTTCTTGTCCCCGACGAATGGGCTCGAATCCACCGTGTCGAAAATGTGGATTCCGGCGGTCGCGGTCAACAGCGTCGTCGGCGTGATCCCCCAGTTGTACGTTAGGCCGGCGCTATGGTTGTTGATGTCCATCTGCTTGTAGATGTCCGGCCGATAGCGCAACTGCCAGTTCCTGTTGTCGTTCTTGATCCAGCGTCCGCTCAGCCGCTGGTTGCTGGTCAGCTGATGATCAAGCCGGACGATCACCTCGTAGCTGTCGTTGGGAAGCGCGCCCAAGGCTTTGAAGGTATTGTCCGGCGCGTTGGGCTGCAACACGTAGGGGAGAAAATACCGCGAGGCGCCTGAGAATCGGGCGGCCGGAATCTGGTTTCCGGCAAACGGCTGGTTATTGTTCGCCGGATCGGTGACGGTGCGGCCTGACCGCGTGAAGTCCCCCGTGAGCATTTCCGGCCGGACGGTGAAGCTGTTATACACCTGTTCGGAGCGCACCCTCGTCACCTCGAACGCCGCGAAGAAGTGGGTCCGGTCCTTCCGAATCGGACCGCCCACCGTGGCCCCAAACTGGTTCCGCGCCAGCTTCGGCTTCCGCGCGCCGGGCCGTTTGACAAACGTGTTGAACGCATCCAGCTTTTCGTTCCGCAGGAACTCCCACACCGTGCCGTGCAAGGCATTCGTCCCGGACTTGATCACCATGTCCACCTGCAGGGGCTGCCGCCCCTGCTCGGCGCTGAAGTTCAGGGTTTGCACGCTCATCTCGGCGATGGCGTCCGAGTTCGGCACGCCCGAGGCGCCCTCCGTATGGCCGTTCGCCACGCTCACTCCGTCGATCTCGAATTCCGTACGGTCGTCCCGCAGGCCCACTCCCGCGATCGAAGACCGGTCTGAGATCGTGATCACCCTCATGCCCGGAACCATGTTGATCAGTTGGAGAGGCGTGCGTCCATTGAGCGGGAGTTGCCGGATCTGGCGCTCCTGGACCGTGCTCTCCAGCGAGGCTTTCTCGGTCTGCATCAGCTCGGCCACTGCTTCGACATCCACTTTCTCCGAGACCGCGCCCACTTCGAGCACCGGTGAGACGCGACGGCGGTCGCCCACGGTGATTTCGGTCCGGGCCAAACTCCAGGTTTTGAACCCTGACAGTGAAACCGTCACCGAGTAGAAGCCTCGCGGCAGGGGGAAGATCTCAAACTGGCCTTCCGTGTTCGAAACCACCTCGCGCTTGAGGCCCGTATCGAGGTTAACGATCGAGACCTTGGCGCCGGTAACTACGGCGCCGCTCGCGTCAGCGACTTGCCCAACCACTGCGCCCTCTGTGCCGAGCTGGGCGTGAACAGGCATGAACACCATAAACAACAGGGTGACCGCGCGATGGAAGTGTCGCATCGTTTTTCGAGCCTCCTCAGGAGCCGATCTTTTTGGGAATCTTATGTTCAGTCTTCATACAAAGGGTTCGCTTGTCAATCCAAGAGAACGCTTTAGGAAGCCTCCGCTCCCAGCGTTTCCACTGATCGTGGGCATTCGACTGACTGAATTCAAGATGTTCAAGGCTCAGTGTTCAAGGCCCAGTACTTCGGCGCAGTGGCCGCGCCGGGTCATGGAGACCAGACGGTCCTGCCTGCCTGGCGGAGACGTCGAAAACCAGCCAGGGTCCGTGTCCGGCATTCCCCCTCAACTCGCACTCAGAAGCTCACCCGCAATCCCAGTTGCCCGGCCCTGGGATTCCGTGCGCCCAGTACCGACCCGAAGTTCGAGGCCCCGAACACATGGCCGGGTAGTTCGAAATTCGCGTGGTTCAGCAGGTTGTAGAACTCGCCGCGCAGTTCGAACCGGTAGCGTTCGTTCACGGGGAACTCCTTCGACAAGGTCAGATCCACCGTCTCCAGTCCGTCGCCGCGGATTCCCGAACGCGGGGAGTTTCCGAACGTGAACTGCGGCGGCGTCACAAACGCCAGCGTATCGAACCAGCGGCCGGGCGTCCTCTGATCGGAGGAGAGCGAAGGACTGCGGAGCAGATTCGGGCGCAACGCCCCGGCCGAAAAAGCATTGGTGGTATTAGCCGCCGTGACGATGGTGAACGGCGGACCGTTCTGCAGCGTCGTCAACAACCCCAGACGCCACGATCCGGCCGCCCACTTCAGAACTTTGTGCCGATCGAAGGCGGGCGTCTCATACAGACCCGTCAGGATGAGACGGTGCGGGATATCGGATCCGCTCAACGACTTGTCGAGCCGGCGATTGTACGCATCCATATAGCTGCCGGGGTCGCCATACTCGTCGGCGCTGGCGACGTCGTCGATGAACTTGGAGAAGGTGTAGTGCCCGAGCACGGAGAAGCCTCGGCTGAACCGGCGCTCCAGCCGCACGTACCCGCTGTGAAAGCTGGAATCCCCGATGGTCGGATTGATCCAGGTCACGTTCGAGAACTGGGGAAAGGGCCGGCGCGCCTGCGCGTCGCCAGCACCCATCCGGGCCGGGGCGACCTGGTTCAACGTCAGATCGTTCGAGGCCAGGTGATGACTGACGTTGGCCATATAGCCGACCTCAATCACACTTTCTCTCGCAACTTCCCGCTGGATATTAAAGTTGTACTGGAAGGAGGTGGGCGATACCTGATCCAGTTTGAAGAAGCCGACCGACAGGTTCGGCCGCTGGCCGGGCGGTACCGCGCCGAAGGAGGCATTGAGCCGAGGACGCGCGACCGGCGGAAAGCCGTTGCGAAGAGTGAGAGCGCTCAGGAATTCGGCCTGCGGAACCACCAGGTTGGCCGAGGTCGAGAAACCGGTGGATGCCACATCGCCGACGGTGTTGCTGACGGTGGAACCGTAAAAGATGCCGAAGCCGCTGCGGATCACCGTCTCACGCTGGAACGGGAGTCGATAGGCGAAGCCCACACGGGGGCCAACGTTGTTCCAGTCCGTGCGAAAGGCGTTCCGCGGCGTTCCGTCGCGGCCGGAGAATGTGACGACGCCCGGAGTCCCGGATACCGGATTGATCCGCGCGAGGTCGAACGAGTTCTGGCTGTCGTCAATGCTTCGGCGAGGAAGTTCGGTTTCCCATCGTAGTCCCAGGTTGACGGTCAGGCGGGTGGTGAGACGCCAGTCGTCTTGTACGTAGCCAGCCACGTAGAACGCTCGCGTCCGAATCTGGTCGGAGACCTGGATGCTGGCGGTGTTGGCTTCGCCAAGCAGGAAACTCGCCAATCCGTCGCCCGTTCCCGGAGTGCCAGGGAGGCTGGTGAACTGCGGGACGAATTGGAAGACGCCGGACGAGCCGCGATCGCGCACTTCGCTATTGCCCGCCCGGCGGAACTCGAAGCCGAACTTCACCGAGTGGATTCCCCGGAACCAGGAGAGAGCTTCGAGGAACTGGGTGTCCCGAATCGGTGTCTGGATGCGGCCGGGCGGATTGCTGAGAGCAACGTAGCCGGGGATGGCGAAGTTGGGGAGGGCGGTCTGGCTGACGCCTTTCAGCCCGATCGCGCCGGCCAAATCCTGGTCCCATCCGTAGCGCTTGTCGATGAACCGCCGCTGAAAGAACGTGACCTTCAACTCATTGACCAGCGAGGGTCCAAACGTATGCGTGTGGCTGCCCAGGATGCTCTGCACCCGCACGTCGGTGAAGTTGGCGTTGGGGTCTGATTCGGGAATGCCGAACGATCCCTTGTTCTCGATGCCGGCATCATTGAGATAATAGCGGGCCGTCAGTTGGTCCGCCGCCCGTACCTGATGGTCCACCTTGGCCACCAGGATGTTCCGGCTCAGGTCGGAGTTGTTATTCCCGCTGAAGTTGCTGGCTCCCGTAAGGGTGGCGGCCCGGTTAGGCGCAGGCCAGTAGCGGAGGGCCGCCGCGGATACGGGATCGAACCGCTCGAGCGGAATCCGGTTGCCGGCAAATGGCTGCCGCGTCGTGCCGGCCGTGGTGGCCGGATCGTAGATCGGAATGGGATTGCCAGCGGCATTGCGCAAACCGGAAAAATCGCCTGCCCGCTGCGCTTCGGAAGGCACGGCTTGCAGCCGCGTCACACTCGACACCTGCCGGGTCCGCTCCCACGAAACGAAGAAGTGCGTCTTGTCCTTTCGGATCGGGCCGCCGAGCGCGAAGCCGTATTGATGCAGGCGAAGCGGCGGCCGCTCGCGCGCGAAGAAGTTCCGCGCATCGAGTACGCTGTTGCGGAGAAACTCGAACCCGCTGCCGTGGAACTGGTTGGTCCCGGAGCGCGTGGTGAGCGCAATCACGCCGCCCGCCGAGTGGCCGTGCTCCGCCGAATAGTTGTTGCTGATGACCCGGAACTCCTGCATCGCGTCCATGGGAAGGCTGGTCATCTGCTGCACCCGCGTCAGCCCGGACGCATTGGTCGCATTGCCGCCATCGAGGGTGAAGTTCTGGTTGCGGGCGCGCCCTCCGGCCACGCTGAACACCGGGTAGTTCTCGGCCCCCTGACCGGGATCAATCATGACGACGCCGGGGGCCAGCGCCACCAGCGAACTGGCGGCACGGTTGGGCATGGGCAACCCGGCCACCATCCGGCGATTCACCAGTTGACCGACGCTCTGCGACTGCGTTTCGGCCAGCGGAGGCGCCCCTTCCACCGTTACCGTCTCGGTCGCCGCCCCCACCTTCAACGTGAGATCGATGGCCACGACCTGGCCGGTCGTCAGAACGAGGCCACGGCGAACCAGGCTTTCAAACCCAACCTTCTCGACTTCGATCCGATAGGTACCGGGCAGCAGGGACGTGACGCGGTAATGGCCCCCTTCGTTCGACAAGGTTTCGAGCTTGGCTCCGGAATCTTCGTTCACGACGGCGACTTTAGAGGCAGGGACGGCGCTGCCGGTCTGGTCGACAATGGCGCCAGTGAGCGAGGCAGAGCCGGTCTGTGCAGTCACAGGACCCACCAGCGAGCAGAACAGGTAGGAGGCCAAGACGGTCGTGAAGAGGAGCTGGTGAGTTCGCATAATCCATTACTCGATCAAGTTACTATAGTAAATGGCAGGAAACCGGAAGTCAAGGCCACTCCACGC
Source organism: Bryobacteraceae bacterium (assembly GCA_046160045.1). Taxonomy (GTDB): domain Bacteria; phylum Acidobacteriota; class Terriglobia; order Bryobacterales; family Bryobacteraceae; genus CAZGUX01. The sequence continues at coordinate 26,494 of JBJXGR010000446.1, forward strand.
AGGGAGGTCCATGTGCTACAGCAAGTTAGAAAGATTCACAAACTACTAGGGGTGCCCCAGTCCAATGGACGTTCCCAGGTTTCCCTCATCTGAAATTCTCGACCATGTACAGGTTGCCGTCCCGGAATTCGTCGGCTGCGAACCACAGCCAGCGGCCGTCCGGAGAAACGCTTAGACCTTCTCCCAACCTTTTTTCAATCCGGCAGACCAACGCGGATTTCTCACCGGAGAATTTGTACAACCACAGCTCGAACCACCTCTCGGGGTCGGACGAAGAAGCATAGTAGATACCCTCCGGCCGGACCGCATAGTTCTGGGAATACCCCAGAATGCGGAACGTGCTCACCTGGGTCTCTGGTCCGCCTTGAACCGAGACCTTCCAGACGCCACCTGAGAGCCGATCGCGCACAAAGAAAACGGTCTTGCCGTCTTGCGATTCCACTGCGCTGTAACCGCCACCTTTCGTAACCTGTACCGCGGCTTCGTCGGTCCCATCCGCCGGCGCCTTCCAGATCTGAAAGGAACCGGACCGGTGGGAGGTAAAATAGATCCATTTGCCATCGCGAGACCAACTCGGAAAGGCATCCCTCGCTGGATACCGGGTCAACCGCCGCGCAGTGCCGCCACTGGCCGGGGCAATGCAGACGTCATCATTGCCTTCGTTCTGGCATTCAAAGACGATCTGGTTGCCATCGGGCGACCAGCGCGCGGGCGTCGGGAATGATCCTCCGCCTTTGGCGATGTCCAGCGGCTTGGCGCCATCGGAGCCGGAAACCCAGACTCGCCGGCCACCCAGCCGCTCGGATATGAACGCAAGCCTCCTTCCATCCGGCGAGATCTCGGGATTCGAGTCCGAGGCGCTCGAGGGCACGATCCGGTCGAGGTGTGTACCGCCGGGCAGGTCGACGCGCCAAAGATCGGCATCGTTCTCACGGTCCGAGTATGCCAACCGGTCGCCGCGAGCGGAGATTGCCCAGTTCATGCCGATCGCCCCGAGAGATTCGATCGGCGACGGCGGGCGGGAGCCGTCTTGCGGAACCCGCCACAATGTCCGCACGCCCTCGCGGCTGGAGATGTAGAGCACCTCCCGGCCATCCCCGGTCCACATGGGGTTCGCGGCGCCCGACGGCTCATGGGTGAGTTGCTTTGGTGCTCCTTCGGGCCGGTAATCCGGGCTCACCGGCAGAACGTGCACATTTTGGATTCGCCCTGGTGACCTACGCAGGAACGCAATCCTTCGACCATCCGGTGCAATTGCCGGGCAGCAGTCGCCAGACCCCGGCCGTGTCAGCAGCCGGACCTCCAGGGTCTCAACCGAGACGAGCGCCAAAGCCGTGTTAGCGTTCGGATCCGAGAGGTACCCCAAGAGAATCCATTTGCCGTCCGGCGTCCAGCTAATGAGCGGCATCCCCACTCCGCTTCCGGAGGACGCCCCAGGCCGCACAGGAATACGGTATTGCAGTATCTTACGTTCCGAGCCGCCGAGTGCCGGCACAGTCAAGATGTCCGCGTTTGGCTCCCCGCGCACCCACCGATTGAACGCAAGCATGCGGCCGTCCGGGGACCAGGCCGGCCAACCGTCCACACCCGGGTGAGTGGTCAGTCGCAGCGGGTCGCCGGTGTCGAGGAACTTGATGTAGATATCGTGGTTGTCCTGTGCCTCGCCGTTCCAGGCAAATGCCATTTGTCTTCCGTCCGGAGAGAAGGCGGGGTGTCGCACTTGCCCGGGATAGCTGGTGAGGCGCACCACCCGGATCGGTACAACAGGAGGATTTGGTCGCATGAAACGCCAGGCGATCGCGCCTGCGGCAGCCAACATGAGAAGCAGGAGGGCTATCCAGGTTCCCTGCCTTCCTTTCCACCACGCGGCCTGTACTGCCGGCGCCGGCTCCGCTTCCTGCTCCCCCGGAAGGGGCGGGCACTCGCGCAGCCAAGTCTCCAGTTCGGACTTGTAGGCGTACACGGGACTACCCTTCAGCCGCCCCCGCGCGCCCCGGTAGACAGGGAGTCCACGGGTCTCCTCCCAGCGCTGCACGGTCCGCACTTCCCGGTTCAGATAGCCCGCGATCTCTTTCCATGAATCGAGGCGGTCGCTGGCAAAGGGCGCCTTCTTCGGAGGGTTTGGCGGCCCGACATGGGGTATCCCCATAACCAGATCCTTAACGGTGGGTAGGCTGATCTGATTGTAGGCTCAGGACCGGGCCGATTCAATCTCACGCGGCAGCATTCCCGGAAGCGTCAGAGAAATGTCATTGTCCGAAGTTCATTTCTTGTCGCTTTGGGTTCGACCGTTGCCGGGCTCATTCTGCAAACGAGGAGTTTTGAGTATGCAACGATTGTTAGTTCTTTCCGCGATCGCCACCCTCGTTCTGGCGGGAATCCCCGCCATGGCCCAGAGCCCCTGCAACCAGGAGATGCTGCGGGGTGTCTGGTGCGAGAAATGCACCGGCTTCTACGATCTTTCTAAATTCGACCCCAGGGTTCCCAAGGGCACGTTTGTCCCGATCTCCCTACTGCTCCGCTACGTGGTCAACGCGGATGGCAAGGGCACGGGCAAGGGCTTTGGGAGCTTCGGCGGCAATGCCGGGCCGGTCGAGATGGCTGTCACATTTACGGTCAACCCGGGCTGCACGGGCGAGAAGGCCTACACGCTGAAAACCAGTTCGGGACAGACCTTGGAAGGTAAGGCGGGCGTGATTTTCATGCCGAGCGGCCTGGAGTTGGAAGCTCTCATCCAGACCGCTGGCGACGTCCTTTCCTGCAAGTGGAAGAAGATGTTCCACCACACGCTGGTCGA
>JBJXGR010000447.1:0-20720 GCA_046160045.1 Bryobacteraceae bacterium
CCCTCCAGTGGCGCCGGGCGACGATTTTTGTCGCCCGGCGCAGCCGGGTCCCTGCTGTACGCGCCCGCCGGGCGACAAAAAACGTCGCCCGGCGGCACTTTCAACGGAGTGCCTGGCACCGCAGCGAAGCCAACCGAAGCCATTGGGCGAACCCAATCCTCCCAAGTAAAATCAAGCGTCTCGCGCCAAATTGGCTTCGTTCCGCCAAATCTCAATTCACCCCCCTCAGAGCCGCGAGCGGAAGGGTCTGTGAAAAAACGGGACATCCACCCCGTTTCCCGGTCAACGTTTCGTGGAGAAGCAACGATTTGTGGCCGTGAAACGGGGTGAACGTCCCTGTTTTTTCACGGCTTCGGAAGCGAGCGGACCCGCCCAGATAGGCAGAGTAAATTGGGGACCCTCCCGGGACCTCCGGTAGTGGAGGGCAAGGCCCGTCGTCTCATTCATAAATCGGCGGGAATCCCGGAGAGGCGCAGATGAGGTCATAGTAAGCGAAGACCCGGTGGGACAACACAACCCGCTGGTGAGCCAAGGACCTCTGGACTGGAACGTCCTCCCGCTAGGGCCACAGGGGTCGAGCGGAGGGCGATTGGCCGGGTATAAGTTCACGGCCGGGCAGGAGTGAGCGAAGGCGCGGCGGAGCAACCCAGTTGGCCATCGGGAGTCGTGAAGGGTGTCGGCAACCCCACGGCTTACGCCGTGGGCTCGGTTGCGCGCGAAAGGCAACTCCCTCGCTCAAAAGGTGGGCGGAGATCGATCGGTCCACTCAACTGTGGACGGTGTGATAGGGTCGCGGCTTAAGAAGAAACCGCCAGCCCACGGCTTACGCCGTGGGCTCTTTGGGTGTGTTTTCCCACGGCGCACGTTGGGGGGCACGTAGCCCCCGCTATCAAGAGCCCGTCAGTTGCTCGAGCTGGCCTCTCAACAATTCCAGCGCCTGGACGCCGGCCGCCCCGTCTCCCGGCAGCCGCAGAACTCCCGCCGGCGTGAACTGCGCGCCCGCCGTCGTCTGCACTAACCGCATCAGGCGCTCCGGGTCCAGCCTCGCGTCTTTGTGGAACTTGATGTTCACCACCCCCTGCCGGCGCTCGATCGCCTCGATCCCGATCTTTTCCGCCAGCACCTTCACCGCGCTGTAGCCCATCAGACCGTCCAGCGACTCCGGCAGCGGTCCGTAGCGGTCCGCGAGCTCGCGGGCGAACTCTTCGCGCTCCTCCCGGCTGGCCGCGTTGGCGATCCGCTTGTAGGCCCGCATGCGCTGGTTCTCGTCGGCGATGTACTCGCTCGGAATCCGCACATCCAAGCCGAGATTCAGCGTCGTGTGAATCTCGAGCGGGACCTCTTCGCCCTTCAATTCGCGCACCGACTCCTCCAGCAGCTTGACGTACATATCAAACCCGACCGCGTTGATGTGGCCGTGCTGTTCTCCACCCAGCAGGTTACCCGCACCACGCAATTCCAGGTCGAGCGCGGCCACCTTGAAGCCCGCGCCCAGGTCGCTGAACTCGCGTAGCGCCGCCAGCCGCTTGCGCGCCACCTCTGTCAACTGCGTGTCGGCGGGTACCAGCAGATAGGCGTAGGCCCTGCGGCTCGACCGCCCCACGCGCCCGCGCAACTGGTAGAGCTCCGACAATCCGTACCGTTCGGCGTTCTCGATCAGCATCGTGTTGGCTAACGGTATGTCCAGCCCGTTCTCCACGATCGTCGTGCTCACAAAGACGTCGTACTCGTGCCGCATGAAGCGCAGCATCGACTTTTCCAGCTCCGCCTCGGGCATCTGCCCGTGGCCCACACCGATGCGCGCCACCGGCGCCAACTCCTGGATCGAGGCGGCGCGCGCCCAGATCGAATCCACCTTGTTGTGGATGAAATACACCTGCCCGCCGCGCGCCAGTTCGAGTTCGATGGCGGCCTTGATCAGCTCCGGCTGGAAGTGCGCGACCGTGGTCTGGATCGCCAGCCGGTCTTTGGGCGGCGTCTCGATCACCGACAGATCGCGGAGACCCAGCAGCGACATGTGCAGCGTGCGCGGGATGGGCGTCGCGCTCATCGAGATGAAGTCCACGTTCTTCTTCATCTGCTTCAGCCGCTCTTTGTCTTTCACCCCGAAGCGCTGCTCCTCGTCCACGATTACCAGTCCCAGGTCTTTGAACTCGACATCTTTCGACAGCAGGCGGTGAGTTCCGATCGCGACATCCACTTTGCCGTCGGCGATGTCGCCCACGCTCTGCTTCAGCTCCTTGGCGGTACGGAACCGGCTGAGCATTTCGACGCGGACCGGAAACGCGGCAAATCGGCGTTTGAACGTCTCGAAGTGCTGGAAGGCCAAGACCGTGGTGGGCGCGAGCAGAGCCACCTGCTTGCCGTCGCCCATGGCTTTGAAGGCCGCCCTCATCACGACTTCCGTCTTGCCGTAGCCGACGTCGCCGCACAGAAGCCGGTCCATGGGCTGCGCCCGCTCCATATCGCGCTTGATGTCCTTCACCGCCGTCACCTGGTCCTTGGTCGGTGTGAACTCGAACGCGTCTTCGAATTCGCGCTGCCAATTTGAATCCGCCGAATAGGCAAACCCCTCGGCCAGTTTGCGCTCCGCATAGAGCTTCAACAGCTCTTCGGCCATGTCGCGCATCTTGGCCTTGACGCGCGTTTTGGTTCGGGCCCAGGTGACGCCGCCCAGACGGTCGAGTGCCGGCGTCGCGTCCCCACCGCCTCCGCGGAAGCGCTGGACCAAGTCCATCCGCGTCAGGGGCACGTAGAGCTTGGCTGCGTCGTAATACTCGAGAAGCATGTAATCGCCGCGAGTATCGCCCTGGGCGATCTCGCGGATGCCGAGGAACCGGCCCACCCCGTGTTCGGCGTGCACGACGTAGTCGCCCGGCTTGAGGTCGATCAGGTCCGCCGAGAAGGCCGCCATCTGCTGGCCAACCGCAGGCGGGGGGCCCACCAGTTCCGAGGTCTCGAACAGATCCTCCGACCCGAACAGCGTCAGGTTGGCGTCGGCGAAGAAGACGCCGCGGCGGATGCCGCCCTTGATGACGAACGTGGAGGCGGTGGCCCCGCTATAGTAAGCCCGCTCGGCGAGATACTCGGGCGTGGAGCCGGCCTGGCGCAGTCCGAGCTGGTAGGTGATGCCGTATTCGTTGAGAACGTCGGCCATGCGCTCCACTTCCCCGTTGGAGGCGGCGAAGAAGGCAACCCGGCCCCCGCCGCCCACCAGATTGCGTGTCTCCGCGATCGCGACTTGCAGATTTCCGTGAAAGGCCAGCGAGGGACGGGTCGCCAGATGATGGCCGCTGTCGCCCAACCCGAGTTGGCGCATCGCCAGGGACGGACAACCGGCTGCGGCCCGCATCATCTCTTCGAAGGTGGAAAAGATTTTGGCGGAGGCCGATTCCACCGCTCCGCCGGCCTGGGCCAGGCGCTTCCACAACCGGTCGGCGGCGGCTTCGATCTGCTCGGGCTCGTCCCACAGAACAATCGGGGCTTCGCCCAGCTCGAACACGGGTGTCGCGCGCGGCTTTTCCACCGACAGGCGGAACTCCCAGCCCGGCTCCATCACTTGGGCGGCGGGTTTCGGGTATTCGGTCAGCGGCAGCAGCGAGCAGGACTCGAGCTTGAGCACCGAGCGCTGGGAGGCGACGTCGAAGCGGCGGACCGACTCGATCAGGTCGCCGAAGAACTCCAGGCGCACCGGCTGAGGCGACTGGGGCGAGTAGACGTCGAGGATACCGCCGCGCACCGAGTACTCGCCCACCAGTTCCACCGGCTCACGGCGCTCGTAGCCGATCGATTCGAGATGGGCGACGATCTCCTCGAGGGGCACTTCCTCGCCCGCGCGCAGGTGCAAGGCGAGCTGCCGGTAGAAATCCGGCCGCTCGGCTTTCAGCATGGCGGCGCCCACGGGCAGGACTGTAACCGGCGCGCTTCCCGCGACCAGGCGTAAGATGGCCAGCACCCGCTGCTCCAGGATCTCCGCGTGCGGCGACAGTCCCTGGAACGGCAGCACGTCGAGCGCGGGCAGCAACTGGGGACGGCCGCGTTTCCCTTCTCTCGGCTGTTCGACCAGAAGCTCGAAGAAGGTTTCCGCGGCTTCGTGGACCGCCTCGGCTTCTTTCGCGCCGTCGGTCACCACCAGCACCGGACGTTCGGTCATCTGCCAGAGGAGCACAGCATACAGGGCCTTAGCGGTCAGCGTGAGTCCCGACAACTCCACCGGCTGGCCGGGACGAAGCTCGTGAAGGGCCTGCTGGAAGGCAGGGTGCTTGGCCAGGCCGAGGAACAGATCGCGAATCGAAGGATGAATCAAGCGAGGCGGTATTGAGACAGGATGGTCTCCACGATGTTGGTAGTGGAGTATCCCGGTTCGAGGGCGACAGCCAGCACCTTCCCGCCGGCGGCCTCGACCTCCTCGCGACCGGCAATGAAATGAGTCCAGTCAGCGCCCTTGATGAGCACGTCCGGCAGGACCTCGGCGATCAATTCGCGCGGCGTGTCTTCGTCAAAAAAGACCACCGCGTCCACGGCGGCCAAGCCCGAGGCGACCTCGGCGCGCAGGTGCTGGGGAATCAGGGGACGTGACGGCCCTTTGAACCGGCGTACGCTCTCGTCGGTGTTGAGCGCCAGAATCAGCACGTCACCCAGGGACCGGCATTGCTCGAGCAGACGGATGTGGCCCGGGTGGAGCAAGTCGTAGCAACCGTTGGTGAACACGACGGTTTTCGACTGCTGTTTCCACTCGCGGCGCGCTCGAATCAGTTCCGCGCGTTCGTATAGTCTGCCCACAGGACCCAGTGTAACAACACAGTGCACGGAGGCCGTGATTGGAGTCCGGTTCGACAGGATCCTACCAGAGCGGCGGCTGGAAGCCTCACCGGCAGCGACCGGCTCCACTCCAAACGGGGCACCGCCGAATCGAACCCAGGCTCCGCGTTGGGTTACCATCGTTTTCATCAAGAGGAGCCCTAGAACCGTATGGCGTTCCGCCCAACACTCGTAACCCTGGGAGCATGGATGCTCATGCCTTTGACGCAAATCGCCTTTCCTGCCGCGCCGCCGGAAAGTCCGGTGGAGATCGTCACCGAGACGCTGCATGGCGTCCAAGTCGCCGATCCCTATCGCTGGCTGGAGGATCAGAAAAGCCCGCGGACCCGAGCCTGGATCGAGGCGCAAAACCGGTACCGCGAATCGATGATGAGCACCCTCCCAGCCGGCGAAGAAATCCGGAAGCGCCTCGAGGAGTTGCTGCGCGTGGAGCACTTCGAGATCGTCGCGCCTGCCGGCGGCCGCGTCTTCTACGCCCGGCGCGGCGCGGGCTCCCAGTTGCACTCCCTCTTCGTACGTGACGGCGCGGGCGGTTCCGAGCAACTGCTGGTGGATCCCGAGCCCATGAGCCCCGCCCATACCACCAGCGTCGCGTTGTATGAACTCTCCGACGACGGCAAGCTGATGCTGTACGGAGTCCGCCAGGGTGGCGAGGATGAGATGGTGATGGTCTGGCTCGATCCCGCGAAGAACGAGCAGATCTCCCGAATGCCCAAGGCGCGGTACCTCGGCGTGGCGATCGAGCGGGGCAACCGCGGCCTGTACTACGGCGTGATGAAGAAGGAAGGACCGCGCGTGTTCCGGAGACGCCTGGATGCTTCCGGCGAAGACCCGCTCGTCTTCGGCGACGGAATCGGGCCGGATTCGTGGATCACGCCGCTGCTTTCGCCCGACGACCGGTCTCTTCTGCTCACCGTTTCGCGGGGGTGGGATCGCGGCGAGTTGTACCTGAACCGCACCGGCGGAAAGCAAAGCCGCCACCTCACCAAGGGCATCGAGGCGAACTTCACGCCCGTCGTCGCCGGCGACCAGGTGTTCGTCCTGACCAACTGGAAAGCGCCGAAGGGGCGGGTGATGGCCTTCCATTGGAAACACCCGGAGATCGAATCCTGGCGTGAGGTGGTGCCCGAGGGCCCGGACGCGATCGAGGAGATCGCCGTCGGCGGAGGCCGGCTGTTCGTGCACGCTATCGAAAGCGCGAAGTCCCGCCTGCGCGTATATGAACCCTCCGGCCGCAGGTTGCCGGACGTCACCTTCTCCGCCGACGGCACCATCCGGTTTATCGGCGGCCGCTGGCAAGAGCCTGACGTGTACGTGGCCTTCACCTCGTTCCACATCCCGACCACCATCTACCGCTACACGGCGTCGGGGACCACCGTGTGGCACGAGCCCTCGGTCAAAGTCGACAACTCGTCGATCGAGATGAAGCAGGTCTGGTACAAGTCCAAGGACGGCACCAAAGTGCCGATGTTCGTCGTCCATAAAAAGGGCTTACAACTCGACGGAACCAATCCGGCATTGCTGACCGGCTACGGGGGATTCAACCAGAATCTGAAGCCTCAGTTCACGAGTTCGGTTCGTGTCTGGGTGGAGCGCGGGGGGATCTTCGCTCAGGCGAATCTGCGCGGCGGGGGCGAGTTCGGCGAAACCTGGCACCAGGCGGGCATGCTCGAACGCAAGCAGAACGTATTTGACGATTTCATCGCCGCGGCCGAATTCCTGATTGCGCGCAAATACACGTCACCGGAAAAACTGGCCATCCAGGGCGGGAGCAACGGCGGCCTGCTGGTGGGTGCCGCCATGACGCAGAGGCCCGAGTTATTCCGGGCGGTGATCTGCGCCGTGCCGCTCCTCGACATGGTGCGGTATCACCGGTTTCTCCTGGCCAAGCTGTGGGTGCCGGAGTACGGTTCCGCGGACGACCCCAAGCAGTTCGAGTACATCTACAAGTATTCTCCGTATCACCATGTGAAAGCAGGCACAAAGTACCCTGCGGTGCTGTTTGTGACGGGCGACGCCGATACCCGGGTGGATCCGTTGCACGCGCGTAAGATGACGGCGTTGATGCAGGCGTCGAACGGCAGCGGCCGGCCCGTCGTTCTGCGCTATGACACGACGTTCGGCCACACCCGCTCCCAACCCCTCGACAAGACCCTGACCGACGTCACGCACGATCTGAAGTTCCTGATGTGGCAATTGGAAATGCCGTGACGCCTACCTGCCCATCCACCCGCCGTCGACCACCAGGACCTCGCCGTTGACGTAACTTGAAGCGTCCGAGGCCAGGAAAACCACGGCGCCCTTGAAGTCGTCGGGCGTGCCCCAACGGCCGGCGGGAATGCGGGCCAGGATCTGGGGGTTGCGGACCGGGTCGTTCTGCAGAGCAACCGTGTTGTCGGTGGCAATGTAGCCCGGCGCGATGGCGTTGACCTGGACGTTCTTCGAAGCCCACTCATTGGCAAGGGCCTTGACGAGCGATCCAATGCCGGCCTTGGCTGCGGCATAGCCCGGAACCGTGATGCCGCCCTGGAAGGTGAGGAGGGAGGCGGTGAAGATGATCTTCCCGGAGCCCCGCTCGATCATCTTCTTCCCGAGTTCCCTCGCCAACACGAAGCCGCTGGTCAGGTTGGTCTCCACCACCTGGTCCCACCACTCGTCGGGATGCTCGGCGGCCGGCTTGCGGAGGATCGTCCCCGCGTTATTCACGAGAATGTCGATGCGGGCTCCTTCCAACTGGCGGAGCAGATTGTAGACGTCGGTGCGCTTCGAAACATCGCAGGCCAACCCGCGGAACGAGCGCCCCAGGGCCGTGACTTCCCGCTCGATGTCGCTGCCGGAAGTCTCCTGGGTCTTGCTGGCTCCGACGATGTCGGCGCCGGCTTCGGCCAGCGCCAAGGCCATGCCCTTGCCAATGCCGCGGCGGCACCCGGTGACCAACGCGGTCTTTCCATCCAAACGAAAGAGATCGAGAACGCCCATGATTTATGCCTTGCAGTCGATGAGGATCTTCATTACCGGACCGCCGCCTTCGAGTTGATGCACGGCTTCGGCGACACCTTCGAGCGGCTTGACCCCGCTGATAAGCTGCCGCAGCGGCAACTTGCCGGAGGCCGCCAGGTCGATGGCCGTTTCGAAGTCCTGGTGCTCGTAGACGCGAGCGCCGCACAGCCGCAGTTCCCGCCAGAAGAAACGGAACAGGTCGAGCTTCGGCTGCTCGGCGAAGATGGCGACGATGACGATCCGGCCTCGTGTCCGGACCAGTTGCGTCATCAGTGACGCGCCCGCCTGGGAGCCGGTGACTTCCATCACGACGTCGGCACCGGCGCCTCCGGTCTCTTCATTGACCAGGGCCGCCAGGTCGGTGTCCTTAGGATTGACGGCGCGAACGCCGAGTTGGGAGGCGAGTTCGATGCGATAGGGGTTGATCTCGGTGAGCAGTACGCGGGCTCCGCGAGTCATCGCCACCAGGGCGCACAGCGCGCCGATGGGCCCGCCTCCCTGGACGACGACGTAATCCTGTGCCGTGATTTCTCCAAGGCGGACGTCGTGGCAGGCCACGGCGATGGGCTCGATCATGGCGCCGAGTTCAAGCGAGAGGTTCTCCGGCAGGCGGTGCAAGGTGTGAGCGGGTACGGTCCAGATCGCCTGCAGGGCGCCTGGAGAATCGATGCCGATGAACTTCAGCTTCTGGCAAATGTGACTGTGGCCGGCGCGGCAGGCCGGGCACTGATTGCAGGGATCGAGCGGCATCACCGTCACGCGGTCTCCCGCTGACCAGCCGGTGACCCCTTCGCCAATGGCCTCGATCGTGCCCGAGGTTTCATGGCCCAGAACCTGCGGGAACGTCACGCGGTGGTCCATCTTGCCCTTGACGATATGGAGGTCGGTTCCGCAGATCCCGACATGCGAGACGCGGATTTGCACCTGGCCAGGACCGGGGGCGACGGGCGTGCAGACGCCCGTTTCAATCTTCTCGCCGCCTGTATAGAACGCTGCTTTCATAAGCTCTTCTTGTGGCGTGGACGTCAACGCCAGTCTCATTGTAGTCTGCTTGCCCCTTCTCAAACAGCGGGTCGCCGTGATACGATCCCCTCCCAATGGCGCGAAAGCCCGGCGGCGGAGAACAGCGGTTCGTATTGTGGTTCGGCGGACTCTCGCTGGCGTTCGGCCTGCTGTTTCTGGGAATCGGAGTGGGAGTCGGCGTTCAGAAGGCGCGCAAGGCCAAGCGGTTCGAGACGCACGCGAGCACCGCCCGCGGCATGGTGCTCATCAAGAGGATTCACGACGGGACGGCGGACGACTCTTCTACGGGCCACTACGTGGAGTTCCGCTTCGAGACGGCCTCGCGGTCTCAGGTTCGCGGCTCGGCAAAGGTCGACGGCGACACATGGTCGAAGCTGGACGAACGCGGGCCGATTGACGTGAGATATCTTCCCGAAGCCCCTTACCACTATCGCGTTGCCGGACAAAGTTCGGGTTCTTTTCTGCCCTGGCTCTTCGGTGGGCTTGGCACGATCTTCACCGTGCTGGCCTTCGTCGTCCTGGTTGCCGGATTGCGATCGAAACCTTCGCGGAGGAAACGCCGTGCCTGAGTCGCCATCGCTTTGGAAGCAGATCCGCGGGTCGATCCTGTTCTGGATCGGAGGCGGGTTTCTGATCATCGGCTTGTCCTTTGTGGGACTGGGCGTGAAGGATCTGGTGCGGAACTCGCAGTTGGCCCGGAACGGGGAATCCGTGACGGCGACGGTCGTCTCGAAATCGATTCAAAAGGCCAGGCAGGGAGGGAATCGCCGGACGCGGTACGAGATCCATTATCGATTCCGGACAGTGGAGGGCCGGACCCTGGAGAACACCGTGGAAGTCGATGTCGACCGCTGGGAGCAACTTGCGCCCGGCTCAACACTTGCTGTTACGTATCTGCCCGGGGCACCCGGCACGCAACAGGTGGACGGCGCGACGAAGTCGGAGTTCGGCGTGATCGGCGCGATTCTCGGTGCGGTGTTCGCCGGGGTCGGGGGATTCCTGTTCCGGCGCACCGTCCTGGGAATCGTACGGGAACGCCGGTTGTGGCGTGTGGGCCAGAGGGCGGAGGCGACCGTGACCGAAGTCGAGGAGACCAACCTGGAGATCAACGGCGTGACGCAATGGAAGGTTCGGTATTGGTACGTGGATCACACGGGCCATGAACACCAGGGGACGAGCGGTCACCTTGCGCCGGCAGAGGCTCATGCGTGGAAATCCGGGGCCAGGGCCAGCGTCCTGTTCGACCCGAACCTGCCACATGAAAGCCTGTGGGCGCCGCAAGCTGTCGAGGGGAGCGCTCCAGCGCAACCCACGGCACGCAGGGGCAGAATCCGTGACTGGCTCACGATGGCCGGCATTCTGCTGGTCGCCATCGCCATCGGCGAGACTCCCCTGGTCAAGGCGATCGAACGATCTGTGAATCCGCATCAGGCAGTGTGGCTGACCTTGACCATCACCGCGGCCGGACTGGGGTTGGTTGTGTTCATGGGAAGCCTGCTTTTGATGCTCTTCCGGGAAAGAACGTCACAGGATCAGTTCACGCTCGACGCCATGGTGGAGGCCTGGCGCACGGGCCGCTGGCGGGAAGCGGTATGGCTGCGCAGGTTCGTAACGGTTGCCGGGGCCCTGACGATGGCGCTCGGCCTGTTGGCGATCTTCTTCGTGATCGGGCCAGGCTTTATCAAGGTACTCGTGGTGGGCGCGGTGTTGTACGCGATCGTCAGGCTGCGGAGGGGCCGGACCGCGAGTGGACTTCGCGGCCGAGGCGAATGACGATTTCCGGAATCGCTCGAACGTCGGCCATCGTGGTGCGGAAGTTGACGATGCACATCCGCAGGGCGAACTTGCCGTTCAATAGGGCGTTGGACAGGAACAACTCTCCGCTTTTCTGGATGCGCTCGAGCAGTTGCTCGTTCAGTTGATTGAGATACGGATCCTCGCGATCGACGCCGGGCGGGACATAGCGAAACGTCGCGATGCTGAGACCCTGGGCGAACGCCTCCAGTTCGCCGTACCGCTGGACCTCGCGGTAAAGTGCCTCGGCCAGCGCGATGTCGTCTGCAATCATCCGGCGCAAGCCTTCGCGCCCGGCGGTCCGCAGCGCCACCCAGACTTTCAGCGCGCGGAAGCCGCGGGAGTTTTGCGGCCCAACGGTATAGAAGTTGAGGGGCGCCTCTTCCGCGTCCGCCTGAAAGTGGTAGTAGGCCGGCGAGTAGTCGAAAGTGTCTCGAAGCACGCCTGCATCGCGCACCAGCGTGCAGCCTGCCTCCACCGGAGCGTAGAGCCACTTGTGCGGATCGAGCGCGACCGAATCGGCCAGTGCCAGGCCCTTCATGTCTTCGGAAGCGTCCGGGAGGGCCGCGGCAGGCCCGCCATAGGCTCCGTCCACATGAAACCAAAGATCGTACTCCCGCGCGACTCGTGCCAATTCAGGGAGCGGGTCGACGGCGCCGGTGCTCACGGTTCCGGCCGAAGCGCTCAGGAAGAACGGGCGCCCGCCTGCAGCCAGGTCCTGCTTGATTGTCTGCCGTAGCAAGGCAACATCCATCCGGTAGCTGGAATCGGCCGGGATCCAGCGAATCGCGTCCGTGCCGAGACCGAACAGGTCGGCCGCCTTCTGGATCCAGGTGTGCGTCTCCCGCGACGTGTACACCAGGAGGCGTCCGCCCGAGGCGACCCCGGCGGAGCGGATTCCGGCCCCGGCCTTGGCGCGGCGGGCCGCCAGGAAGCCCACGAAGTTAGCCATGTTGCCACCGCTCACCAAAAGACCGCCTCCGTTCGTCGGGTACCCGATGAACTCCGCGATCCAGCGGATGGTTTGCAGTTCGATTTCCGTGGCGATCGGCGACAGAATCCAGGCTCCGACGTTGGGGTTGACGGCGGAAGCCATCAGGTCGGCCAGGCTGCCGATGGGCGCGGCCGAGGAGATCACGTATCCGCCGTAGCGCGGGTGCCCGTTGAACAGCGAGTGTTCCGTCAGCAGGCGCCAGGCCGACTGCAGAACCTCGCCCTCATCCTCTCCCTGCTCTCGGAATGCCGCGCCCGTCAGGAGCGCACGAACCTGGGCTGGACTCTCCCCGGGCGTGACCGGGCGGCCCTCCCAGCTTTGCAGGAAGTCCGCGATCTGGTCGATCAGTTCATGACCATGGCGGCGAAAGTCGTCCGCCGGCATGTCGAGCGGGGAGACACGTGAATCTTCGGGCATCCTTCCCAGGGTAAAACGGAGCCTATCATCGCACGATGGCCGGCGCTAAGATGGCGGCGGGTTGAGTTCCATGACTCGTTTTCTGTTCTTCCTGATCCTCCTGCTGCAAGTGCCGGCGTTCTCTGAAGACTCCGCGGCCGAGCGCATCCGCCGGTTCAACGACTGCAAGTTCGGCATGTTCATTCATTGGGGGCCGTATTCGCTCGCCAGTGTGGAAGCGTCCTGGCCCCTGATGACCCCGAAGCCCGGCACAATCTCCGAGGCCGACTATCGTGCCCTGCCGGCGCGATTCAATCCGGTTCGATTCGATCCAAAGGCCTGGGTGCGGCTCGCCAAGGCTGCCGGGCAGCGGTATATGGTCTTCACCTCCAAACACCACGACGGCTTCGCTATGTTCGACTCGGCCTTTACCGAGTACAAGATCACACGGACGCCCTACGGCAAGGACATCGCGGGGATGCTGGCGAAGGCCGCGCACGACGAAGGCCTGCCGTTCGGGTTTTATTACTCGCCGCCCGATATGCATCACGCGGCCTATCGCGACACGTCCAAACCGTCGAGGGAAAACTGGAAGGGCGAGGCGTTCCGGCCGGAGTGGCCGCTGTACCTGAGCTACATGGAACTGCAACTGCGTGAACTCCTGACGAAGTACGGCGACATCTTTGTCATCTGGTTCGACGGGTTGGGCCTTCACGAAAAATGGGACGGGGCGCGATTTCACAAGGTGATTCGCGAGATCCAGCCTCGATGCCTGATCAACAATCGCATCGGACCCATGGGCGACTACGCCACCCCCGAACAGAGGCTTCCCAAAGGCATCCCCACCAGGCAATCGAAGGTGGCCAACTTCAGCCCGCGCGATGAGGCGCTCGCGACCGCGCCGCCAAAGCCCGAGGACTTCCAGCCTTGGGAGACCTGCATGACCATTAATGAGACCTGGGCCTACAACCGGAACGATCAGCGCTATAAGAGCACGACCCAGTTGATTCGAACCCTGATCGATGCGGCCAGCAAGGGCGGAAACTTTCTGCTGAATGTCGGCCCGACGCCCGAGGGCACGATCCAGCCTGAGTTTGAAGAGAGGCTGCTGGCGATGGGCGAATGGCTGAAAGCGAACGGCGATTCCATTTACGGCTCCACCTATGGACCGCTCCAGTCGCTCCCGTTCGGGCGAACGACGGCCAAGGGCCGGACGGTCTATATGCATGTTTTCAACTGGCCTTCCGCCGCCATCGAGATTGCCGGTCTCAACCACCGCGTACGGCACGTAAGCCTTCTCGCCAGGAAGAAGCCGTTGAAGTTCACCCAGGAGGGCGATCGGCTGAGGATCGACTCCACGGGGATTACACCCGATCCTCATGCCACGGTGCTGGCTCTGGAGGCGCGATGACTTCCAAAGAGCGCGTGCTCCGCAACTATGCGTTTCAGCCCGTCGATCGCTTCACCATCGACTTCTGCGCTTCTTCCGATGTCTACGCGCGGCTGCGCCAGCACTTCGGAGTGGCTGACGATCTGGCGCTGATGGAGCGGTTGCATGTCGACTTCCGCTACCCGAAACCGCGCTGGATCGGCTTTCCCCTGGTGGATGATCAAGGCCGCTCTCGCGACTATTTCGGGATTCCGCGCGCGGGCGTCGGCGATTTCGGCTATGCCCTCGTCCATCCTCTGGCCGACGCCCAAACCATCGCGGAGGTCGACGCCTATCCGTATTGGCCTTCCGCCGACATGTGGGACTACGACGGCTACGCCGAAGATTGCGCGCGCTTTGAACAGTACGCCGTGCTCGGAGGCGTGTGGGGATGGTTCTTCGAAGCGGCCAGCGAAGTGGTGGGGATGGACCGCTTTTTCCTACTGATGCACGACCATCCGGAGGTGGCCCACGCAATTATCGGCCGCATCGTCAATTTCATGGAGCGGACATCGGAGGTGATGTTCGAAAAGGCCGGAAAGTCCATCGACATCTGCTTCACAGGCGACGACTATGGCTTCCAGAGCGGCCCGATGATGAGCCAGCGCCTGTTCGACGAGTTCGTGCGGCCCTACCTCCGGAGGATCTACGGCGTCGGCAAGCGGCATGGCAAACTTGTGATGCATCACTCCTGCGGCAGCGTGGCGCGTTGGATTCCGGCGTTCCTGGAGATGGGCTTGAATATTCTAGAGCCGATCCAGGTACGCGCCGCCGGCATGGAGCCTCGCGAACTGGCGGCGAAGTACGGCGGAAGGCTGTGTTTTCACGGCTCGATCGACACGCAGCAGACTCTACCCTTCGGCACGCCCGAGGACGTGCGCCGGGAAGTCAGAGACCGTGTGGCAACGTTCAAACCCTACGGAGGATTCACGATCTCCCCGTCTCAGCATCTGCTGGCCGACATCCCCACGGAGAACATCGTTGCAATGTATGAGGAAGCCTCGGAACGCTGACGCAGTCTCCGTCCGCTGTTGGACGACAGATCCACCAAGTCCCGTGCGCCCGTAGACAAGCTATAGTGGTTTCGCACACAGCTCTTCGTATGTCCACTACTCAAATAGCGGTACTCGTCTTGTTGTGTCCCTTGCTGGCTTACTCCCAGGTCGACTCGCGCGCGGCTGAGATTCAAGCCGAACGCCAGAAGAAATCGGAGACAGTCAAACCCGAAAGCAATCCGGGGATCGAGCGCACGCTCCTTCGCATCAACGATCAGAAGATCGTCGAACGGATTCTGGGCGGGCTGAACGGCCTCCGCATCAAGTTGGGCGGCCTCGCAGTGGCTCAGGGCTTCGCGGTGGGGCCTGAATACGTCCGCGAAGATCTCGCCAAGGGGCAGGTGCGATTTCGTGCCGCCGCGATCGCATCCATTGCGGAAGCACTCAAGTATGACCTCCAGTTGACTCTTCCGAAACTGGCGGGTGAGCACGTATTTGTCGACCTGTATTCGGCCTATGCCAACATGCCTCGCATTCAATATTACGGACCGGGGCCGGATTCGAAGAAGACCGGACGGAGCAACTTCCGGCGCGAGACTGCGGAGTTCGACGCCGTCGCCGGGATCAAGCCCCTCCGGCATTTGACCCTGGCCGCCAAGGGCGGTTATCTGATGGTCAATACGGGGCCCGGGACTCACGACGACCTGGCCTCGATCGAGCAGAATTTCAACCCCATCGCGACGCCGGGCCTGGACCGCCAGTCGGATTTTCTGCGCGGCGGCGGATTCATCCAATACGATTACCGTGACATTCCCGGCGGTCCCAAAAGCGGCGGGAACTACAAGGCCGAATTTACCTATCACTCCGACCGCACGTTTCAGGCTTACTCGTTTAACATGCTCGACCTGGAGGTGCAGCAGTACATTCCCTTTTTCAACCAGCGCCGCGTGATTGCCCTGCGCGGCAAGACGGTGCTGACCGATGCGGGCCGTGGCCAGCAGGTGCCGTTCTACCTGCAGCCCGTACTCGGCGGCTCAGAGACTTTGCGCGGCTTCCGGCCCTATCGCTTCTACGACAACAACCTCCTCGTCCTGAATGCAGAGTACCGGTGGGAATCGTTCAGCGGACTCGACATGGCGATTTTTGTCGACGGCGGCAAGGTGTTTCCGCGCACCGGCGACCTCAATTTCAGGAATCTGGAAGGCTCCGCAGGTTTCGGCTTCCGGTTCAACGTCCGGAACAGCGTCTTTCTGCGTGTAGACGTGGGCTTCAGTCATGAAGGCTTCCAGGTCTGGTTCAAATTCAACAACGTGTTCTGACTTATGCGCGCTTTTACCCCCATCCTCGTGCTCCTGGCTGCGATGGTTCCCCTGAAAGCGGAAAGGTTCTATTCCGACGACCCTCTGATCGATGAACCTGCCCCGATGCGGGTCGATCGGGCTGCCCGGCGTAAGGTCGACGATATGTACGATCTGTTCAGCCATACCCTGGCATTGCCGGGCGAGCATCCAACCAAGGGAAAGACGATTCCTGCACGCGCGGTCACTACACTGGGCGAGCCCCTCAATGGCGCCTGGTATCGCTCCCGGCACTGGACCCGGCCTCTCTCGATCGACGAACTCGTGCGCGGCCCCGGCGTCGGCAACCCGCCCGAGGCCGGCGGCAAGTGGAGCGTGATCGCGGCGAAGAACCAGGGGGTGACTCCGGGCTTCCGGATTCGTGATTCCCGTGGCACGCGATATGTTCTGAAATTCGATCCCACCACCAATCCGGAAATGGCCACCGCCGCCGACGTGATCACCTCACGGTTCTTCCACGCGCTGGGCTATCACGTTCCGGAATACTATCTGGTTTCTTTCCAGCCGGAACAGCTTGTGGTTGACCCCAAGGCTAAGATTCCCGATCAGCGCGGCGTGGACCGGCCCATGACCAGCCGCGATGTCAATGAAATCCTCCTGAAGGTGCCGCGCCAGAAGGACGGCTCATACCGGGCCGTGGCGAGCCTCTTCCTCTCAGGCCAGGATCTTGGCCCGTTCCGGTACTACGGGACGCGCAGCGACGATCCTAATGATACGGTGCCCCACGAGCACCGCCGCGACCTGCGGGGCCTGTTCGTCTTTTGCGCCTGGCTCGGTCACGAGGACTCTCGCGCCATCAACTCCCTGGACATGCTGGTGGAGGAAAGCGGCCGCAAGTTCGTCAAGCATTACCTGATCGATTTCGGCTCGACCCTGGGCAGCGCCAGCACCAAGTCGAACGGCGCCAGGTCCGGCAACGAGTATCTGTTTGCCTTCAAGCCCGCGATGGCGGAGATCGCCAGTTTGGGGTTGTACGTGCCCCGATGGGCGCGCGTTCATTATCCGGACCTGCCGTCGGTGGGCAGGTTCTCGGCCGACATCTTCGAAGCGGAGAACTTCAGGCCGGAGTACCGGAATCCCGCGTTCCTGAATCGGCTGCCGGACGACACGTACTGGGCGGCGCGGCAGGTGATGGAGTTCACCGACGAGCAGATCGCCGCGATCGTCGGAACCGGCCAGTACAGTGATCGCCGCGCCCCCGACTGGGTCACCAAATGCCTGATCGAGCGGCGGAACCGCATCGGCAAGACCTATTTCGCGAAAGTGCTGCCGCTCGACAGGTTCGAAGTCCGCGCCGGCCGCCTTGAATTTGAGGATCTGGCGGTCAAACATAAGATTGAGCCGTCACGCCAGTATCAGTGGACATGGTCGGAGTTCGACAATCAGGCCGACCGGCACTCACCGATTGCGGGGGCGGCTTCGGCGGAGATTCCGCGATCGCCGGCGGAGTTCGTGTCTGCGAGCATTCACGCCGGCGATGCCGGGAAGACCGTGCGGGTGTATCTGCGGAGACGGGGTGCCGATTGGCAGGTTGTGGGTATCGAACGTTCCTGGTCGCGCTAAGCTGCTGCCTGCCCGGGCTGGCCGCACCCTTTCATGTGTACGTCGGGGCGATTGAGCCGTCGGCGGTCGTCGTCGCATGGGGTACCACCGCCGGCGCGGGCAACACCATTGGCCGGGACTCCGAACCGCAGGGATCCGCGGTCCTGCACATCGGTGACCGGCGCATCGAAGCCAAACGCAGCTGGCTGCGTGTCGAGGGCTTGAAGCCCGATACCGAGTATCCTTACGAATTGCGCGTCAACGGGCAGAGAATGGGCGGCGGTACGGTGCGAACGTGGCCGGTTCAATCGGATCGGCTGGTCTTTTTTGTCATGGGCGACTACGGCACCGGCAAGAAACCGCAATACCGGGTTGCGGCCGAAATGATCAAGGAGTTCACGGCTCGGCAGTCCTCCGGGAACCCCGTTCGATTCGTGCTGACCACCGGAGACAACATCTACGCCGACACCGTGGCGGGCATTCCTGTCCGCAACTCCGGCGATCGGGACGTCGACTGGGAGAAGAAATTCTTTCTGCCATACGAGGAGTTACTGGCGCATGTGCCGTTCTACGCGAGCCCCGGCAATCACGATGGGAACGAAAGCGAATCGCACGGCGACCTGCCCGTGTATCTCGACAATTTCTTCTTTCCGGGCGGCAAGCCGGCTCGATACTACAAGTTCTCCTTCGGCGGGCTGGCCGACTTCTTCTCGCTCGACTCGACGGAGAACCGGGAAGTTGGCCCGCCTGAGCCCTTCTATCGGCCGGATGGCGAGGAGTCGAAATGGCTCGAGCGCGAGCTTGCCGCTTCGCGCGCCACGTGGAAGATCCCTTACTTCCACCATCCGCCGTTCACCGCCGGACCGCGGCACCCTCCGGCGCTGGATGCGCTGAAGCACTGGGTCGATTGGTTCCAAAAGGCCGGAGTGAAGGTCGTGTTCAACGGGCACGAGCACAATTTTCAGTTCACGAACGCCACCGAAACCGGGTCGATCACCTACGTGGTGAGCGGATCCGGCGGCGAACTACGGCCCAAGAACGTCCGCAAGCGGCTCTCCGGCTCGTATATCGCCGGTTGGTCGCCGCAGAATCAGTTCCTGACGGTTGAGATTGAAGGCCGGACCCTACGGATCACCCCGCATTCCTGGGAGGCCGTCCGAGTGCTCGACACAGCGGGCAAACCCGTCCCCATGCCGATCGTCGTAAAGAACTGAAGTCAGCCCGCCAGCTCGGCTTTGCGGAAATGGGTGGTGGTTCGCACCGGAAGCGGCAAATTTACGGTGACCGTCGTTCCTTTCCCTTCCTGGCTGTCGATCCGGATGTCGCCGCCATGCTCGTTGACGATCTGGCGCGCGCCAAACAGGCTCCAGTTTCCGGTGCCGACCTTGCCGTGATGGACCCGAAAGCCCGGATCGAAAATGGCCGACAGCTCGCGCGGAGCAAGTCCCCGGCCGTTGTCCTGAATCAGGATCTCGGCTTCGTGATCCCGCTGCCGGGTGATCAGCACGACATTGCCGCTGCCCGGAGTACATGCCTCCACCGCGTTGTTCAGCAGACTCGTAAAGACCGCGCTGAGCAGTTGCGGGCGGCAGGACAGCGGGGGAACCGCGGCGAAACGCAGCTCCACCTGAACCTTGCCCTCGAACAATCGGCTGTGCAAGGCCACGACGTCGCGCAACAGGCTCGCGATGTCGGTGACCTGCACTTCGGCGCGGTCGAGATTGGTGTACCGCTGCATTCTTCCGACGATCTCGCGCAGACGGTCGACCGATGAGATCATCGAGCGAAACAGTTCCTGCTGCAGGGCCAGCAGCCGCTCGCGCTGCTCGGCGTCTGCCGCGCTCACGCGAGTGGCCAGGCCGGGCAGTGTGCTGACGGCGCTGCGCAGCACGCCGAGGGGAGTATTGAGTTCGTGGCTCAGCGCCGCGGCCAGACGGCCCATCGACGCGCCATTCTCAGCCAGCAGCATCTGCGACTGCGCCCGGCGCAGATCCATCGACGCGCGCAGCGCCGTGATGTAGGAGCGATAATTGGCCGCCCGCTGCTGGTAGACCACGGCTGTCAATGCCGAGGCGATCAGAGTGATCACCGCCATGAACACGTGGTCGTAGGCGTCGAGTTCGGAGTTCCCCAGGCCGTGCACCCGGCGAAAGAACTCCAACGCGGCCATGTAGTACCCCCCGATCGAGGCTCCCAGCGCGAGGGTCTGCCACGGGGTCAGCGGCATCACCGCCACCACCAGCATCATCAGGCCGGTGATTCTTCCCGGGATGTAGTGGCCCGTCCCAGGCACCGCGACGACAATGAAAAGTCCCGCCGTTACCAGGACTACGCCGGCCGCATAAACAGATAGCAGGCACACTGCGCGCGACCGTTCGTAGGTCCAGTCCAGGCGGCTCGCCGCGAGCGTCAGGATGCCTATGGCCACGATTGCGATCCCCTGATACAGGTAGATGTACAGAGCTTCTGAGTTCCGCAGCGCCAGGTACTGGGCGGCCATCATCACCAGCGGAACGATGATCTCCGCTCCGGCTGTGATGCGGAGGCCGAGAGCGCTCAGGCTCAGGATCTCCTGGGCGAACCCCTGGTCTGATTCAGCTTCCTGGGGATTGATGAATCCCCAGATGCGGCGCAACATGTCCCTATTATCGCCCGCGAACCCAGATCGGGCTCGACCAGGCGATGTTGCCGTCAGTCTGTTGGACGCGAACGTACCAATAGGTTGTGGTTCCGGGCGTCAGTTGCCGGTCGCGCCAGCGTATCCGGAAGGTTTCGCTACCCGGTTCCGCCGCGTAAACGTACGCGGGCGTCTCCTTGCCCACTCCGCGAATAATGTCCACTTTGCTGATGGGCGCCGTGCCCTCCACCTGGATCTGCAGTTCGGGCGGTTCACTGGCCTCAAACTCGTCGCCCATCAGGTGGCCGGCCGTCCGTAGGACCAGCACGATATTGTCTGTCGCCCCGTAGCTGTGGCGTTTCCTGAATGCATCCAGAATCGCCGGCCGGGAGTTCTGCTCCGCAAACACCACTCCAAAGCTGATGTGAGTGCTGACGTGATCGCTGCTGCACTGGAATCCCAGCCGATGGCCCTGCTGCAGCGCGTTCCAGATGAACCCCTTGGGCTTGATATCTCCGCGCACCGGCGCTTTGGGCGCGCCGGCGTGCTCGTAGCTGCGCCGCATGCCTTGAAACACTTCGACCACCGGTTCGGCTGCTGGATCATTGTCGCGCCAGTCGGTGCCGCCTCCTTCCGTTGCGCTGGTGTGCGGCGACGCGATTCCTCCGAAGTGGCGCAGATACGAATAGAGCATGCGCGTGTCGCTGCGTCCTGCGAACACCGCGAGTTCCGGCGGAGTCCCTTTCGGATC
>JBJXGR010000448.1:0-19147 GCA_046160045.1 Bryobacteraceae bacterium
GCCGCGAACCAGATGTTGATCCGCGACAGCAGCCGATGCCTGCCCGATCTCCAGCAGTACACCCCAACCAACACACCCGCCAGCTTCACCGCCACCAATCCCAGCATGGGATTGCCGGAGTGCGCAACGGCCGCCCGGATGATCGGATTGCTCTCCTCCACGCCGTGTACCAAAAACGCGATTGTGGTAAGCAAATCCAGAAGCTGCAGGTAGATGTACTGGACAACGCTCAGGGCCATGTAGGTTCCTAGAAATACCGCCATCCCTAGTCTACTAAGGTAAACCCCTGATAAACAAGAGGGTTCTAGTACTTTCCTCCATACTGTCGATGCCGGATCATGCGTGCCCCGGGCACGGCCCGCGAGCGGATTCGGCGATTCGCCGCAATGCCGGAAGGACATCACCGGCGGGAATGGGTGCGCTGGCGGGTTGGCCAAAGCCGAAATAAACGTTCCGGAACAGGCCGTAGAGCTGCTCGTACCGGCTCGCGGCGTCCGGTTGGGGTTCGACGACACGATACTGGGGACACAACGCGTCCTGGGCGGCTTCGACCGATGGGAAGGCGCCCGCCGCCAGGAATGCGAAGATGGCCGAACCCAGGCTGGTGACCTCCGTCTTCGGGACCAACACCGGTTTGTTCAGGACGTTGGCATACACCTGGTTGAGGACTTCGCTCCTCTGGGGGATTCCGCCGCCATTGATCACCTGCCGGATGGGGACGTCATACTCCTGCATACGTTCCAGGATCATGCGGGTGTGGAAGGCGGTCCCTTCGATGGCCGCGAACAATTCATCCTGGGCAGTGTGGGTCAGCTTCCATCCCAGGGTCACACCCCCCAAGTCCGCATTGCCGATGACGGA
Source organism: Bryobacteraceae bacterium (assembly GCA_046160045.1). Lineage (GTDB taxonomy): Bacteria > Acidobacteriota > Terriglobia > Bryobacterales > Bryobacteraceae > CAZGUX01. Next base: position 862 of record JBJXGR010000448.1, read on the forward strand.
GCGGTCGCCGTTGTCCCAGATGACCCGCAGGAGTCCGGTTTGGCCGGCCCGGAAGGACTCCAACCCGCGCGACAGATCCGCCACGCTCGAACCGGCGCGGCGCGCGATGGAATCGAACACGTCGCCCGATGCGGACAGGCCGGACTCGATGCCGGTCATGTTGGGGTGAATGGAGCCGGGCACGACGCCGGAAACCCCCGGGATCAGCCGGATGTTCTCACCGATGGCCATGATGCAGGTGGACGTGCCGATGACATTCACGACGTCGCCCACCCGCACGCCCGCGCCGATGGCGTCCCAGTGGGCATCGAGGGCTCCGACGGGGATGGGGATGCCGGGGCGCACGCCAAGGTTGGCGGCCCACTCGCCGCAAAGCCTTCCGGCGAGCTGATCGGAAGTCGCATAACGGCCGCCGATCTTGGCCCTTACCCCCGCGAACAGCGGGTCGACCGTGGTGAGAAACTCCTCGGGAGGCAATCCGCCGAGTGACGCGTTCCACATCCACTTATGGCCCATCGCGCACACGCTGCGGGGAGCCTGCTCCGGGGCGCGGATTCCACACAGCACCGCCGCAATCAGATCGCAATTCTCCATGGCGGTGACGAACCCGGCGCGCTTGTCCGGATTGTGCCGTAGCCAGTGGAGGACTTTCGCCAGGCCCCATTCGGAAGAGTAGAACCCCCCGCACCAGTTGATGGCTTCGAGACCGGTGCGATGGGCGGTCTCGGTGATTCGTTGCGCCTCGCGCCACGAGCGGTGGTCGCACCAGAGGTAGTAGTCGTCAATCGGCTCCAATCCTCCGCCGACGGGAACCACGCTCGATCCGGTCGTGTCGATCGCCAGGGCCTCGATCTGCGCACCCGTCACGCCGGCGCTGGCGAGCGCTTTGTGCATGGCATCCACCAGGGCGCGAAGCTGATCGGCATGGCTCTGCGTGGCGTGATCGGGGTCCTCCCGCTTGCGATGAAGTGCATACTCTCCGGACCCAGAGCCCAGACGTCCGCGCTGGCTGTCGACGATCGAAACCCGCACACTCAGCGTGCCGAAATCCACCCCTGCGACAATGCTCATCTTCTACGTTGTCCTTTCCCTGCGCTGGGCGATATATGTGGCCCCTACCGTTTCAGCTTTCTACAAGGCCGGCCAGAGACCCAAAGGCGCTAACATCGTGCCAGCAACCAGCCAGAAATTGTGGCGCGGACACTCGTGCCGGCAGCGTCGAGACTCTTCTGCTTCCGCGACCATAGCTTGACACAGGCGGTGCCTTTTCGAAAGCCCCACAGATGCGGTTCGGAGCCGTTCTTCAACCGGCAAGGCCGGCTGGGTCCGGCAAAGGCGGATCCTCGATCCGCATCGGAAGTTTCTACATTCCACGATGCGCCTGGGGGGCCGAATCCAGCGGCCCTGGCCAGCGCTGGCCGGCCGGAGACCGGCTATTTGTGGTGCCAGGCACCACGCGGCTGCGTAGTCCCAGGGGCGCAGTCTGTTTCATTCCGGCACACTTTCGTGGTGCCAGGCACCACGCGACTGGGTCGTCCCAAGGACGTAGCCGGTTCATTCCGGCACACCTTTCGGGGTGCCAGGCACCACGCGGCTGCGTAGTCCCAGGGGCGCGGTCGGTTCATTCCGGCACACTCTCGTGGTGCCAGGCACTGAGCGGCAGCGGTCCAGACGGACCGCCTCACATCAACCCATTCGAGCGCATCTGGTACCGGTCGAAGAAGCCAAAAGGAGGCCATACTCAAGCTCAAGGGCGAAGTAAAGGGCGGCCTCGCAGGGGGACTAAGGTCCCTCTGCACGATAAAGCGTGCGCCACGAAAGCCGGCGTTCGACAAGTAGAAAACTTGGGAGCTCGACATTCGTGTCGAGGCAACTTCGCTACTTCATCACCTGCGGGCGGCGATGCCGAACAATGTTCCCTGGCCACGCAGATAGATCGCACCGCCGGCGATGGCCGGCGTCGAGATGAACATCTGGTCGGCCAACGTATTGGTGGCCAGCACTTCAAACGTCTCGCCCAGTTTCACTACCACCACGTCGCCGTCTTCGGTGGCCAGGTACAGCTTGCCGCCCGCCGCGACGGGCGACGCCTTGAAGCTGTACGCTCTCGGCAGCCGCTGAAGATGATAGTAGGGCTTGCCGGTCGAGGCGTCAAAGCAGCTCAGCAGGCCGTTGTCGGAAATGAAGTAGATCTTGCCGTCGACGAGCACGGGAGAAGCGGAGTACGAGTTGCCGCGTTGGTTGGTCCACACGATCGCATCGGTGCCGGTCAGGTCGCCAGTGCGGCCCAGTCGGATCGTCAGCAGATTCGGCTCGCGATGCCCGCTCATGACGATCACGGTACCGTTATGGACGACCGGCGCCGGGATCACGTTGGTCCCGAGTCCGGCGCATTCCCACACCAGTTTTCCCGTTTTGAAGTCATACGCGCGCACACGTTTGGAAGCGCTGACGATCACCTGTTTACGGCCATTCACCTCGGCGACCAGAGGGGGCGACCAGGAGCTCACCTCGTCGCGGTCGACCTTCCACAACTCCTTGCCGGAGTCCTTGTCGAGCGCCAGCAGGTACGAGCCGGTTTCCTGGTCGAAATTCAGCAGAAGCTTTCCGTCATGAAGGACGGGCGCGACGCCTTCTCCAAAGGCATTGCGCATCCGCATCGGTGGAAACGCCTTGTGCCATTGCAGGTTTCCTTTCAGGTTGTAAACGTAGAGCCCGCGCGAGCCGAAGAACGCGTAGACCCGCTTCCCGTCGGTCACCGGGCTATTCGAAGCGAAGCTTCCGTAGCGGTGGTGATAGCCCTCGTGCGGCGTTGCGGTCGTGGCAACTCGCTCCCACAGGACCTTTCCGTTGCGCCGGTCGATGGCCATGACGACGAACTTGTGTTCGATGCCTCCCGCGAATCCACCGCCCGGACGCCCCCGTGGCCGCTCAGTCTTCTCGATCGGCACGGCCGGAACCGCCGTGGTGACAAAGATCGTGTCACCCCACAACACCGGAGACGAAAACCCTCTCCCCGGAATGGGAATCTTCCAGACGATGTTCTCCGTGTCACTCCAGCGAAGGGGAGCGTGTCCTCGTGCAACACCGGTCTCGGAAGGTCCTCGCCAGCGGGCCCAATCATCAGGGCTTCCCGCAAGAGCGGGCATCACGACTGCAATCATGCACCAAAAGGGAAAACGCATAGGGATTACACGTCAAAGCGTACCAGATGCCCTGTTTCGCCTACCGAGCCGGCCGAAGGCGTGCCGTGGCGAGACCGGTCGGCGTCCAAGGCGGGCATGTCTGCTCGCTTGCGGCTCTGCCGATTCAGAAGCTCACAAAAGAAGACCGGCTTGTTTCCCGGTCCTGATACGGGCCGTCAGCGCACCCGCCAAAAGTCTCTTCCTTTATTCAGTATTGCCGCCGCACTCTCCCAGCCGTGGGGACACTCGCATCCATAGATGAGTCCGGTAGAGATGCCGGGGCGAAAGTCCGGCAGTCCTTCCTGGATCCATAGAGTCGCCACCTGATGGCGGGCTCCCTGCCGTTGGAGGGACTCAAGCGTGTAGGACGGGTTGCGGCGAGGGTTGTCGAATCCCATTTCGATTCCACGCAGGCCGTCGGTTTCCAAACGCAGCCCGTGAGAATGCAGCCGGTCGCCACAATAGTGCATGTAGCCTCCTCGGAAAGCCTCAAACACACGCTGGTTGTAAGGGCGGCAGAACTCGGCGTACAGGCGGGCCGACAGGTTGACGGCGACGTCGTCGACGACGCGGACCCCGCCGGGCACACTGTAGCCAAAGTGCACTGCCGTCTGACCAGGCTCTCCGATCAGTTCCTTTTGGCGTTGGGTGAAGGCGATGGTGGTGCGGGTAATCAGGTCGAGCAGAGCGTGGACCAAGTCCGGTTCGTCGTGGATCGCGAGATAGATCTCTTCTCCCCACAGCAGGTGCGCGGTGTCAAAAGGGCCCTGGGTGTCGGAAACGAAGACGCGGACATGGTGGCCGAGTGGAGGAGAATCGTCGAGGACCTGCCGATAGAATGCCTCTGTCCGCAGCACGCGCCGGCCCCAGCCAAAATCCATATCGGGCACACCCTGAGCCACAACTGCCCGAATCGATTCGGAAGAGCGAAGCGGCTCCACCCAGGGCGTCTCGTCGTCGATCACGATGAGCCGCGCGCCGAGCAGCGAGGCGACCACGCCGGGACCGAAATGAGCGCGAATCGCCAGCATCCGGTCGTCTTTCAGCACGCTTCCCACGTACACCTGCTGGAGTTCGTTCCACAGCATCTTCTCCGGGTCATCGAGGGTCTCGTGGTACGGATACAACGGCCACTCGGGAGGCTGCGCGCCGAGCAAGAGGAAGGGTATGCGTTCGAGCGGCCGGTGTCGCCAGGCATCCTCCTGCAACTTACGCGCCTCGGCAAGGTGAGGGGGATCGAGCGAATCGGCGATCCTCGCCAGCGCTTCCGGCAGTTTTGCCTTCATGAGGTCCCTCCCAGTCTGCATGCCCTGGGCCGATGACCTCCGGATGCCCCACCTTGCGCAAAGGTTGGTATTTCAGCCATCCTCTCAGCGCTCCCGGTACACCACGGGGATGCGACTCCGGCCGGAGGAGATCAAGGGCTGACTGCTGAAAGCTGAAAGCTAACTGCTGACTGCTGAAAGCCGGCTACTGCCATCAAAACCGCCGAGACGGAAATCCGACCCCGCCGCTGCTCTTTTGGCTCGGGAGCGGACCGCCCCCGGTTTCCGACATCCGCCGCCCGCTCGTGTAGGCGCCGGAAAAATCCAGTTCGCCTTCGTCGAAGTCCAGATTGCGATCAAGCACCATTTCCACCGTGCTGCCTTTGGCCAGGACGGCGTCCGGTCCGCGGGTCAGAAGGACGCCAATGAGCCCCGCCGCCGCGCCGGCGCCCGCGCCGATCCCCAGGCCCTTACCCCAGTTCCCGGACGCCGCGCCGCCGATCGCTCCGACCGAAGCCCCGGCGCTGGTTGCCTCTCCGACCGTGCGGGCGTCTCCCGACTTGTTGCCTTCGCTCGAGATCTTGCCTTCTTCGCGATCGAAGCTCTCCGCCGCCCGCCCGTCCATCGCCGTCAGCCGGCCCCGGAAGTCGCGCGTCACTCCATTCGGCAGCGTCAGCGAGTCGAAGCGCACGAACATCTCGCCACGCCCTTTGATTCGTCCTGGCCGCTTTACCTGGGTGACCGTCCCCATGACGTAACTGCCTGGCGGAATCACCACGCGCCCGTCGACCACGATCGGAAAGGCCGTCTCCAGGTAGACCCGGTCTCCGATGGCCGAGTGCTTCGTGCTGACGCTGTTGATCAGGCTCAGCGGAATCTTCGTGCCGGAGCTGACCTGGTGCGTCGGCCCCGCGGCCTCGGGAGCCTTTGTCTTTCGCCAACCCTCGTCCTGCGCCCCGGCCGCCGGGGAAGCTTCCTGAGCCAGCACGAGAGCCGCCGGCAACAGCCAGAACGCCGCGCCGATTCGAACGGGCCGAGCCAACTGAAACATGGTGGAATTCCTTTCCCTTATCTACTTAAACGCGTTTCGCCGCCAGGGGTTTCGCGCGAAATGCGCTCTCCGCCGGATCGGCTCCTCTCTAGTCCAGCGTAAACACAAACGGCTCGCCGTGAATCATTTCCTGATAGCCCACGTCCGGCGCCGCCAGTTTAAGCGACGCCCGGAATTGCTTGGGGTCTACCGAGTTGTCGGCGAACATGTCGTAATGGCACGGAATCGCCGCCTTCGGCGAAATCCGGCTCACCAGTTGCGCCGCCTCCCAGTGTGACAGGTTGTTGAATCCGCCGTTGATGCACGTGATCACGAGGTCGGGTTTGTGTTTTCCCGCCGCCGCCAGCAACTCCGTGTAGTCCGTATCGCCCGTCATATAGATGCGCGGCCCGCTCCCGAATTGAAACACGAACCCCATGTGGTTCAAATCGGTATCGTCCGTCGGTAACGCAAAGGTTCCGTGTAGGGTTACGTCCTTGATCTGCAGCCGGCATTGGGGCCAGGAGGGCTGAATCCGTCCCGTTTCGACACCTTCCGACCGGTAGACCTCGCAACTCGGGTGGGGTCCGACAAACTGAATGGTGTCCTTATTGCGAAGGCCCCGGATGGTGTACGGGTCGGTGTGATCGGCATGATTGTGCGTGCAGGTGAAGACATCCACATCGAGGTCCTCCGGCGCGATCAACACGGGCACGCGCCGCTCCAGGTTCAGCCCCAGGCCGCTGAAGACATGGGCGCAGGAATTGGTGAGGTACAGATCGCTGGAAACCACTGTACCCTCTGGAGTTTTGAAGATGAAGCCGTTCTGTCCCAGCCACCAGATCGCCACCGATTTCGGGGGCACCGGATATGCCCGGATCTCGTGCATCAGGCCCATGCTCACAACCCTAGCAAGTCGGGTTCGCCGGCGCCAATGCCCCCGCGGCAACTTTCTGTCACCGGCAAATTTCCGTCACTCTCAAACCGCTCAAACGGGCCGATAAGTCAGGCTTGGAATGTTTTGGCAAGCCGCTTGCACGAAGCTCTTGCATGTTGGACCCGATCGCAACGCGGATCGAACACTACATGGATTTGTTGGCCCAACGCCAGCGCCTGGGCGCCGCCAACATCGCCAACGCGGACACCCCCGGATACCGCACTCGCGACATCGACTTCCAGTTCGAGTTCGCGAGCCTGGCCAAGGGGGGATCGCCCAATGTGGTGGAGGTGGAGAATCTCGCCGTGAAGAACGACGGAAGCAATGTCAGCATCGACCGCGAGGCGCGCATGCTCGCGGAGAATGCCCTTCGCTTCAACGTCGCAGCCAATCTGCTCAAGGGCCAGATTCGCCTGCTGCGCTCGGCCCTTCAGGAAGGGAGATCCGGATGAGCCTGTTATCCGCGCTTTCGGTGAGCGCCTCCGGGATGTCGGCGCAACGCCAGCGCGCCGAACTGTTGGTCGAGAACATGGCCAACGCCGACACCACGCGCACGCCCGAAGGTGGGCCCTACCGCCGGAAAGATGTCGTCTTCGACAGCCGCCCGGTCGACACTCCGTTCACGGCCGTCTTCCAGAAGGAGGTCGATGCTTACTCGACCGGGGTGGGAGTCGGCGAGGTCGTGGTCGATACCCGTGAGCCTCTGCGGCGCTACCTGCCTGGCCACCCCGACGCGAACGCCGACGGCTACGTCGCCTTCCCCCGCATGAACCCGGTCGAGGACATGGTGGATCTGATGGGCGCCAGCCGCGGCTATCAAGCCAACGTATCCGCCATGACGGCGGTCAAAGACATGATCCAACGTTCGATCGACCTGATGCGCTGAGGTCAACATTCGGGAGGCTGAAGTGTCCATTCCTGTTTCTCCAGTCCGGCTGGACGCAGTCCTGCCGCTGACGCCAATGGCCGGCGCTCAAAAGCCGGCGGGGAGCGCTTTCTCCTCGATGTTTCACGAAGCCGTCCAGCAAGTGGAACAATACCAGAAATCCGCCGCCCTGCAGGTTCAGCAGTTCCTCGGCGGCGAGACAGACGATGTCCACTCCACAGCGATGGCCGTGCAGCGCGCCGAGTTGACGTTCGATCTGTTCCAACAGGTGCGAAGCAAAGTCGTGCAGGCCTACCAGGAGGTCATGCGCCAGCAGCTGTGAGCTTATTAGGCAATTAGGGTGGATCGGAACCGGCAATGATCGAGCAACTCAGGAAACTGGTGGCCAGCCTGACTCCCAGGCAGCAATTGAGCATCCTGGTTGCAGCGTTCACGATCGGCTTCGGCTTGTGGTCACTGACACGCTGGCAACGAGAGCGCAACTTCCGTGCCCTGTATACGAACCTTTCACCGGAGGATGCCGGCGCGGTTATCGAACGCCTGAAGACTGAAAACGTCGAGTATCGGGTCGATGATTCTGTCGGAGCCATCAAGGTACCGGCCGAAAAGGTCGCCGAACTCCGGGTGCGTCTCGCCGCCGCCGGCGTGCCCAAATCGGGGCGCATCGGCTTTGAGATCTTCGACCAGACCAACTTCGGACTGACCGAGTTCGCCGAGCAGGTCAACTATCGCCGTGCCATCGAAGGCGAACTCGAGCGCTCCGTGGGCTCGCTGAGTGAAGTGGAGCGGGCGCGCATTCACATCAGCCTGCCCAAGGACTCGGTGTTTCTCGAATCGCGACAGGAGGCCAAAGCCAGCGTCATGGTGAAGCTGAGACGCGGCTTCACGCTTTCCGCGGCCAACGCGTCGGCCATTCGTCATCTGGTCTCGAGCGCTGTCGAGCGGCTGTCCCCGGAAGCGGTCACGATCCTCGACTCCGACGGCAACCTCCTGGCCCGGCCGCCCAAACCTCTTTCCGCCGACGGCGTCGACGCTCCGGAAGGCAACATCGAGTACCGCCGCTCGGTGGAACGCGACCTGGAGCGGAAAGTCCATGCGACGATTGAGCCGCTGCTCGGCCCGGACAACTTCCGCGCCAGCGTCTCGGCCGAGTGTGATTTCACAGCCGGCGAGCAGAACGAGGAGACATTCGATCCCGCCCGCTCCGTAATGCTCACCTCGCAGCGAACCGAGGACGTTTCCGGCACCGCCCGCAGCGCCGGCTCACCCGGCACCGCTTCCAACCTTCCCCGGCCGGCGGCCCGCGCCGGCGGGAACACTTCCTCGACGACGCGCCGGTCGGAGAACATCACCTATCAGTCCAGCCGCACGGTACGCCGGATCCGCCTGCCCCAGGGAACGCTTAAACGCATGTCAGTCGCGGTTCTGGTCAACCACAAGGTACGATTCCAGGGTTCCGGCCCTGGCGCCAAACGCATCATCGACCCGCCGTCTCCGGAGACCCTCAAAACGATCCGTGCTCTCATCGCTACCTCCATAGGCCTTTCGGCCGAGCGCGGAGACCAGTTGACCGTCGAAAGCCTTCCGTTTGAGTCTCTCCAACTGGTGGAACCGCCATCCGGTCCACAGCCTTCGCCAGCCCCAAGTCCGGGCCTGCCCTCGTGGCTGCCGCTGGCGCTGCGGAAACTTCCGTTGGCCGTTCTGCAAGGGATCGCGGCCGGCGTCGTACTAGTCCTTCTGACCGCGATCTTCTTCTTCCTCCGGCGCAGGGGCAGGGCAAAGAAATCCGCCACGTTTACCGGACCGGCCGAGATCCTGGGCCGCGGTAGCGCTCCACCCGGACTGTCCTCCGCGGAGGAACAGTTCGCGGCTCGCGAGGCGGCCAACCAGCGGCTCGAGGCCGAAGCGCTGGCGGCCCTCCGGCTGCCGCCGGCGGAAACCAAGAAAGGGGAGGTTCTCGCCAAGCATCTCCGCGAGATGACCAAGAGCCAGCCGGAGTCCATGGCTCACCTCCTCCGTTCCTGGCTCAACGACAGCGACCACTGAGGCCGGCATGCGAGAAGCGAGCTCACCATGATCACCAACGCTGAGAAGCCGCCGCCGCCAGTCCCAGGGCTCAGAAAGGCCGCCATCCTCATCCTCGTCCTCGGCGACGAGGCCAGCGCCGAGATCCTCCGTAATCTCGAAGAGGACGAAGTGCAGACGCTCAGCCGCGAAGTCGCCAAGCTGTCCGCCGTCTCCGCCGAGCAGGCCGAGAGCATCCTCGAAGAGTTCCACGACATGAGCCTCGCCCACGATTACGTCCTCAAGGGCGGCATCGACTACGCACGGCGTCTTCTGATCAGCGCCTACGGGCCGGAACACGCCAAGAAACTGCTCGACCGGCTGATGAAAAGCATGGGCACAGACATGGTGAGCTTCGACGTGCTCCAGAAGGCCGATCCCCAGCAGTTGGCGAAGTTCATTCACAACGAGCATCCGCAGACCATTGCCCTCGTCCTGTCACACCTCAATCCGACGCAGGCGGCGTCACTGCTGGTGTCCCTTCCGGCGGAGATACGTTCCGATATCGCGCTGCGCATGGCGAACCTCGACCAGATTTCTCCCGAGGTGATCAGCAAGATCGCCGGTGTGATCGAGCAGAAGCTGAAGGCCCTCGGCGAGTTCAGCCGCGAGTCATACGGCGGCGTTCGCGCCGTCTCGGAAATGTTCAACCGCCTCGATTCGGGCTCGAGTAAGGAGATTCTTGAACGGATCGAGGAAAGCGATCCCGGCCTGGTCGAAACCATCCGTCATCTGATGTTCGTCTTCGAGGATCTGCTCATGATTGACCAGAACGGGCTCAAGGAAGTCCTCTCCCGAATCGACCGCAAGCTGCTGACGACCGCGCTCAAAGGCACGAGCGAGAAGCTTCGCGAACATTTTATGGCCTGCATGTCCCAGCGCGGCGCGCAAATGCTGAAGGAGGACATGGATGCCCTTGGCGCCGTGAAAATCAAGGACGTCGAACAGACGCAACAGCAGATCATCGCGGTGGTGCGACAGTTGGAAGCGGAAGGTGTCGTGAGCCTCAAGGGCACGGTAGGCGAACAGTATGTCTTGTAGAATCGTGGATCCGAGTGACGAGGCGCCCAAACCCATCCGGTGGGAGGATGCGACGCACTTCCCTTCCCCTGTTTCGGTCCGCGCCTCGGGCTCGATCTATGCCCACGGCGCACGGCGGCAATCGGAGCAGCCCGCCGATTCCACGGGGCGTTTGCGCGAGACGGAAGCCGAGGTCGCCGATCGCGTCAGCGCGGCGTTTCAGCAGGGACGTCAGGAAGGCGAATCGGCCGGGCGAGCCGCTGCCGCAGGCCAAGTCAACGCCAAAGTTGAGCAATTGGCTCGCGCCATCGAGAGTCTCTCGACACTTCGCTCCCGCATCCGGAAGGAAGCTGAAGTCGACCTTGTCCGGCTCTCGGTCGCCATCGCCCGCCGCATTCTCCGCCGTGAAATCGGCGTCGACCCTCACGCCCTTGCCGGGGTCATCAAAGCCTGCACCGAGCGTCTTGACGCCCGGGAGGTGCACAGCGTGCGGGTGCACCCGGAACTGGCGGGCCCATTGCGAGCGCTTCTCGACTCCTGGCGGAGCGGCGTCGACGTCCAGGGAGATCCTTCCCTTCCCCCCGGGGGGCTCGTGTTTGAAACATCGCGGGGTTCGACCGACGCCGGCGTGGAAACCCAATTGAACGAAATCGAGCGCGGCTTCACCGACCTTTTGCCTTCGGAGGCGCCGGAATGAACCGGGACAGCCGTGCGTCGGTTCCCGGGCTCGATACCCGCATCGACTTCAGCCGCTACGTGCGAGCCATCGAGCACGTTCCGCCATTCCGCCTGACCGGATCCGTCTGTGAGATCGTGGGGCTCCTGATCGAATCGACAGCACCCGCCGTCGCCATTGGCGACTTCTGCGAGATCCATGCCTCCGACGGACGGCGCGTGCGGGTCCAGGCGGTCGGATTCCGCTCCGGCAGAGTCCTCTCGCTAGCTCTCGAGGAGACCGACGGCATTCAACTCGGGGATCGGATCGTGGCGCGACCGGCCGCCTCCAAGGTCCCCGTCGGGCCAGGACTGCTGGGACAGGTGCTCGACGGCTTCGGCCGCCGGATGCGCGCGCCCGGCGACCCGCCGGCGCCCGAATTCGAACCCGCCGATTTCTACGACCTGTACGCGCCTCCGCCCGGTCCCCTCGATCGCGAACCGATCGTCGAGCCCCTCGTCACAGGCATCCGGGCCATCGACGGATTGTTGCCCTGCGGTTTGGGCCAGCGCGTCGGGCTGTTCGGAGGCAGCGGCGTCGGCAAAAGCACGCTGGTCGGTTCGATGTGCCGCAACAGCAAAGCCGACATCTCGGTCGTCGCCCTGATCGGCGAGCGTAACCGCGAGGTCCGCGCCTTCCTCGAGGACGATCTCGGCCCGGAGGGACGCCGCCGCTCCGTCGTGGTCGTCGCCACCTCCGACCGTCCTGCCCTGCTCCGCATCCGCGCCTGCTTCGTCGCCCTCGCGGTGGCGGAGTACTTTCGCGATCAGGGCGCTTCGGTGCTGCTCGTCATGGACTCGATCACCCGCCTCGCCATGGCGCAGCGCGAGATCGGGTTATCGGCCGGGGAGCCTCCCAGCCAGAAGGGCTACACCCCTTCCGTGTTCCAGTTGCTGCCTCGCGTCTTTGAGCGCGCGGGCAATTTCCGACGCGGTTCGATCACCGGTTTCTTTACCGTGCTCGTCGAGGGCGACGACTTCAACGAGCCCATCGCCGACGCCGCCCGCTCGATTCTCGACGGGCACATCGTTTTGTCGCGCCAGCTCGGCGCGGCCGGACACTACCCGGCAATCGATATCCTGGAGTCGATCAGCCGGCTCTCGTCCCAGGTTTCCACTCCTGAACAGAAAACCAACGCGACCAAAATAAGGGACACCATGGCTGCCTATCGCCGCGCCGAGGACCTCATCAACCTCGGCGCGTACGCAGCAGGCTCCAATTCCAAGATCGATGCCGCGATCCAACTCTGGCCTTCGCTCGAGCGCTTTCTCGTGCAACCCCCCGGCCAGAGCGTTGCGCGGGACGAAACCCTGCGCGGGCTTGCCGAACTGGCGGCTCGCCTTTGACAGGTCCACACCATGCAACGATTCCGCTTTTCACTCTCCCGGGTCCTGGAATGGCGCCGCCAGGAACTGATGATCAAGGAAGATGCCCTTGGACGAATGACGGCCGAGAGGATCTCCATCGAGAAGGCCCGCCAAGCCACGGTAGAAGAAGAGCACCGCCTCGCCCGGCAGGCTGCCGCGTCGACCTCGGTGTTTGCGGAGGAACTCGCGGCTTTCGACGCCTACCGGCTCTTTCTCCAGGACCGCCGACGTGAGCTGGCTGGCCGCGTGGCCCAGTGCGACGAGCGCATCGACCGCCAACGCCAGGAAATCATCGAAGCCCGCCGCCAGATGAAACTGCTCGAACGCCTGGAACAGAAGCAGAGAGAAGAATGGCGCCGCGAGTGGGATCACGAGCAGGAGTCCGTCGCCGGCGAACTGTTCCTGGCACGCTGGAACAGCCGCCCAAGCTCCGGGACCTGACGACCTGCTTGAGATTCTCCATCTGCGAGGTGGTCAGCCGAGCGCTGCTCGCGCTGCTGCCGCGAGGGCGAGGGGTGGGTGAGCCGAAACCAGTTCGCGACCGCGCTCTGCAGTGGGAATATCGCTTCGCCCGTTTGTAGCCAGGCAAGCTCGCGCATGCGTATCAGTTGCTCGTCCCCGATAAACGTCAGCCAATGGGAGGTGATACTCCGAGACAAGCCAACCCAATGTCAGGAGTGAGCAATGACACGGCCTGTTGAACAAGCTTGTCCTCCAGCGCCGCGATCCCCAACGGACGTTGCCGCCCGTTGTCTTTCGCTATGTACACTCTCCGCGACGGTTTGGCCCGGTACGCTCCATGGTGGACCCGACTGCGCAGATCGGCGAGCCGATCTCCAGTCCTTCCTCGTACACCCGCCACCTCACCCCGTCCACTCCAGGCGCAGCATTCCGCTTCAGCGCGTAGTAGCTCTCCTGCGCGAGGACGCGAAGCGGCAGATGGATCGTCAAATGGTGGAGCAGACAAGTGAACTGCTCCTGCCTCCTTTCCTGCGCCGCTCGGCGCATTCCGGCCAATCCCTGGGACACGCGTTTCCCGCCCGGTGCCGGGGGCGTGTCGGATCGATCGGAGTGCGCCTCGGCCTGCGGCCTTCCCTCCCCAACCTCCGCGGAGGGTTGCCCTCCGTTGTTCGGCTGGATCCCAATCGTTCACGTGGAAGGCGTCTGGCGGGAATGCGCGCTGGGTCCGGATGGAAATTTGGGACGTCGCCGGCAATGGCGCATTCACTACTCCGGTTCGGTTTGCGGGGCGCTGAACTAGCGTTGCACTTGTGTCCAATTCACCGCGCCGCCCAAGGCTCCCGAGGATGTATCGATGTGTTCAAGCGCAGGGACAAATGGCGCTTGTTCAACCAGACCGTGGGCGGGGTCCGTGAAGCGTTCCCGGCGCCAAGCTCGACGACACGAACGGCGAGGCCGGAGCGTCCGCAAGCGCCCTGCGTGGCGGTGGACGAGTTTCAAGGCCGGCAGTACCCACGCCAGGACGGCATGTCGGCGACCTGGCGGCGCGTCGTGGGAGAAGCGGAATGGATTTCCGGCTTTGCCCGCTAACCGGCATCTGCGGCCCAGGATCTGCCAAGGGCTGCGGTGGGCAAACTTTGTTCGTAAGGTGGTGAAATCCGCTCGGTTCCGCATGCGCACGAGGTTGTCGGCGGAGGCCGCAAAGGTGAATACCCAGGCTTGTCAGTTGTCAATCTTCAAACCTGCATCCGTGACCCGCAGCCGCAGCATGCGGTTGTCGGCCTGCCCTCGTTTCATGATGTCACCCATGTAGTCCACCAGAACGACGTTGGGTTCTACCTCAACCGCCTGCTGATTGGCCCAGGTGGCGTAGTCCAGAATGACCGGCGGATCCCAGGTTCGACCCTGGTCACGGCTTAGATGGGCCGTGAAATAGGGAAAACGGGTCGTTGCAACCAGGGCGCCACCCTTCAGCCTGGTGAGGGACGGGCAATACCCCGGAAAGGGTCCGATCACTCCCGGCATCCAGGTCTTGCCGCCGTCATTGCTTTGAATCTGCCACATATACGGATCCATTCCCGGCCTCCCAATCCCCAGGATCACGTTATCCGCTACTTCGGCGATTCCCAGTTCGTAGAAGAACGAAGCCGACATCCACTTAGACCCTGCCTCGCGGCGCAGGTTATCGGCGTCGCAGCGCACGGGGGCCGACCAGGTCCGGCCGTCGTCGGTGCTCCGGAGCGCGAAGGCGTTGTAGACCGTCGGTTGAAAAAACGTGGCGTTCTCGATCTTGACGATGGTGGGCAACAGGAGTGTACCGTCATGTAATCGAACCGGGCGAATCGGGTATCCGTTCGTGTACTCGGGCGGCCATGCGCCTTCTGTTTTCAGGGTAGTCGGGCCAACCCAGGTCTTTCCCTCATCGGACGACTCATAGGAATAGAGAGAGCCCTCCGGCTTGGTGGCGGTTTCCTTCTGGAAAAGGCAAACCCAGGTGCCGTCCCGGCGTACAAAGTTGGCGCCCAGCCCGTGTTGGAGCGTCGCCCGTTCGGGAGGCGACCAGGTTCGACCGTAGTCACTGGACCGAACAAAGACCCTACTTCGCACTTCCCCGGCGTTGGGATTGCCAAAACTGACGCTTGCGACCAGTTTCCCGTCGCTCTGGTGAAGCAGACTGGGATAGCTTTGGAACGTGTTCGGATCGGTTAAGGCGCAAGGGGTGATCCAATAAGGCCTCCGCGGCTGCATTTTCTCGAAGGCACTGAGTGGCTCGCCGGCCTTGCCGGCAAGAGAGAAGTCGGAGAAATGGACATTCCTGGTGTAAGGGTTGACAATACCAGCGAGTCCCACGCGCCCGCGGCTGTAGGTCGTGTCGACCACGTCGGCGACCGGACGCCCGTCAATCCAGGCTCTCAGGCGTGATCCGCGGGCTTCCACCCGGGCCTCATACCAGTGGTCGATAATCGCCCCCAGGCCCGGAACCAGTCCAAAGTTCAAGTAGCGTTGTAGAGGGGTACCGTCCGCGATGATCAAACCAGCCCAGAAGTGCCGAACCCGGCTCTGCTGGCCGCCGAACGGAACGTCCAGCGCGTAGTATCGACTGCTGTCCTGCATTCGGAACAGAAGCCGGGCGCCACCCGCCGCCGACCGGAACTTGAAACGGAACCGGGCATCGAAGTCAACATACTCTTTGCCGTGAAGCACCGATCTGCAGTTTTGGGGACAGGTCGGCCCCAAACGCCGGGTACGAGAAAGTCAGGCAAAACAACAAACCGACCAGACACCGCAATCTCAGCGCAATGTGCATGTTACCTCCTATGTAACGTCGGGCGGACCCGACCTGCCCCAGCGTACCGGGGATCCGAGAACGCGTCTTTGCGTTTTTGCGCCCCATACTTGCTTTTCTTACTGTATTGCGAAGACTTGAACGCGCAGCGTGCTGCTCGGTCAGACCGTATCTAAACCCCAATGCGTAACGACGACCATCCATAAACCACCGACATTCCCGCACGCACGGGGTTGCGCTCCACCTAGTACCATGGATTGGGTGTCCGTGTCGTCGACTGAATCTCGAAGTTGTGAGCCGCTCCGCTCAACCCATACCGTGTGGTCTCGCTCTCGCTCTGGAGCACGGGGGCGGTGCCTTCTACGGTCACCGCCTGCTGCACGTCGCCTACTTGAAGGATGATGTTCACGGGCTTGACCGTAGCCGCCTGAACTTCGATCCCGGGCACTACTACCTTTCGGTGGCAACGGATCGAGTCGCCCTGGTGCGTTCGTTGATGATCGTTACGGTGGCGTTCGGGACCACCGCATCGCTGTTGTCACGGACTACGCTGCGCAGATCGCCGCTGCACGGTTTGGCCAAACATCGCGACTGCGGCGAGCAAGCCCAGCACCAATTGGACCGTGATCGGGATCTTTGCTATTCTATCCGTAGACTTGTATACAATATTGTCCAAAACTGCTAGCGTCAAGTGAGAGCCGATTTCCCAGCCGTTCAGGCCCGTTTCTTCCGGAAGAAGAAGAGGCGCTTCTACACACGCTCCGCGACGCTCCCACCGGGAGCCGGGGAGAACAGCAGAACCGGTTTGAACAGGAGTTCCGGTCGGGGATGCAGGAATACGTGCTTGCGTACATGGTGCAGCCTGCGCGCCGCAGGCAATGCTCGATCGACTCCGCCGTCCACCACAGGGACGAGAAAAACCCCGACGCGTGGTCCATCTCTACGGCTTGCCTGCCGGCAAGGACAACACGCGAGAATGAGGTGCGAATGACGACTCCCGTTGCCCCTCCACCGCGAAAGACCCGCGGCAGACCCAAGCTGTCCGAAGCACCGCCGAGGCGCCGGAAGGAATACCTGGCGGAACGGATCTACCGGGAGATGCGGGAGCGCATCTACACCGGCGTGTACCGGCCCGGTCAACATCTGAAAGAAGAAGATCTGGTCGCGGAACTGGGCGCCAGCCGGAGTGTGATCCGCCAGGCGCTGACCCAGCTTGCCGCGGAAGGGCTTCTGGAAGACCGGCCGAAGCTGGGCAAGTACGTTTCCGAATTCACCGAAGAGATGATCGCCAAGCTGGTGCCGATCCGGGTAGCCCTGGAGCAGGTGGCGGTGCGCGCAGCGATTGACAATCTGACCGCGGAGGACGAGACGGAGTTGCGCTCGTTGGCGGCCCGCATTTGCGAGCCAGGGCTCACCTTGGCGGAACAGGATGCGCTGGATGTCGCGATCCACCGCAAGATCTGGAAGCTGGCGGGCAACCACGAACTGGAGAAACTGTTGACGCGTGTCGTCGGACCTTTCCACATCGTGGGGGCCGCAGTGTTCGTGTCCCCTTACTACCGTCGCGGCGCCGCAGTCATCTCCGCCCAGCAGATCCTGCAGGAACACGAACGGCATTCCGCGGGGCATCAGCCGCTCGTGGACGCCATCTGCGCAAGGGACATCCCCACGGCCCTGAAGGCGATCAGCGAACACATCATCAGCAACTACGAATGGTCTGCGGAGGAGTTTTCGCGGCGGATTGCCGAGTTACTGAAAACGCGCATCCAAACCGATGGATCAAGTTGATTTCGATAGGAGGGTCGAGTTCTTATGAGATACGCCCCGCTGGGCGGTTCGGGTATTCTGGTCTCGCGGATTTGCCTGGGAACAATGACCTTCGGCAATCCCCTCGGCGCGGAGGACTGCGAGCGGCTGGTGGCGGCGGCGTTGGACCGGGGAATCCAGTTCTTCGACACCGCCAACGTCTACGAGGGGTATGACCGTTTCTGGGGTTCGCCGGGCGGCGTCAGCGAGGAGCTTCTGGGCCAGGCGCTGAAAGGACGGCGGCGCCAGGCAGTCATCTGCACGAAGTTCGGCAACCCGGTGGGGACCGGGCCCTTGGACGCCGGCCTATCGGCGCGGCATCTCCACCTTCAGTTGGAAGCCAGCCTCCGGCGTTTGCAGACCGACTATCTCGACGTGGTGCTGGCTCACCGCTGGGATGGGTCGGTGCGCATGGAGGAGTTTCTGAAGGTCTGCGGCCAGTGGGTGACCGCGGGGAAGGTCCGCTGCATCGGCATCTCCAACTGGCCGGTGTGGAGAATCGCCCAGGCGTCCGAACTGGCCGGGACGCACGCCTGGCCGAAGCTGCAGGTGGCTTCGCCCAAGTACAACCTGCTGCGCCGGGGTGTGGAACTCGATCAGACGGCGTGCGCCCGGCACTACGGCCTGTCGCTGGTTCCGTATCAGCCTTTGGAAGCGGGCCTGCTGTCGGGCAAGTACCGGACGGGCGCTGCCGCCCCTGCCGCGTCGCGGGGCGCCGAGAAGCCGTCCTGGGTGCCCAAGGTGGATGAGTCCATCCTCCCGAA
>JBJXGR010000449.1:0-3582 GCA_046160045.1 Bryobacteraceae bacterium
CTCGATCTGACCGGCCTGCCGCTCAAACCCCAGGAAGTGGACGCATTCGTCAAGGATTCCGGCGCCGCGTCCTACGAGAGGCTGGTCGACCACCTGCTCGAATCGCCCCATTTCGGCGAGAAGTGGGCCCGGCACTGGCTCGACCTCGCCCGCTACGCCGACAGCGATGGTTATGAGACCGACCAATTGCGTCCTCACGCCTGGCGTTACCGCCACTGGGTCGTCGAGGCGCTGAACCGGAACCTCCCGTTCGATCGGTTCACGGTCGATCAGGTCGCGGGCGACCTGCTGCCGGGGGCGACCCTCGATCAGAGACTGGGCACGGGGTTTCACCGCAACACGCTGAGCAATCGCGAGGGGGGTGCGGATCTGGAAGAGTATCGCGTCGAGCAGGTGGTCGACCGGGTCGCCACGGTCGGATCGACGTGGCTGGGCCTGACGGTCGGCTGTGCCCGCTGTCACGATCACAAGTACGACCCGATCTCGCAAAAAGAGTTCTACCAGATGTATGCCGTCTTCAACAGCGCCGATGAGGTGAACATCCCGGCGCCGCTCGACGGAGAATGGGGTGAATATCTACGCGAGCGGCCTTCCTACGACCGCAAGTGGCGCGAGGCGGTAGGAACGCTCGAAACCGACCTCAACGGCGAAATGAGGGAGTGGGAGCGCCGCGTGCTGGAGGCCGAAAAGAACCCCGGGCGCGACCATCACTGGGACCGGCAGCTCGAGTTAATCGGGTTGATCTGGGAAGGCAACCAGGGCGGCGGGCAACTGGAAGGCCTCTACCTTCTGAAGAGCGATCGGGCGCGGCGCACGAGATCGCAGCAGCAGCGCCTGTTCGAGTATTTTCTCCGCCGGGGCAAACTGGTGAACAAAGACAAGTTCGCCGCGTTGAAGGTGAACGAGGCGGTGAAAAACCTGGATGTTCTGGCGAAGACGGCTCCGCCGCTGACCCTGGCCCCGGTGATGTTCGAGAATCCGATTGCGAAGCCGAACTACGTCCACACGCGCGGCGACTTTCGGGCCCGCGGCCCGGAGGTGACGCCCGGCACTCCCGCGGTGTTGCCCTCGCCGATCGAGGGACGCCTCGACCGCGTCGTCTTCGCGCGGTGGCTGGTGTCCCGCAACAATCCGCTGACCGCGCGGGTGACCGTCAACCGCTACTGGCAGGAACTGTTCGGCGCGGGCCTGGTCCTGACGTCTGAAGACTTCGGCACGCAGGGCGCGCGGCCGTCGCATCCCGAACTGCTCGACTGGCTGGCCGTCGAGTTCATGGATACCGGCTGGGACACGAAGAAGCTCCTCAAGACCATCGTGATGTCGTCCACCTACCGCCAGAGTTCGGCGATGCCGGAGACTCTGCGCACCGGCGACCCGAACAATCGCCTGCTGGCGCGGCAATCGCGGCTGCGGCTGCCCGCCGAGATGCTTCGCGACTGCGGACTCGCCGTCAGCGGGCTGTTGAGTCCGAAGATCGGAGGTCCGAGCGTCCGGCCGCCGCAGCCCGAAGCCGTCACCAAGGAAGCTTTCGAAACACCCTGGGTGGCGAGCGCCGGCGCCGACCGCTACCGCCGCGGGCTGTATACGTGGATTCAGCGCACGGCTCCGTTCGCGCAGTGGGTGACATTCGACGCGCCCGATCCGGCGCGCAGTTGCAGCCGGCGCGAACGCTCGAACACCCCGCTGCAAGCGTTGACCGTTCTCAACGACCCGGTCTTCGTGGAAATGGCGCAGGCGCTCGCGGAACGGATTCTCCGCGAGAACGGCTCCGATGCCGAACGCATTGACCGGATGTTCGTCCTTTGCCTCGGCAGGCCGGCCAGGGCGCCGGAGCGCGACCGGTTGCTCGCGTATCTCGCCGGCCAGCGCGCGCGGTTTGCCGCCGAGAAGGATGCGGCCGGCCGATTCTTCGGCTTCCCGGTAGAGGGCGTCTCCCCGGAAAATGCCGCGGCTTGGGCCGGTGCGGCGAGCATCGTGCTGAACCTGGATGAGTTCCTGACGCGGGAATGAAATGACGTACCGGGACTTTGTTCGCATTCAGAGCCGGCGGCAGTTCTTCCGTTACTGCGCCGGAGGTCTGGAGACCATCGCGGTCGCGCAGTTGATGGCCGCCGAGGGCCGCGCTCCTCTCGCGCCGAGGCCGCCGCACTTTGCTCCGAAGGCAAAGAATGTCATCTTCCTGTTCATGTCCGGCGCGCCCAGCCAGTTGGACCTCTACGATCCCAAGCCGAAGATGCGCGAACTGCACGGCCAGCCGGTGCCGGCGTCGTTGATGACGAACCTGAACGACGACCTGATCCGCGGCTCGGCCCGCGTCTGGGCCAGCCCGCGGACGTTCACCCGCAGCGGCCAGGCCGGCATGTGGTTCTGCGACTACCTGCCGCACATCGCTACCTGCGCGGACCGGATCTCGATGATCCATTCGATGACGACCGATATCGCCAATCATCATCCGGCGCAGATGATGATGAACTGCGGCACGCCGCTGGTCGGCCGCCCGTCGATGGGCTCCTGGGTGGCCTACGGGTTGGGCAGCGAATCCCAGGATCTGCCGGGATTTGTGGTCCTGCTGTCGAGTTCGGGCAAAGGCATCGAGGGCGGCGCATCGAACTGGTCGAACGGCTTTTTGCCGTCCGATTATCGCGGCGTGACGTTTCGCAACCAGGGCGATCCGGTGCTGCACCTTTCCAATCCTCCGGGCATCAGCCGCGAAAGCCAGCGGCTGCGGCTGGACGCGTTGCGCGACTTGAACGAACTGCATCGCGCGGAGACCGGCGATGTCGAGATCGCCACACGCATCAACTCCTACGAGCTGGCGTTTCGCATGCAAGCCAAGGCGCCGGAGCTGCTCGACTTTTCCAGGGAGCCGGCGGCGGTTCTCGAAAGCTACGGCGTCCACCGGGAGCCGACTCGTCCGTTCGGCGTCAACTGCCTGCTCGCGCGCCGGATGGTGGAGCGTGGCGTGCGGTTCGTGCAGTTGTACCATTCCACCTGGGACGATCACCACGACCTGAACAAGAACCTCAAGACGAATTGCGATATGACGGACCAGCCCGCCGCGGCGCTGCTCGGCGACCTGGCCGACCGGGGCCTGCTCGACTCGACGCTGGTGATCTGGAGCGGGGAGTTCGGCCGCGCGCCGATGTTCGAAGTCCGGCGCGGGTATACGCCCGGAAAGGAAGGGCGGGATCATCACCGCTTCGGCTTTACGCTCTGGATGGCCGGCGGCGGAATCCGGCCCGGCCTGAACCTGGGCCAAACCGACGAACTCGGCTTCCACGTGATCGAAGAACCGTATCATGTCCACGACCTGCAAGCCACGATTCTCGACCGGCTGGGGATCGACCATACGAGGCTGACCTACCGGCATCAGGGCCGCGACTTCCGCCTGACGGACGTGGGGGGGAATGTCATCCGAAAACTCCTTGCCTAACCATCCCAAACAAAACAGCCGGACCAAACAGAGCCGCGAGCGGCAGCGAGCGGACCGGACCCCGGATGCACGAGCTACGAAGTGGACCCTCATCGGGGCGCCTGGGCGCCTGTCCGCTCGCTACCGCTCGCGGCTCTGATTGGGAGCAC
>JBJXGR010000450.1:0-2765 GCA_046160045.1 Bryobacteraceae bacterium
GGAAGGATCTAAATCCCGCAAAGCTGGAGGATGATGAACAACCCGCTTGGCGGTGGATGCTGAAGAATCATCTCGAGCGTCCCGTTGGCGGGAACCAGCTTGCAGAGGCATTTGCGTGGCGTGCGTCCGAGGTTCTCGATGCCGACGGATGCGTAGCTCTGCTACTTCCGGCGATGACCTTGTTCAAGTACGAATCGGCCGCCTTTCGAAGCGCGTTCCTGACCCGTCACCGGCTGTGGTCGGTTGGAAATTTCGCAAACCTCGCCGAAGTGTTGTTCAGCAGACGAGCGAGGCTGCCTGCGGCGGCCATCTTTTACTCGCCAATGCCCGACGGGGCTGAAGCGGACGTATCGGCGATGTTGATTGATGTGTACTCACCGCTGGTGGCCAATCAACCGACGGCCTATGGCGGTCCGCAAGCGCACCGTCAAAAGACATGGAACATCGTCGTGAATTCCAGCGAACTTCAGGACATCGCCTATGCCAGCGTGCTTGGCGGAGAGCCGCTTCCCTGGAAGATCGCGATGTGGGGGGCGACCATTGATGTAAAGGTGCTTCAAACTGTCGAACGAAACTTCAGGACAGTGGGCGACCTGGAGACCGCAAAAGAACTAACCCTCTCAGAAGGCCCACAATTACGCGATTCGTTGGGTGAGAAAGGTTCAAACGAGTTTCATCCAGAACTGATCGGCGCGGCAACAATCGACCTTGATGCTCTGAAGAGACGTCGCTATTTGCTACGTTTTCCCGAAGGCTCCATCCGTCGGCTGGCGGAGTCGGAGGTCTTCCTCAGCAAGCGCGCTGGCATCAAACGGAAACTTAGTATTTGCCAGCCGCCGCATGTTGTCGTCAGCGCGTCGCGCAACTTTGCGGTATATAGCGAAGATTTTTTCGTTGTGCCTGCGCGGCAGATCGGGATTACGTCTCCCTCAGGCGACCGCAGCCTATTGAAGGCAATCGCCCTGTATTTGAACTCGGACTTCGTCACTTATCATCAATTCCTGACAAGCACCGAGTCCGGTGTCCAGAAAACGAGGAATACGCTCAAGGCACTTCGTTCCATCCCTCTGCCGTTCGATTCGACGACCACGCGCGAGTGGGAAGATCTGTACTCGCGCATAGCGTACCAAAGCGCCGGTAGAGACGACTTCGATCGCCCAGAATTGGTCAAGAAACTCAACGACCTCGCATCTGAGGCGTTGAAACTTTCCCCGCGAGCCCGGGCCGCTGTCGCAGACCTGGTCGGAATTCGATTCGGTCTAAATCAGGGGAAGATGGAGCCATCTGCTGTTGGGCAGCCACCAGCCGACGAACTTCAGGCTTATGGTCGAGCCTTGGCAGACGAACTTAATGACTTCATCGGCCAATCGAGTTCCACTCGGCATCGCATTGATATTCTGGTTGGTAGCGGCTCCGGAATGGTCGCGGTGGAGCTTGTCGCAGGAGTCGATCGCCCTACTGTAAGTGTTTGGGCTGCGTCCGACCCGGTGGCCCAACAGCTTGCGGAGACCCAGCAGCGATTGACAGAGCAACGCGCACAGTGGCTCTACTTCAACCGAAACCTACGCGTTTACAAGGGCTCGCGAACCTATATTTTGAAACCGCTCCAACGCTTTCACTGGACGCGGACGCAGGCCATTCAGGATGCAGCGGAGATCATCGCTGATTGCCTGGAACCTGAACCCCGCGATTCAGCCGGGGCGCTCAACTAATGTCAGACGGCCCGTCGCAAGACCAACAGAACCTGTACCGGATAGCATTCGTGAAGAACTGCTTTGTTCTTCTTGTTCGGGCTTACGGCGTTATGGATACCCATTCTCTTCAGAGCGCGGAAGAACCACACATCACGGGCGAGTTGGTTCGGTGTGCCAGGACGATAGTCGAGAGTGACGATGCGGCTCCGTGGATGGAACACATGGAGGTTCTCGACGATCCACCGCAGGCCGTGGCCGGCCGCCACGGGAAGTGGCGTCCTCGTATCGATTTTGAATTCGTGCGTACTGGGCGTGGACTGCGGCCGCGATTTCACGTCGAAGCCAAAAGGCTATACCGATCAGACTCCGTGAACGAGTATTTCGGTCCCGGAGGGCTTCAGATGTTTGTAGATGGAGAGTACGCTGGCAGGTGGTCGTCGGCAGGCATGCTCGGTTATGTGCAGTCTGATACTTGCGCTGGCTGGCTTCGTCGGCTGGCTTCTGGTTTTGCGGCCCGGCGCGTCGAAATCTGTGCATCCGAAGGTCTCTCCGATTGGACCCCGGCTGGATGGCAGGGCGAGGGGTTGGACGGTGTACACACGTCCCAACACGACCGTCCTCTGGAGAATCTGGGTCCAATACAAATCTTCCATCTTCTCGTTGAGTTTACGTAGGCTTTGACGCTGATCATGCGGTGCATCGTTGCTCATTAGGAACGATAAACGCGCCAGGGTCCCGCTATCCACATCAGTGTATAGTCCGCCGTTCCGCAGACGTGCCTATTTCCCGGTTCTTCCTATTCCTAGCTAGATCACTCCAACCCGGAAACTTGGGGAAACCGAGCGGCATTGTGAGCGGCAACGGTCGCAGTGGGGCGATGTCGAGGGTCACCTGGAAAGAACTGGGTCTGTGGAACCCCCGCTCATCGGTCCCGACGCACCCGTCAGGACGGCTTGCCCTCACTGCCGCTGCCCTCGATTTGCTGCCGCAACAAGCGCCGGAGTAACAACTGCGAGCGTCAGTTCACGAGTCCAATGTTTCTTTGCGCCCTGTTTTCAGCCGCTTGCGAAA
>JBJXGR010000451.1:0-9957 GCA_046160045.1 Bryobacteraceae bacterium
CCGTTTCCATCCTCGGCGATCTTCAACGCTTGCAGCAGGACGTGATCCGGCAGGCCCTGGCTGTACGAGGCCTCCTTCGCCGGCAGCGTGCCGCCCTGCTTGCCCACGAAGTAGGCCATCTTGCCGGGGATGTTGCTCTCCACCTTGTTGGCCACCACGCGCGCGGCCAGCGGGGTGTTGTGCTCCCAGCCGAATCGCGTGGTCTTCCCTTCCCGCCAGCCTCCCCGGTGCGAGGTGACCGCGAAGTTCACCTCGAAGAACCCTAGCCGCCAGTCCTCGCTCCCCTGCCAGAAAGCGCCGTTCGTGTTCTCCTTGTTGTTCAGGATGTAAAAGAAGAACGCGGGGCGTTTGGGTTTGTATTCCATCGCCCACTCGTTGGTGCGGATCTCGCCGAACTCGACGGCCGGCACTTCGCGAGTGGCCACGGCTACGCCGAATTCTCCGTTGGAAGCCTCGGCCCAGTGCTGGATCCCGCTGAACCCGGTGAATGAGCCCGAAAGCTGGTCCTTGAAGGGCCGGAAAACGGCCCCGGGGATCTCGCAGTGGATCTCGAAGTTCGGCACGTCGAACGGGAACGCGTAATACACCTCTTCCTTGGAGAGCGTGGCCTGCTTGTGAATCCGGTTCACGAAGTCGATGCGCTTGATGCCCGGATAGAGGATCACCTCCTGCGTGATGTGGCTCGGCGCGGGACCGTGATCCATGCGGATGTCGCTCACCAGGCTCTTGAGCGCCGGGCCGTCCTGTCCCACTTCCACCTTGGCGACCAGCGGCGAGTAGATCCCGATGCTGTACCAACTGGTCGGTACGCGCCCCAGGTGGGTGCGCGAATGGTTGTCCTGATAGAGCGCTTCGTGGCTGCCGGTGAGGCTGTAGTAGAGGAACTGGTTGACCTTCTCAGAGCCCTTCCGGTCCACCAGTTCGCGTTGCAGTTCCTTGTCGAGGATGCTCGACACGCCGCCGCTCGCCGGATCCACTTCCACCCGGTAGAACTCGTTCTCGAGCACCGTACCCGACACCTTCACCGTGGAAGACGGGAACGCCGGACGCTGCTCCACCGTCGTCAGGCGGTAGGTCTTGTACCCGAGAGGGGGAACATTCCTGGCGACGAAGGCGAGGGTGTCCTGCAGGCGGTCGCCGAGGATCGCCTGGTACGGGACACGCTCTCCGGTGACGCTATCGGTGATCTCGAAGTACATGTCGGCGCGGCCGATCTTCAGAGCCCGATGCAGCACCCGCACGACGTCCGTCCGAGACCAGGAGGTGGGATTGAACACGATGACGGTGCGATCTTCGGTGGGGATCTTCGACGCGATTCCCTGCAAGGCGTCGCCGAGGAGTTGATCGGACAGCCGCGCCGCCTCGTAGGCGAACTCCTTCTTGTCCTCCCACGACTCTTTGTAGTAATCCCACGCGGGGTGGTGCAGGACGCCCTTGGACCGCTGGAGCGAAAGGTGCTCCCAGAACCAGTTGTCCATGCCGTAGGTGTGATCGGTATAGACCAGCATGTCGCTGTAGGTCTTGTCGATGTCGCGCCGGGGGTACGGCCGGTCGGTGCCGAGTACCTGGTCGATCGCGGCGAACTTCTCGGCGGACAGGATTTCCGCCGCCGCCTTTCGCTTCATGCCTGTCGCTTGGGCGAAGATCCCCGGATCGTCGGTCCAGGCCGAGGTGATATCGCCCGACACCTCGGGAATCTTGGCTGCGAATTTGGCCTCCATATACCCAAAGAACTCCTTAGGGGTCGCCATGAGGACTTTCGGATTGGAGTGCTTCTGGTTCCACGACTCGATGTTCTCAACGAGTTCCACCTGCGGGTTGACGTTGTCGAAGGCCAATTGCAGCAGGATCGCGTCGTACGGGTATTCGGCGCCCATGGACTCGTAGTAGCTCAGCAGGTCCATGACGCCCTTTTCCATCTCGGAGGCGCGCAGGAAGATCTTGGCCTGAGTGTAGTCGCGGTACCGGCCGCTGCGCATCTGCGTCAACACGCGGCTGCCGTCCTGCGACTTGTACCAGAACAGGTGGGGCAGTTTCGATTCGCCCAGCAGTTCCTTGTAGGCGCCGGGGCCGAACAGCAGATAGCGCGTTCCGGTTCCGGCCAGCGCCCGCGGCAGGCCCCAGGTCAGGCCGGTGATGTCGCTCAACATGGCCGTTTTGGATTCAATGCCGTACTTGCGCCGCAGCGTCTCGTTGGCATAGTAGCTGGCCCGGATCAACTCCTCCGGTCCGGCGTTCTCCTGCTCGATATTGGTGTAGAGGCTGGCGATCTCGATCATGCCGCTCTTGACGAGTCCGACCAGTTGCTGGACGCGCTCGGGCTTGCGGTGCCGCGAGTAGGCGTCGAACAACAGGGAGCCTTCGAGGGTCCACTTCAGACCTTTTCCGCTGGCGTCGATCGCCATGTCCATGCCCTGGCACCAGACGCGCTCGACCTCGGGGATCAGGTCGGTGTACCCGATGTCGGCGTGGGTATGGGTAATGACGTAGATTTTCCAATCGCGGGTGAGCTTAGGGGACGTAGCCGGCTGCGCGAGGACGCAAAGAGAGAGAAAGATGACAATCTTGCAGGCGGTATTCATAAACATAGACCGCCCTGATTATGGCAGCAGCGGTTCTCGAAGTCTGCCCCCCGCCCGGCGCCGGCGCATCAAGGGCACGACCGCATCCGAGGCACGACGCCCCGCGAAGGAAGCACTCCCTTGCGGTCGTGCCTCGGATGCGGTGTCCCATTCACACCGGCGAAACCGGCCGCCGGCACTGCGCGTTGGACCCTTTGCTGGCCGAAAGCACGGCAGGACTTCCTGTGGAGAGCCTACAATAAAGCCCAGGGGGGCATACGGAGCTTGTTGACGCGGAAACAAAGAAGCCTTCTTGCCTTGGCGCTGATTGTCGTGGCAAGCGCGGGCGGGACCGTCATGCTGGGGAAGATCCGGTTCATGCAGTTAGTCCACCTGAAGTTCCAGGATTTCCAGTTTGTTCTCCGCGGCAAGCTCCCGGTCGATGACATCTTACTGATCACCATGGATCAGACGACCCTTGACACCTACGAAAAGCCCCTGATCTTCTGGCACAAATACTATGCCGATGCTATCGAAGCGGCGGCGCGCGGCGGCGCCAAAGTCCTGGGCTTAGACGTTGCCTTCGGGATTCCGGTGGACCGCTATTTGAAGGAAGAAGACCATGACGGCCGGCTGGTGGAAGCGGTCGCCACGGCCGCGAGTCTGGGAATGCCCGCGATCATCGGCTACGTCGACGCGCTGCTGAAGAAGCAGAAGGACTGGCCCGTCCCGATCAACATGGTGTCGTCTTCCATGGGCCAGGCCGGTTATGCCAACCTCACCGTCGACTCGGACGACTTTGTGCGCTGGCAGCAACTCACCGAAGCCCCCGGAACGCAACCCCCCGAAACCCTCGCTCGATCGCTGGCCACGCGGGTGGCCGAAAAGTTCCGCGGCCAGGACATGCGATGGGAGCAGGGACGGTTGTTGTGGGGCGACCGGCTGATTCCCGCCGATCCCATGAAAGGCATTGTCATCAATTATGCCGGTCCGCCCAATACCTTCAATCGAATTCCGCTGGTCGACTTCCTGAAGGCCGCGAAATCCGGAAATCAGGCTCAGATCGAGAAGTGGGTCAAAGGCAAGGCCGTTCTGTTGGGCCCGGACTACGACGAAGACCGTCACGCAACCCCTTATTACACCGTGTTTGGCCTGGGTAAGTGGAATACCGCAGGCGTGGAAATCCACGCCAGCACGCTCCGGACGCTGCTCACGGGCCAGTACCTGGTGCCCATCCCGGCATGGACTCAGATCGTCTTGCTGTTCCTGGTGGCGACGGCGACCGTGGCGATCGTCGCGCGGTACGGGGCTGTTCGCGGTGCGGTAGGTCTTTTCATCGCTGTCTTTACAACAGGGGGACTGACTCACCTGATGTTCCGGCGGGGAATCCTGATTTCCACATCCGAGCTGCTGCTCTCCTGTCTTCTGGCCCTTATCGGCACCTCGCTCTACCGGATGCTGACCGCCGAGAAACGCGGCGCGGTCTTCCAAAGCGCGATTCAACTGTTCGTCGGCAAGGAATTGGCGAAGAGTCTTTCCGAAACGGAAAACATCTCGTTGTCCGGCCGCAGCCAGATCCTGACTATCCTGTTTACCGACATTCGCGGCTTTACGGCCTTCTGCGAGTCTAAAGATCCTGCCGCGGTCGTCGATCTATTGAACGACTACATGGGCAAGATGGTGTCGATTATTGTTGCCTACCATGGCCATGTCAACAAGTTCATAGGAGATGGCATCCTGGCGATTTTCACGGACGAAGACGAAGGCGCCAAGCCAGGCGATCACGCCACGCGGGCGGTGCTCTGCGCTCGCGAGATGGTGACGACCCCCTGCGGCGATTTCAGGACCGGCGCCGGCATTCATACCGGGCCGGCGATCGTCGGGAATGTCGGTTCGAAGGACAAGATGGAATACACGGTTCTGGGCGACACCGTCAACCTGGCTTCGCGCCTGGAAAGCCTGAACAAAGAGATGAAGTCGCACATGATCCTGAGCGAGGAGACACGGGAAATTCTGGGCGACGGGATCAACCTATATCATCTGGGCCACGTTCCGATTCGAGGCAAAACGGAGCCGCTGAACGTGTATACCGTCCTGGAACTGGCCCCGAAACGGCCGGAAGTCGAGGCGGCGGCGGAGAAAGCGTAACCCATGGGTGTCCGGACTTTTTTGTGTTTCCTTGCGCTGGCTGGGCTCCTGACCGCCGACGTGAAGCGGGAGGAGCCGGTGGGATTGGTGTTGCTGCCCGGCGGCGCGAAGGTGGTGCGCGCCGGAGCCGAGACGCCACTGGCCGCAAAACCCGGGGACGTCCTGTTTGCCGGGGACGCGCTCAAGACCGAGGCCGGAGCGGCTTCGTTCCTGTACTGCCCCCAGAAATCCTCCCAGAGTCTGGCACCGGCGGGTGAGGTGCTGCTGGAAGCCAGGCAGTTGAAAGTAAAGACCGGCAAGCTCGCCGACCAAAAGACCATCGCGTCCTGCTTTCTGCCGCAGGTGGTCCGGGTCGCGCTGGCGAGCCAGCAGCACTACGGCGTCAGTATGACGCGCGGTTCGGTCGAAGAGCCGCCCTACCAGCCCACACCTCCGGACAAATACCCACCAGAGATGGCCGGCGAGATCAAGCCGATTGACGAAGCGCTCGCGGCAAACGCCAATGATACCGGGGCACTTCTCGCCAGGGCCGTTGTACTCGAAAAACACAAGCTGCCGGCGGACGCCTTGGCCCAGTACCGCAAGGTGTCGACGACCCTGCCCGAGGCCACGTGGATCAAGGGGAAGATCTTCGAGTTGTCCGAGTCGATCACCAACGCGGCGGCGGCCGCAAAAGCGCAGGCGCCCACCGGCGGGCAGACGTTCGCCCTCCTGGTTGGCGTTTCCAAGTACCAGAAGTTGCCCCAGGATCAATGGCTGCAATTCGCAAGCGCCGATGCGATTACGTTCGAGCAGCACGTGAAAAGCCCTCGCGGCGGGGGCCTTCCGGCCGAGAACGTGGTGATGCTGACCGATGAGAAGGCGACCACCGGCGCCTTGCGCAACGCGTTTCAGACCTTTCTCAAGGGCCGGGCGGGAAAGAACGACACGGTCTTGGTGCTGCTGGCCGGCCACGGGACCGTCGAGGTGCCTGGCAGCAAGGGCGCCTACATCCTCACTTTCGACAGCGATCCTCAGGATCTGGCCGGTTCCGCCCTGCCGATGGAAGAGGTGCAGAAACTGGTGGAGGAAGAACTGTCCAAGGTCGGCAGGGTCGCCTTGTTTGTCGACGTCTGCCGTGCCGGGGTAATCGGCAGCATCAAGAACACCAACATCAACAAGTCCGTCGAGCAGTTGGGCGAAGCCGAGGGCTCGATGCTGGGACTGATGGCCAGCCGCCCGCGGGAACTGTCGATGGAAGGGCCGCAGTTCGGCGGCGGGCACGGAGTATTCAGCTACTTTCTGTTGAAAGGACTGAGTGGCGAAGCGGACAAGAACGGCGACGGCCGGGTAGACGTCAACGAGATCATCGCGTACGTCCAGAAGATGGTGCCGGAGGCCACCGCGGATAAACAGCACCCGCGCGAGTTCGGCAATTTCGACAACGCGCTGCCTTTGTCCGACATCAAGCAGCCGGGCATCACCCTGGCCCGCGCCCGCTTCCCGTTGATCTACGACTCGGCCGGCGAACCGATGTACCTGGCCGCGGCGCAGGCGCAGCCGGGAGCCGTCTCTTCCGAGGCGCGATCGTCGATCGAGCGTCTCGACCAGGCCATTGGGCAGGGGCGCTTTGATCCCAACGCAGCCGATAGCGCCTTCTCCGCTCTGAAGGAGTTGGAGCGGCGCTTGCCGCCGGAGCGCTTTTTCCTGGAGAAGAACAAGCTGCGCGTGGCCCTGGAAGATCGCGGACAACAGGTGATCCTGCGGTATCTCACGGGCGACCAGGTGCCGCAGACGAAAGAGGACTTCAGCCGCGGCTCGACCGTGTACGCCTCGGCCCGGCTGCTGACTCCGGAGTCTCTGTTCCTGGACGCCCGCCAGTCCTTCTGCCGGGGACGATCGCTGTTGTTCGACAAGAAGTTCACCGAGGCGGTCGACCTGCTGGAACGCGCCGTTCGCCTCGATCCCCAGGGAGCGCAATCTTACAACGCGCTAGGCATTGCCTATCTGGAACAGGCTCGTTACGAGCAGGCGATCCCGGCCTTCCGCGACGCGACCCGCCGCGCTCCCCACTGGGCGTATCCGCTGCACAATCTCGCTCTCGCCTACACGGAAGCAGGCGATTATCAGGCCGCCATCCGCTCCTACGAGCAGGCGATGCGGCTGACGCCGCAGTACTCGTATCTTCCCTACAATCTCGGCCTGGTGTACCAGAGGTTGAATCGCCGGCGGGAGGCGGAAGCCTCCTATCGCAAGGCCATTGGGCTGGCCCCGGATTCGGGTGAACCCTACAACGCGCTGGGCTCGCTAAAGGCGGCTACGGGGAAAGCGCGCGAGGCCGAGCAGTTGTACCGCACGGCGCTTGAAAAGAACCCGCACCTGCTGCCCGCCCGGCACAACCTGGCGCTGCTTCTGAACGAAAGCAGGGACCGCCGCGCCGAAGCGATCGAACTGTGGCGCGCCAATCTGCGCGAGAACCCGTCCTATCTGCCGTCGCGGCTCAGCCTGGCCGCCGCTCTCGACGATCCCCAGGCCGCGATCGCCGAGTACCGTGCCGTCCTGCGGGAACGCGGGGACTACGTCGCCGCGCATCTGGCTCTTGCCTCGCTTCTCGTAAAAACCGGGGACACCACGGGCGCTTTCGAGCAACTCACCGTTGCGCGGCGGCTCGAGCCATCGAGCGCCATCATCGCCGAACAACTGGGAGACCTGGAACGATCCCGGGGCCGCGCCGCCGAAGCGTCTTCGGCCTACGAACAAGCTCTGAAGCTCGCATCCGATTCCGATACCCGCAAACGCGTCCGTAAGAAGATGGGGGCCAAGTGATTCACGCCCGTCTCGTGCTGCTCTTCCTGGCCGGCGGAATCGCTTACGGACAGACAACTCAAGGCATGATCAGCGGCGCGATCCGCAACTCGCGGACAGGCGCGGCCATTTCGGGCGCGACCGTCAGCTACGTCCAATCGTCGACGGGCGCCAGCGGGTCCGGCCGCAGCGACGCGTCCGGGAACTACTTCCTGCCGTTGCTCACGCCGGGTTTCTATCGCATCCGCATCGCCGCCGGCGCGTATCAGGCCCAGGAGGTCCAGGAACTCGAACTGCCGGTCGCCGCCCGCGTTGAGCTGAACTTCCAGTTGCGGCCGCTCTCCGACGTTTGGGAATCCGGCCAGTATCGCAGTGTCTTTCTCCCCGGTTCGAAAAGCATCGTGACGTTTTACGGCCCCGACGTAGACACCAGCCGGTCGGGGTCGTTCGAAGCGGTGCGGGGCCGGCGCGGCGCCCTTGAGTCCACGCTTTCCGAAGTGATCAACCCGCTGCAGGTGCGCGACCTTCCCCTGGCCGGCCGCGATGTGTACACCATGCTGGTCACCCAGCCCGGAGTGACTGCCGATGCGGGCACCTCGCGCGGTCTAGGCCTGTCCGTCATGGGGCAGCGGCCCTCGGCGTCCAACTTCATGCTGGACGGCCTGGAGAACAACAACTACCTGATCACCGGCCCGCTCTCTCCCATCGCGCCCGAGGCGATTCAGGAGTACCGCGTCTCGACCAACAATTTCTCGGCCGAGTACGGCAGGACTCCCGGCTTTCTCGCCAACGCCATCACCAAATCGGGGGGCAACCAGTTCCATGGCCTCGGCTACTTCTACTTGAAGAACGAGGCGCTGAACGCCAATGGCTTCCAGGAGAACCGGCTCGGGTTGGAACGGCCTGCCGCCAAGGAGCGGCAACTCGGTTTTCAGGTGGGCGGCCCCGTCCTGCGGGACCGTCTGTTTTTCTCCGCCGCCTATGAGAACTTCCGCAGCCGCGGCAGTGGGGACACCGTGAGTGTCCGCCTGCCGACGCCCGACCTGTTGCGGAACCTCGCTGAGAACTCTCCGGGCCGCCGTTTGCTCACGCAGTATCCGACACCCGCTCCCCGCGCCGCGAACGGCGCCATCTTCATCGATCTGCCATACACCTTGCCCGTGTCCCTCGATCGGACGCTCGCCAATGTGCGCGTCGACTACACGCCTCGCGGGGGCGCGGACCGGGTGATGGCACGGTACTCGCTGGCCCGGATCGGCCGGCCGGACTTCATCTGGTCTCCCTATGCCGATTTCGTCTCCGGGCTCGACCAGAACGTCGACAGCCTGGCGGCCAACTACACACGGCGGATTCGCCCCGGCCTGCTCAACGAGTTTAAGTTCGGCTATGGCCGCGACCGGATCGGCTGGGCTCGCGCCAACCCCGATATTGCGACGTTCGTGGTTCCGCATCAGGGCGTGCCCGTCATCATGCCCGGAAGCCTGGCGGCCTACGCCTATCGCAACAACAGCACGACCGTGGAATTGCTTGACAACGTGGTCTGGACTCGCGGCCGGCATGTAGCCACCTTCGGCGGCGGTCTGCTTCTCCGGCGCCTCGACGGATTCCTGACCATTGGCCGCGACGGCCAGTACCGTTTCGAGCAGCAGGGCATCAGCGGCCTCATCAGTTTCATCCTGTCGAACCCGTCGATGTTCTTTGTGGCCACCGATAGCGACTCCAGCCGCGTGCGATCGCCCCAGTATGATCGCCAGTATCACTATCGGCAGATGTCCTTCTTCGCGCAGGATACCTTCAAGGCCTCGCGCCGTCTCTCGCTGAATTTCGGCCTGCGCTACGAGAACTTCGGATCACCGTCGAACACGGGTGCGGCCAAGGATTCGCTGCTCGTTCTGGGCCAGGGGTCGACACGTTTGCAGCAGACGATTCGCGCGACCTTCGTCAAGCCCGGCGCCGGTGACCAACAGCTCTATCAGTCCGACAACAACGATTGGGCGGGCCGCTTCGGTTTCTCATACGATCTGACCGGCCGTGGCAATACGCTGTTCCGCGCCGCCTACGGTATCTTCTACGATCGCCCTTTCGACAACCTGTGGCAGAACATGCGGGCCAATGGTCTGCGGCTGGTCCCGTTTTCCATTCCGCTGTTCCAGCAGGTCGATTTTCTGGAACCCGTGGATAAGGCCCTGCCGCGCTACCAGAGCCAGAGCGACGCCGTGGACGTCGCGAACTTTCCCGCCATTACCTACTTCCGGCCCGAAATCCGCAGCCCCTACTCCCAGACGTATTTCTACGGCCTCCAGCACCGGCTTTCCGACTCCTGGAACGTGGAGGTAAACGGCGCGGGATCGCTCGGCCGTAAGTTGCTCGTGACCGACACCTGGAACCGCGACCTGCTGGCGCAGTACGGCTATCTGTACTATCGCGACAGCCAGGGGCTTTCCAACTACCAGGCGCTCACCGC
>JBJXGR010000452.1:0-13080 GCA_046160045.1 Bryobacteraceae bacterium
GCGGGGGGTGATCAGCGATGGTCATCCCTACCGCGAACGTTTTTTTCACAGCCCCTTCCGCTCGCGGTTCGGATGGGGAGCCAGATCCCTGTCAGGGGAAACGAAGGGCCACGAGAGCCTCACCCACTGGACCTGGAAGTTATTGATTTTGAACAGGGAATGGTGCGCCCGGACAGATTCGAACTGCCGACCTTCTGGTTCGTAGCCAGACGCTCTATCCAACTGAGCTACGGGCGCAGGTTCCTTTTATCTTATCCTCTCGACCAACCGCACTGCAACTGGGACTGCGCGGCGAGTTGATCGATCGTTTGAAGGAGGGATCTACTGCGGAAAGCTTGGTGGCTCTTGCGCGGCGGGTCGTAGGAGTAGATTCGAGAGGTAGACCGGCGTGACTTTCTGAGGACCATCGCTTTGACTCCAGTGACGGCCGCGGCAGGCAAGGCGGCTGAGCAACGGCAAGCCGTCGTCCCGGCCTCGAACGCGGTCGGCTATCCGCGAGTGTTCCGCGGGCGGCAATTGTCGATGCTGAAGCCCGTTCTTTCCGCTGGACGCCGACGAGGCAGGGCTGCCCGTGGCCATTCTACCTTATCGCGTCGTCAATCCCGGCCCGCATTCGGCCAAGGTGAGCATCGCCTTCGCGCAGGAGAATCCGGTCACAGGAGGTCCAGGAAAAGGACCAGCGTTCGAACGAGTCGAGGAAGAAAGACGGGCTGGAAGGATTGCTCATGCGCAACGCCGCGCTCGATCCGGACGACCCGATGCAGGGATCCTTCGTGCTCGCGGTCGTGAAACCCGAAGGCTGGCTGACTACCCCAATGCCACTTAGTTTTCGGTTCGCAGTTTGGCATAAGGGAGGCGGCTGAAGGGGCCGCACTTGGATGGCTGCTACAACGGGCGTTGCCCGCTGTGCACCGGACTCGCTGCCGCCTTGGCCTGGAGTTCCTTCCACTCGCGGCTGCCATTGTCCGGGATCGTCTCCAGGTAGACGCCCTTCGGAAACACCGGAAGGCGGCCGTTCATGAAGTCATCCCAATACTGGCGGGTATGCGTGTAATAGCTGGTGGCGCCGCCCGGCCATCGGATCGCGATCAACAGGTTCGGCGTCGGGTACGGCTCCTGTTTCAATGGCTCGATACGATATCGCTCCACCGCGTTCTCGTCGAGGTCCACTCCCAGGCCCGGGCCCTCGGGAATCACGGATAGGCCATTCTGTACCTTGATCGGCTGCTTGATCATCGGCTCGGTGTACAACTGATGGCAGTTCACCGAAGGCCAGCGGGCATGGCTCAGGACCGCTGCAAGATGCTTGGAGAACGTCGAGGTGATCTGGGTTCCGACGAGTTGGAGCCAGAAGGTCTTGTCCGCCATCGCCGCAACCGTAGCGTCTCGAATCGTCCGCGCGGCACCGCCGCCGATCACGAACCCGTCGCAGACTTCCTCCCGCAGCGCGGTCATGATGGGCGGCGAGCCGAAGTGCATCGCGATGGGAACCCGCGTCTGGCTGCGCAGCAGCTTGTTTCCGGCCACGTCAGACTGAGGGATCGGCGACTCGTAGATCGCCACGTTGCGGTATTTCTCGATCTCGACCAGGTAGCGCCCGCCGTGGCTGGTGTCGAGCAGCAGGGCGTTGAAGTCGAAATCGATGACGAAGTGCGGCGGGATGGTCTTGGTCAGCACATCGCATTGATGATCGAGATCGAACCAGGGGCGGGCCTTGGTCTTGAACGCCGTATAGCCGAGCGCCACCGCGTCGCGGCACTCCGAGACCCAGTCTTCGGCGGGCATGTCGATGGCCCACCAGCTCAGGAAGGCGCGGTCGCGGATCTGCGGACCCAACAAGCGATGCACCGGAACACCGTTGGCCTTTCCCACGGCGTCGAACAGGGCCATCTGCAGGCCGCAGCCGAGCGAGTCGTCCCACATGTACTCGGCCGCGCTCTTTCCGACGACACGCTTCACCGCTTCGTCAGTGACTCGGCCCCAGGTGTAGTACACCATCGTCTCGCCAAAACCCACTACGCCGTTGGCGAGAGTTACCTGGCAAATCTCGAAGATCGTCCATTGCGGCAACTCGCGATTCATGTTGCGGGCCGGCACGGGCCGGAAGGGGATCTTGATCCACCGGCGGTCGACTTTGCGGACGGTGACGTCCGGTGATCCTTTCACTGCGGGAGCCGTTTGGGCGGCAAGAGCGACCGGCGCCTGGCCGGCGGCCGCCGTGGAGAGTAGCAGTCCTCTTCGAGATAGGTTCATGGTTGGGTTCTCCTCAAAAACCGTTGAGTGTGGGCAACGCCGCACAGTTCTATTCCAGCATTCGGGCCGGTAGGAGACCGCCCACGTTGTTCCTCAGAAGGTCCATAGAATCACAGTCGCCAGGCGATGTCGACCGGGGTTCCTTTACCCTGGCCAATCGGCCCAGGTGAGAACTCTTCGCCGGTGGGAATCGAAAGCCGGATGCTATACTTCCCTGCAGGATGTCGGCCATAACCGTTCAATTGCCCGAGGAATTGGCGTTGCGGCTTCGAGGGCAAGAGGACCGCCTACCGGAGATTCTCGAACTAGGGCTTCGCGATATCGGTGCGGACAGCCAGGCTGGGTTTGAAGGGGCAACCGAGGTATTGGAGCTCCTGGCCAGCCTTCCCAGCCCTCAGGAAGTGATGGCCCTTCGCCCATCGGCGCAGTTGTCAGCTCGGGTCGCGGAATTGCTCTCCAAAAACCGGGATTGTGGCTTGACTGCGGCCGAGCAACAGGAATGGGAGCGCTACGAGTACCTCGAGCATCTCGTGAGAATGGCCAAGGCGAGTGCGAGTCGCCGGCTAGGCGAATCGCCTGGCGATGGCAGAGGTTAACGCCGCCGACCGGACGCTCGTGCGCGAACGAGCTCTCGGGCGGTGCGAATACTGTGGCCTTCCCGAGTCGCTTGCTTTTGTCGAGCACCAGATCGACCACATCATCGCGGTCAAGCATGGAGGCTCTTCCGAGCCGGATAACCTGGCGTTGTCTTGTACTCTCTGTAATCGATACAAGGGTAGCGACATCGCTTCGATTGACCCCGACACCGGCATCATCGAGGTGCTGTATCACCCCCGGCACGCAAGCGTGGGATCGTCATTTCCGGATGAGTGGCGGATACATTCTCGGAATCACCCCGGCTGGGAGAGCCACCGCACGGCTTCTCCAGTTCAATCGAGCCGACCGGCTCCGCGAACGGTCCGGGAGATGAGACCACAGTGCCGGCGGTCAAAAGAGCCGCTCGCGGCCCAGACGGGCCCGCTTGAGCACTCGCGGTTCGGTGCGAGGCTTCGGATTCATCTCTACGGTCTTCCACCGCTCTAACTCCTGGGCACGCCGCAAGACCACTTCAACACCACCTCGGCGCCGGCACGGTCCGCGTTCGCGTCAACCGGACCCGATCGAGGGGTGAGATCCAGGCACACGATGCCGCCGCTCTCGTGTTCCCAAGGATGCGCGAGGCGGCACTCGCCGCCGGACCGAGGGTAGGATCCTCGGGCGGGACAGGTAGATACATCGTGCTGCAAGACACGGCCGGGAAATCCGATTCGCCACTTTCCTTCCGAGGGAGAGTACGGCGACTCGATCCCGGTTTCGGCCTGGGCTGAAGTGCCGACGTGCAGGGCTGCCAGCTTGGAAAACTCGCGTCGACTCCAGTTCATGATTGGCTTACCAGCAAATGAAGGCTCCACGGAGCCAGGTTGTTGAGCGTGACTCGGACCATTTCGCCCTGCCTGTCGCCCGAGACCTCGCGCCTCGGGCCGGCCCTCTCGAGCCAGCGAAAGCGCGAGCCGGGGTGTTTCCAACGCAGGGCCAGCGACTCAACCGGATCCAGCGAGGTATTCACAACCACCACGGCACGCTCGCGGCACCACACCGCGACCTTGGCGAACGTCTCCACCCGCAACGGCAACGCATCACCGCTCAGCCAGTCAGCGATGTTCTTCAGTTGCGACGTTTTCGGGAGGCTGTGAATCTGACTCCAGGGGAAGTAGCCCATCACCACCACGCGCCCGCCCAGGGAGTTGCGAAACGCAGTCAT
Organism: Bryobacteraceae bacterium; assembly: GCA_046160045.1. Classification (GTDB taxonomy): domain Bacteria; phylum Acidobacteriota; class Terriglobia; order Bryobacterales; family Bryobacteraceae; genus CAZGUX01. The sequence continues at coordinate 4,055 of JBJXGR010000452.1, forward strand.
GGTGGGGCCCAGGTCGCGATCGCCGTAGTCGCCCATGCGAGCGACGATCTGCGCGTTCTCGGATGGCTCCAGGCGGTAGGCCCGCTCGGCCCAGAAGGACTGGCGACAGTCGCGCGACCAACCGGCGAACCGGCTGTTCAACGGGTGTGCGGCCAGGACCTCCATCGCGTCGCGGTCGACAGGATCGACGCCGCACACGCCGGTCCACCCTGACAGTCCCAGGCGGTCGAGACATTGCCAGGCATCGGCGTCGAGCAGGACTCCGCCGCTGAACATCCGGCGCAGTTCCGGCGCGGAGAACGCATAGGGCGCGGCTCCCGAGATCGCCGTGGCCGTGCATTCGCGCGCATCGTATCCGAGAGGGATCCCGATCTCTCCCAGCGCGTAGGGGGCATTGAGCGGGAACCTGCCGCTCCGCAACCACTCGCCTTCCGGGTTGATGGCCCCATACAGATCGCGGCTCCATGCGGGCCACAGTCCGCGCGCCGGGGTGCGGCCCAGCGCCTCGCGCATTTCGGCGTAGAACTCCCGGCTCCCTTCAATGCGGCGCAGCAGCGGTTCGTATTCGTCGAGCGGATCCGGCTGCATGTTGATCACGTTGAACGCGGTTCCCGTGGTCCCGGCGGCCATGTAGGCCCCGGCTTCGACCACAGTCGTACGCTCACTCTTGCGAAGCCGCTGGTAGGGGAAGTTCTCCACCTCGGACTGGATCACCGTCACGCTGCCCGGCAAGGCCGACACCTGCCGCCCTATGGCGTGCGCTTTCTCGATCATCTGCAGCGGAGTCTCGTCAGAGTAGAAGCCTCCTCCCGGCCGCCAGCGCACCGGTATGTTGCCGGGCCCGGCCAGCGTTTTCGCCCACCGCTCGAATCCGTAGCCTTCGTAGAAGCGGTCGCCGGTCATGAAGCCCAGCACCAGATCGGGCTTCACACGGTGGACGGCCTGTTCGACCCGGCGCAGCAGATTGTCGATTACCCAGCGGTTGTGCTCCAGCCACGCGCGGCGTACCTTGAGCCGCTGCTCGATGGAGCCCGAGCTGAAGGCTTCCACCAGCGACTGGCGCGTGAAGTCTCGACCGGTCTCGGACGAAAACCGGCGGATACAGGTGTTGCAGAAGCAGGTGTGCCCGGCAGGCTTGTGCCCCTGGAGGCGGACGTCGTCGTCGACCCAGATGAAGTCGGGTCCTGCGCGCGCGACGGCCGTGTAGACTTTGTCGGCATAGTCGAGGAGTTCCTCCTGCAGCGGGCAGAAGACGCCGCGGCACTCGACGCCCGACGGGTCGACGACGCGCTGCCAGGGGGCGTTGAGGGAGTTGGCCAGGTTCTCCACGTGGTGGCCCATGGTGGCGAGCACGTTGATGCCGGCGCCCATGTTGAGCGCTCTCACTCGCGGCATGAGGGTGGCGAGTTTCTCGGCGCGGCGCTCTATTTCGGCAAGCGGGAGGGGCGGATGGGTGGCGGAGGTGAAAAAGGCCAACTCGTCAGCGGTTCCGGGATGGCGGGCGAAGAAGTCCAGCAAACCCTGGAATCGCTTTTCCGGCATCCATTGGGTGGCGCCGATGCGGAATGAGATCAGGCCGGCGCCCTGGGTGCGTGGGGCGGCGGCGAGGCCTGCGGGTAGTGCGGCTACAAAGTCACGACGAGTCATGTGGGACCACTTTCGATTGCGACTGCCAGCGGAACCGCAGCCGGTAGGCCGCGAGTAGAGCGGTGGGGCAGGATGGGCTGCCAGCCACCGGTCCCTGACGTCGCGGCTCAGAATGGGAGTCGGCGTGTCTCACTGGGGTGGAGTGCAGGGTAACGGCGCGTCCGCTCGTTTCCGCTCGCGGCTCTGATGCGGGGGGCCCGCTCGCTTCCGGGGCTGTGAAAAAACCAAGAGGCCCGCTCCCTTCCGGTCGCGGCTCGGATAGCCACCGCTCGCTTTCCGCTCGCGGCGCTGATGGAGCGGAAGCAAGATTTGGCAGAACGAAGCCAATTTGAGGCGAAACTGTTGATTTTATGGGCGCCGATTGGGTTCGCCCAATGGCTTCGGTTGGCTTCCAATCGGTGCCTGGCACCGGTAGCTGACAGTCGGGGCACCGCAAGCCCACGCTTGGACTCGGAGCAGCACAAGCCCTTCCTCGCGGTCGGGCCTCGGAGCGTGAAGCGATCGCGGCGATTTGAGAGATGGATACCATGTCCGGTCAGAGAATACCGCCACGTCAAGGGGAGAACGATTCCGAAAATCGGCAACGCATAGATTCAACAAATCTTAGAATTTGACAACCCTTGTGAATCGGGGCGGTCCGCATCACAGGCCGCGGCGGTCGGCCCTATCAGTCAGCTTGACGCTACCAGTGACAATCGGTGGTGTCAAAGGTCCCGGCCCGTTGACAATTGACTCCGAAGGCCACGGATGCGATAGACTCTCAGGGAAGTTCCGGTGCCCGCACCGTCGAAGAGTCTCCTGTGACCTTGCTGAAGAATGGATCCAGATCGCTCCCGTTTCCTCTCCTGGCGGCGATTTTGTCATGGAGCCTTGCCGGCGGCGCGGTGAAGCCTGTGGGTGACCGCAATCTCCTGGTCGTGACGGCGTCCGGCGGCGATTATCTGGTCGCCTGCGGGGGGACGCTCGCCTCCTACGCGAGGCAGGGCTACAAGGTCTACGTCGCGCAGTTCGGCAACGACGAGAAGGTTTCGCTGGGACTCGGCCAGGCGCAGACGAGGCTCTCCAACATCTCCGAAGCCAAAGAAGCCGCGCACGCGATTGGCGTCACCGACATGATCTTCCTCGACCATAAGAGCGGTGAACTGGGCTATACCTCGTCGACCGAAATGCGCCACCAGTTGTTCGGGCTCATCCGCTACATCAAGCCACGTATCCTGTTCATCCCCGATCCGTACGTTCACTACCAGGAAGATCGGGACGTCTTCTGGATCGGCAAGATGGCCGAGGACGCGTGGGGATACAGCGGCGGCGGCATGTTTGGCAACGATCTCACCCGGTATGGCCTGACGCCTTATGGCGCGCCGGACGTCTTCTACTATGCGCCGGCACGCCCCTATCGCCCTGGAGAGGGCGGCGACGGACGGTCGAAGTTCGTCGCCCGGGACGTCTCGTCGACCCTGGATCAAAAGCTCATCGCCGTGGAACTGATGCACACCCGCAACCGCTTCTACGCGGAGACGGTCCGCCAGAAGTTGCCAGGAGCCCTGCCGGGCGGATTGGCGGACGATCTGGACGCGGCGCGCCTGATGCGGGCCTACGTGACCGAACTGGCCGAGACGATCGGGAGCAAGCACGGATTCCGGTTCGGCGAGGAGTTCAACCATGTCGGCGGCGCGGGAGAGGCGATTCCTCCCTACGCGCTGGAGCGAGCGACGCCAAGGAAGAAGCCGTGAGGACACTGCTCACCATTGCCCTCCTGGTGTCCACCGCCGCGGCGCAGAGCGGGAAAGGACCGGTTCTGGTGATCACGCCGTCGAGCCGGGACTATCTTCTCGGCGCGGGCGGCACGCTGGCGCGGATGAGCAGCGAGGGCCGGAAGATCGTGGTGCTGCAGATCGGCAACGAAGAGAAGGACTCCATCGGCCTTGGTCCCGCGGAAACGCGCCTGGCCAACAATGCGGAAGGTGAAGCGGCAGCCAAGATTCTGGGCGTTCAGGAAGTGTTGAACCTCGGTCACAAGAGCGGGGAGCTTGGCTACGTGTCGAGCAGCGAACTGCGGAATCACGTGATGGCGGCATTCCGGTTCTACAAACCGGAGACGGTGTTTTTCCCCGACTGGTACGTGCACTACCTGGAAGACCGGGACGTCTGGTATGTCGGACACATGGCGGAAGAGGCGCCCTATGGGGGCGGCAGCCTGTTTCTGCAGGAATTCACCTATATGGGAATGGGCGGCGCGGCGGCGCGCGAGTATTTCTTCTATTCACCCAACCGCCCCTACCGGCCGCGTGAAGGCGGCGAAGGCAGCGCGCGGATGACCCACTTCGACATTGGGCCGATGTTTGACCGCAAGGTGAAAGCGGCCCAGGCGCTGAAGACCTCGAATCACCGTTATGCCGCACAAGTGAAACTGCGCCTCGATCGCGCCGGCACGCCCAGTCCGCTGTTGGCCCGAGTGGATGAGCAGACGGCGTCCGACCTGGTTCGTTCGTATCTGGAGGAATTAGCCGCGGCCGTCGGCAAGCCCCATGGGATCGGACTTGCCGAAGAGTTCAACCATCTTTCGCCGCGAGGGGGAATCCCGGAGCACATCCGGGAGCATGCACGCCCGATCGCGGGGAACCGATAGGGGACACGCCTCCCAGGCGAGGGCTCTGGCCTGGCTCACACAGCTGAGACGGGCGGCGGCCTTGACCGCGCTCGCCTGGTGCCTTGGTGTTAGAATCAACGCGGATCATGCTACGCACTCTTCATGAGATTCTGACCGTGCTGAAGGCGCATGAAGGTGACCTGCAGAGCCGCGGGATCCGTCACGCGGCGGTTTTCGGGTCGATCGCGAGGGGAGCAGCCCGGCCGGATAGTGACATTGATGTCCTGGTAGAACTCGATGGGCAACGGCCGATGGGTGTATTTGAGTACGCCCGAATCAAGATCCGTATCGCGGAAGTCCTGGGCGGCAGAGTCGACGTCGTGAATCGAACGACGTTGAAACCCCTTTTGCGCGAGAGCATCCTCCGCGACTGCGTGCATGCCTTCTAAGAACCCGGCTCAGCGGCTGCAAGACGGGGATGATACTCTACTGTGGCACACGGTTCAACACTAGTTGACTCCACACAAGTTGACTCCACTTCGATAGGAGACGCACCATGCAATCTACACGCAGAGGGATTGTCAGAGGATTCGGCTTCAGCTCGCTGCTGAGCCTGTTCCCGTTCGCACGCAACGCAGCGGCCGCGCGCTCGACGCCGCCGAATGTCCTGAAGGAACTCGGCATCCGGCCGCTGTTGAATTTTCGGGGCACGCACACCGTCATCGGCGCGTCCAAACAGTGGCCCGAACTGCACGAGGCGATGGCCGAGATCTCCCGCCACTTCGTCCCGCTGGGCGAGTTGCAGGACAAGGTCGGCGCCCGCATCGCCGCGTTAATGGGGACCGAAGACGCGTATGTCACCACGGGCGCCGCGGGCGCCATCACGATCGGGACCTGCGGCTGCCTGACGGGTGAGGACACGGCGAAGGTGCGGCAACTGCCGGACCTGACGGGGATGAAGTCCGAGGTGGTCATCCTGAAAGCGCATCGCAACGGGTATGACCACGCCGTACGAAATACAGGAGTGAAGATCGTCGAGCCGGAGAGCCGCGAGCAGTTCGTCAACGCGCTCAACGCGAACACCGCGATGGTGTACTTCCTGGGAGGCCACAGCGGCGACTGGGACTCCCCGCAGCCGCTGCCGATTGACGAGATGATGCCGATCACGAAGAAGGCCGGCGTCCCGGTGATGGTGGATGCGGCCAACATGCTGCCGCCGTGGGAGAACCTGCGGAAGCTTGCGGCGCTCGGGGTCGACCTGATCTGTTCGAGCGGCGGCAAACACATGCGGGGACCGCAGTGCTCCGGGATCCTGGCCGGGCGGCGCGACCTGGTCCGCGCGGCGCGGCTGAACTCGAGTCCCTTTTCCGATTCCCTGGGCCGCCCGATGAAGGTGGGCCGCGAGGAAATCGTCGGAGCGTGGCTGGCGGCGGAGAAGTATTCCAAGCTGGACTTCGAGGCGATCGACCGCGAATACAAGGCGCAGGCCGACTACCTGGCCGATCAACTGCGTAAGATCCGCGGCATGCGCGTCAGCTTCGCCCCGCACGACAAAACGCGGAGAGTGCATCGCGTCGTGGCCGAGTGGGATGAGAAGGCGCTCGGCATCAGCGGCGACGAGTGCGAAAAGCTGCTGCTCGACGGAGAACCGCGAGTGGCCGTGATGCGCCAGAAGCAGGCGATCATGTTCACAGTATTTATGAACGATCCTGGCGACGAAAAGTTCGCCGCGAAGCGCATGCGCGAGATCTTCTCGGACGCGAAGAAGAAAGCGTAACGGCTACCAGCGGGGGAGCACTCGCTTCCAGTTCGGGTCGACGTGCTTCCGCATTTCCAGTTCGTCGTCCCGTTTGCGGAACGGGATCTGTTCATAGCGCTCGCGGCCGCGCGCCAGTTGATCGTAGTCGAGGTCGACGCCGAGACCCGGCTTGTCTGGGATGCGGACACAGCCGTTCACGAAGGGCACGCGGCCTCCTTCCACAACCTCATCCTTCTCTACCTGCCATGGGTAATGGGTATCGCAGGCGTAGGTGAGATGGGGCGAAGCGGCCGCGGCGTGCGTCATCGCCATCAGGCTCACGCCCAGGTGGCTGTTGGAGTGCATCGATAGCCCCATTCCCAGCACGCTGCACAAATGCCCCAGCAACTGCACCTGCCGGCATCCGCCCCAATAGTGGGGATCGGAGAGGACGATCTGCACGGCGTCGAGTCGCTTTGCTTCAGGGACGTCCGCGAAGCTGGTGACGGCGACGTTGCTGGCCAGATCGGTGGCGATTCCCTCGGCCAACAGGCGCCGCCGGACCTCGCCCATTCCTTCGAGGGTCGCGCAGGGATCTTCGAGGTAGCCTGCACCCGAGAGCTCTTCCTTCAGGTCGCGGCCGACCTGGAGCGAAGTCTCGACGGACCAGGCGCAATTGGGATCGATGCGGAGGGGGTAGTCCGGGCCAAACTCTTCGCGCAGGGCGCGAATGGTCGCCACCTCGGCGGCTGGATCGAGGACTCCACCTTTCAGCTTGATCTCGCGGAACCCGTATTTCGCAATCATCTGCCTGCACTCGCGGACGGCCGCCTGGGGATCGAGCACCTCGCCGTACTCGTCTTCGCGGGTATCGTCACCGACGCCACCTCCGCCGCCATGCTTGTAGAACAGATACGCGGAGAAGGACACCTCGTCGCGGGCGCGGCCGCCGATGAGGTCGCAGACAGGCCGGCCCACCGCCTTGCCGATCAGGTCGAGGCAGGCGATCTCGAGCGCTGCGAAGGTGCGCATGTGCTGGTCGAGCGGATTCTCGCCGGGAACCAGATAGGTCTGGGTTGCGCCGCCGGCGACGTCGACTTTCTTCGCCGTACCCAGCAGAGCCGCCAGCAACTCGGCCAGACGGAAGGGATCACGGCCAAGCACGAACGGCGCCGCGGCCTCCAGGGCGGCCAGAGGCCCCTCGCCACCGTACGTCTCCGCGATCCCGGTGATGCCATCGGTCGACTTGATTTCCACGATCGTTCGCAGCGCGAAGGGTGCGTGGAGACCGTAGGAACTGCGAAGAGGCGGATCGGCGATCGCGATGGGGTGGAGGCGGAGTTCGGAAATGCGCATTTCTCTATTGTCAACCGGCGGGCGCGAACCTGAAGACCTGTTTGTAGATAGAGAGTGACAGGCAGGAGCGGCACCCGGTGTTTCGGCCTCGAAGGGTGCAGACTGCATTTGACCGGAAGCGGTTTCGAGCATACCATGTAAGGAGTGCGCCCGTAGCTCAGTCCGGATAGAGCGTTTGCCTCCGGAGCAAAAGGTCAGAGGTTCGAATCCTCTCGGGCGTACCAGCCAACCTCTTACACATCTTCAATTTACTGGCCTAACTGCGGGACTCTGATTCGAGTCCGTTGCGCCAGTGTGCCCAGATTTGTGCCCACCTTGAACCTCGGGGCCATTTTCTTGCGCCGTCCACATGCGCCGCATTTCTCGCTGAGTGGATGCCCCGGAACGATGAACGTAGCGTTCCGTTGTGCTGTGGTGGGCATGACCCGCCACGGTTTTGAGCGTGTAGAAATCCAGGTGGCGCGCCCATTCGGTCAGGGTCGTGTGGCGGAAGATGTAAGGTTCGAAGTACTCCAGGTCCGCCAGCTTGCAGGCTTGGGCATGGCGTCGTCGCACGGTCGATTGCTCAATGTGCCCCGACTTGGTTTGCGTCGGAAATACCCAGTCACCGCCGGCCGCCTCGCGCCGATGCTCCAGGACCGCGCGGGCACGCGGTGACAATGGCACGGTGCGCCGGGCCGCCTTCGTTTTTCCGTAAGGGTTGAACAATCCGTCTTCGGTGACGTGTTCCCATCGCAGACGGTACGCTTCCTCAGGCCGCAACGCGGTTTCCATCAGGATCACGCCAAGGTCGTAGATCAGATAGGGGTCTCTTGGTTCGACAGGTTCTTGGTCACGCTGTGTTGCCCGGATGCCTTCGAGCGCTCGCCTGTAGCTCGCCAGGATCACCTCGCCAACGGCCCGCGCGCCCATGAGATATGCTTCGCGTTCGTGTTCTGGTAACACGCGTTCTCGGCGGTTCTCCTGCGACGCAGGAAGTAGCTCGATTTTGAGCGGTTCCTTCATGACGCCGCGTTTCAGCGCCAGTTTCAATGCACGCCTGAGAATCGCCAACTTCCGGTTGATCGTGCTGAACTCAAACCCGCTCTCCCTCTGATCTTGCTTGAACTTCTCGACGCGGTCGTCCCTGATCTCGTTCAGGCGGCATTCGGCCAATGGCCGATACTCGCTGAGCGCACCGATGCCCCAACTGTAGTATGCGCGGGTGGTCGCCTTTTCCATGAAAGTGGTTTCGACATGCTGCTTGAACTCACCCTGTAGAAACGCCTTCAGCGTCGGAATCGGCTTCTTTTCGCGGATGCCAACTTCGTTCTTTGCCAGCGAAGCCTTGACCGCCGACTCCATCTGCTCGGCCGTGCGCTTGTTCGATTGCTTGGAACTCTCCCGGATCGCATCGCCGTTCCAGGCGAACTTGAACCACCAAATGCGCCCGCGTTTGTAAACCATTCAACGCCTTCCTTTCTGTTTGATCGGGGCCACTTCACCACCAGCGCACTGGAAACGCCGCGCTGTGGTGTGTGGCCTTTGTCTGCCCGCTTCGATATTAAGCGAACCGGATTGTTAGAAGCAAGACCTATTTGCAGGATGTCTTCCAACTGTCGTACAGTGACGAACATGGGACGCGAATCGTTGAAACGCAGAACCGGCCGCCCACCCGCCGGCACCGGGAAAGATGGCAAGCCGGAAATGACAAGC
>JBJXGR010000453.1:0-3688 GCA_046160045.1 Bryobacteraceae bacterium
TGCCGAGTTCGGCGATGGTGGTGCCAACCACTTTGGTCCCAGGCTTCAAAGCCGAAACCGGGAACTTCACCAGTGGAGTGCAGGTGTAGGCCGCCAGGAGATACGGATTCTGTTTCGTCCCATAGGCGACGAACGTGCGCACGGGCGAATTGGTCTCAAAGCTCCCATGCGCGCCGTGGTAGATCTCGACGCTGGCGCCTTTGTCGACTTCGGCAAAGGGGAATTTGATGGCGCGCAGGTTAGAGGCGAACTCCTCATTCGAGAGACCCGCCACATAAACCTTCCCGTTCACAAAGGCGAGATCGGTGATGGCTTCCATGCGGGGACTCTGGCCGCGCCGATCCCTGAGGCCCGGGTCCGGCAGGTTGGGCAGATCGGCGCGCGAATGTTTGACATTGTCGAGGGCAACCTGCTCGAACCGGCCGGAAGCGTCGGTGCGCAAGATCACCGGCATGCCGTCGGGCCCGCGACCGCGAGAAACCGACAGATATACCCGCTTCGAGAGAGGATTCACCGCTATATCCTGGATCAGAATCTGGTCGGGGGTGGAGCCGAGAAGCGCGGCGATTTTCTCATTGGCCGCGTGGATGTCTACGGATTTTGCGGCCGCGTTGGGGGTGCGGTCGCCGGTATCGAGCGCCCAGACGGCCCCGGCTTTGGAATCGCCGACGAACAGGATGCCATCCGGTCCGAAGGCCAGCACGCCGGCCGACTGCAATTCTGCCTTGCCCGGCTTGAGGGCGTTCGCCGCCGACAGCACGGAAATCGAGGACAGCAGAAACAACACGGCAAATCGTCGCAGAGTCATGGGGGTTTCTCCTCAACTCGAAGATCTCGGGTCCGCCCCGCGATGCGGCAAAAAGCCTGTCTTCCGGCAAGCGCGAGGTTCCCTCATTCTGCGGCCGCGATACTGCGACTGTCAACCTGGCGTCATGACTAGTTACCAGTACGCGATGGCCTCCGCGATCTCGCCCAGGTGCCGGCCGTTCCAGGTGACGTCAGCCAGCACCGGAACCGAGTGTGTGCTGAATCGGGCCGGAAACCGGACGTCGATCTCGCAGTGAGCGATTCGCCGCCATGAAGCCTTCTGAGCCGCGAGCGTGAGCGAGCGGTGGCGATGCATGTTGACCGGTGAGGAGCCACCGCTCCCTGACGGTCGCGGCTCCGAAAGAACCCGCGGGTTTACACCCGCGGTTCGGAGCCATCGTCCGCCGCAGTTTTCTACGGTAAACAGTATTGCCTTTAACTCCGGTGAGCTGACGACCTTCGTCCCATAGCGGGCTCGAAGAGCGGGATAGCCGGCCAAATGATCGTCGTGATAGTGGGTCGGCAGCAACCACTCCACGAGTGGATATCGCGAATCGATGCTGGTAATGCGCACGAGAACGGCTCGCATTACTCTAGAGTCATGCAGACGATCTCGCTGAAGTTGACCGATGAACTCCTGGCCCAACTCGAAAGTGAGGCGAAAGCGAGAGGGATGACAAAATCGTCGCTCGTACGGGAGAGCCTGGAAAGGGTATTGCGGAAGGAATCGCCGGCCGGTGCGGTCTCGTGTTACGACCTGGCTCGCGATCTTGCCGGAACCGTGAAGGGCCTACCTGAGGATCTCGCCGACAATCCGGAATACATGGAAGGCTTTGGCCGGTGAAGGAGGTCGAGGTGAGTCCTTGCGCGCGATCAGAAGCACCAAATGTCCGCTAAAGCTGTGAAAAATTGGGGGCGGTCACCCCGTTTCCCGACCACAAATCGTTGATTCTCCACAAATCGTTGATCGGGAAACGGGGTGGCCGTCCCCTTTTTTTCACTACCTCTGACCGGTCGCGGCTCCGAAGAACGAGACGCGGCTCTCTCGGCCGGCACGATTAGGTCCGATCGAAGTTCGGCACCTTTAACCGCTCGCCCTTCTTCAAGGCCGATTGATGGCCCACCAGCCCGGGCGCTGTCATCGCCAGGGCCTGATAGACATCGATCTCCGGCTCGCGATCGTCGACCAGCGCGTTAATGAATTCCGCACTCAGGAAGACGTGGCTGCCGCCGTGCCCGCTTTCGTGACGCATCCGCGGCGGCACCATCGGGTCGTTCAGATACTTCGGGTACACGAGCGGTTTGGTTTTCTCCAGACGTTGGCGTTGGAGATCACCGATCAGGCCGCTGTTGGCCATGTACACGGTGCCCTTCTCGCCATACCACTGGGCCCTTTCCCCGTCCTCGCCCACCAGCCAGAACACATTGCAGCGAACCATGTGTCCGCGATCGGTCTCCATCAACGCGGAGGAGTTGAAGAACGGATTCTTGTACACATTATCGGCGACGTAAGGATGCTGGTTGCCCCATCCGAGCGCGGACACCGAGCGTATGCGCTCGCCGGTAACGCCAACCACGTAGCCCAGCGAGTGCGTCGGGTAGTGCAGGGGCGGCAGACCCCAGCGCCAGCTACGCGAGCCATTGGATTCATAGAAGCGCGTCTTCTTGTCCTCGATCAGCTTGGTCAGATCGCCGCGGTCGTGATAGTAGGCGACCTCGCTATAGAACAACTCGCCGAACTCTCCGGCTTTGTGCATGTTTCGAGCATAGATACAGCCTTCGCGATACCAACTGGTCTCCCCCATCATGTAGCGCAGACCCGTGCGCTCTTTGAGGGCCTTGAGCTTCGCCGCCTCTTCGAGTTGGAACACCGCCGGCACCGCGCAGTACACATGCAGGCCGCGATTCATCGCCATTTCCGTGTGCTTGTAGTGCAACGGAGGGGGCGTAAAGATCGCAACAGCGTCCAGTCGCTTTTCCAGGCTGAGCATCTGCTCCAGCGACTCGTACGCCATGTTGCACTTGTACACGTGCTGGAGTTTGGTCCGCCGGTCGGTGCGCAGATCAGTCACCGCCGTCACCTCACAATTCGGATGCTCGTGGAAAGAGAATCCCGAACCAAAGCCTCCGCCGGCAACGCCCAGGCGGATCTTCTTCGTCGATCCGAGAGGCGCCGGCTTCCCTGCCGTGTGCGTAAGCTGCTGAGCGTACAGACTGAGCGCTCCTGTGCCGATTAGCAAATCTCTGCGTGATGTCATGGCCCTTTCCTAACCGGGCGGGGTGACCTACAAAGCGTTTGGTGCGTCCGATTTCCGGCCTTCACTTTCCCGGCATCATTCCTATAGTGGCCCGTAGCGCTCCGCTTCCGGCGCCTGCCATTCGAAATCGTCAAGCGGGTAGATCGGGCGGTTGATGTCCTTGAACGCGACCGCCTCCAGCCTGCCCTGACACGGGCCGGGCATGTCGAGATACAGGATGGTCCGGCTGATCGAGTCGTACGCCGGCCGGAACAGCGTCGGCGACTTGATGCCGACCATGTCCTGCTCCGCCGGTTCGATGCCCTGGCTACGGAACAACTCCGGATCGATCATCATCACCGGAAGCGAGGCCGCCACAATCCGGATTCCGCCCACCGAGACCACCGCCGTTGGGCCCATCGAAAAATGGCGGCCGGTAAACGCTGGTCCTTTCCCCACGAACGCGCCGGCCGTGAGACGTTCGACTCGTGCTCGAATCGGCAGCGGATGAGAAAATCGCGAGTCGATCTTCGCGCCAATCGCCGCCTCGACGATCCCGCCTTCACCCGTCTCCCGTGCCCGCGCAGCGAACTCCGGGTCCACCAGGTACAGACATGCGCGGAACTCGCCGCTCACCGGCAGCA
>JBJXGR010000454.1:0-21303 GCA_046160045.1 Bryobacteraceae bacterium
CCGCGCCTCAACGGGGCGTCACCAGTCCGCCGAGCTTGTCCTGCTCACTCGCCGCCAGCCGCGGGAACCTTGTCGAGTAGGCTTCCAGATACTTCAGGCCGGCGCCCGTGTTGTAGATCACCAACCGCTCCTCGGGCTTCAGGAAACCGGAGGCCAGCAGCTTTTCGAGCGCCGCGACACAGGCAGCCCCCTCCGGAGCAATGAACTGGCCCTCCGTGGCAGCCAACCGGATGCCGGCGTCGAGCACTTCCTGGTCGCTCACCGCGATGGCCGTTCCGCCGCTCGACCGGAGGGCATCGAGAATCAGAAAATCACCCAACGGCTTAGGCACGCGCAATCCGCTCGCCACGGTAAACGCGTTTTGCCAGAACTCGCTCCGCGCCGTCCCCGCTTCAAAGGCGCGCACCACGGGCTGGCATCCGGTCACCTGCACGGCGATCATCTTCGGACGTTTGGGTCCGATCCAGCCGAGCGCTTCCATCTCCGCGAAGGCCTTCCACATTCCGATGATCCCGACGCCTCCGCCGGTCGGGTAAAAGATCGCGTCGGGAAGGGTCCACCCGAACTGCTCGCACAGTTCGTAGCCCATCGTCTTCTTGCCTTCGATACGGTAGGGTTCTTTCAGAGTGCTGACGTCGAACCATCCTTCGGTGGCCTGGCCGGCGGCCACCATCCGGGCGCAGTCGCTGATCAGCCCGTCGACCAGAGTGACGCGGGCGCCAAACGCCTTGCACTCGATGAAGTTCGCCTGGGGCACATCGCGGGGCATAAAGATGTGCGCTTCGATGCCGGCGGCCGCGGCGTAGGCGGCCATCGCGCTCGCCGCGTTACCGGCCGACGGGATCGCCACCTTCCGGATGCCCAGCTCGCGGCACATCGAGATCGCCGTCGTCTGCCCTCTGGCCTTGAAGGACCCGGTCGGATTCAGCCCTTCGTCCTTCATCCACAAATCCGAAGCCTTCAACTCCGAGGCCAGGCGCGGCAGCGGCAGCAGTGGGGTCATCCCCTCGCCCAGGGACACGATGTTTTGCGGATCCGTCACCGGAAGGATCTGCCGGTAACGCCAGAGGGAATTGGGCCCAGCGGCGACGTCCTGGCGGCTCCACTCTTCGCTCGCTCGGGGCAAGTCGTAGCGAACCAGAAGGGGTCCGCCGCACTCACAGAGATTCCAGATCCGGCCGTGTTCGAACAGCTTCCCGCACAGGCTGCACTCGAGGTGCGTGACAAAGGGCATAAGGAATCTCCATCATTATTCAGCTAAACCAGCTTGACCAGTTGCTGCGCCGCGATCAGGAGCGGATCCCAAGCGGTCGCGAATGGGGGCGCATACGCCAAATCCAAGTACTGGAACTCGTCCAGCGCTATTCGCGCCGTGATCGCCGAAGCCACTACATTGATCCGGCCCGCCGTGTCCTGCTCCCCAATCACCGTTCCGCCCAGCAGCCGTCCGCTGCCTCGCTCCGCCACCAGCGTCACACTTGACAACTTCCCCTCGAAGTACCGCGGCCTCGATCGCGCGTCTACAGTCACCGCCACCGGCGAAAAACCTTCCCGCCTGGCCTGCGCTTCCGACAATCCCGTCCACGCGATTCCCAGTCCGAAGAGCGACAGAATCGAGGTCCCTACCACTCCAGGGAAATGCTCGCGCCCGCCGGCGGCGTTTGCGCCCGCCACCCGGCCCATTTTATTGGCCGTCGTTCCGAGCGGCAGATAGACGGCACGCCCCGTCACGCGGTGCGTCACTTCCGCGCAATCGCCCGCGGCGTAGAGTCCGCTGAGGTTTGTTTGCGTGCGGTCGTCCACCGCGATGGCTCCCGACCGGCCCAACCGAACGCCCGCTTCCGCGGCCAGTTCCACATTCGGGCGCACACCCAGCGCCAGCACCACCAGGTCGCACACCACACCGGCAACCGCGCCGGCATCGATCGAGCTCACGCGCGTCGAGGGGCGGCACTCCACGCGAAAGCGCTCCAATCGACGGTGCACGGCAGTGGTGAGCGCAGGCTCGTCCCGCCCCAGGACGTGCTCGCCAGAGTGGATCAGGCAGACATCCAAGCCGTTGCGCCGCAGGGCATCGGCGGCCTCGAGACCCAGGGGTCCAGCGCCGATCACGACCGCCCGCCGCGGACGGCGCGCGGTGAGAAACGTACGTAGCCGCTGGGCATCGCCTGGACAGTGCAGCGTGAACACCTGCGGTTGATCCGCGCCCGGCAGGTCGCGAATCGGGCGCGTCCCGGTCGCCACCACCAGCCGGTCGTATCGCAGTGACTCGCCGAAGGCGACCGTGACCTCGCGGCGCGCGTGAGCGATCCGCGTGACCTCGGCGCCGGTACGCACCTCGATCTGACGCTCTTTGCGAAAGTACTCCGGGGTGTAGGTGACCAGGTCCCGCAGATCGCGCACCCGGCCTTCGAGAAAGTACGGCAGCCCGCAGGCCCCGTAGGAGACCCACTCGCCCTTTTCGAGGACGGTGATCTCGAGGCCGCGGTCGGCGCGCCGGGCCCGCGAGGCCGCGCTCATCCCGGCGGCAACCCCGCCGATCACCACCAGCCGCATCAGTCCTTCTTGTTCTGCTGGACGAAATTCAGGATGTCAAACTGCTGGATCTTGCGGCCGGGGAAAAAGCTGTTCACCGCTTCCTGCTCGTCGCTGAACATCTCGAAGATCGTCGCCAGCTTGGTCATCACCAGCAGTTCGACAGTCCGCTTGTTGATGTTCAGCAGTTTGACATTGCCGCCGTTCTTGCGAACCGACGTCGACGCGATCACAATCGCGCCCAGCCCCGTACTGTCGATGTACTCGACCTCGCCGAGATTCAGGATCAACAAGGCCGGCCCGTCTTTCTGAAGTTCCCCGATCGCCTCCCGGAACTGAGTCGCCTCCTCGCCCGCGATGATGCGGCCGCTTACATCCAGGATGCGGATGCCCTCCCGTTCGCGCTGCCCGATTTCGAGACTCATTCGCTTGATTGTACCGCCGTCCTTTATAACGGTAGAGGATGGAGTTTTTTCGCCGGGCGCCCGGCACGCCCCGAACCCTGGCCCTGTTCTCCGGGGCTTTCAATCCGCCCACGGTGGCCCACATCGAACTGGCGCGCCTCGCGCTCGGCTGCGTCGACGAGGTGTTGTTCATTCTGCCTCGTGTCTTTCCGCACAAGACGTGGGAGGGCGCCGGATTCGATCTCCGGCTGCGCTGGCTCGAAGCGGCTCTGGGAGACCAGGAAGGCTGCTCCATCGCGGCCACGGAACACGGGCTCTTCCTCGAGATCGCGCAGGCGGCCCGCGCCGCCTATGGCCCCGATGTCCGGCTGTCGGTCCTCGTCGGCCGCGACGCCGCCCAGCGCATCGTCAACTGGGACTATGGCTGCCTCCCGCCCTTCACCGGGCAACTGGAGGAGTTCGATCTGCTGGTGGCCTCCCGAGGGGGCGACTATGTGGCGCCCGAACTCATCCGCGCCAAAGTCCGTCTCCTGCCGCTCGATCCCCATTTCCAGGAGATTTCTTCGAGTGATGTGCGCCGCCGCATCCAACTCGGGGAGCCCTGGCGCCATCTGGTGCCACCGGCCTGTGTCCCCCTGATTGAAGAGTCCCTTGATGTCTTTACGGCTTCAACTTCCTCGGCTTGACCTTCAAATAGTCCGCGTACAGAGTGGGGATGTTCGCGCTCGCAGTGTCGCCGGGGTGAATCACCACGCGATACAAAAACCGCATCGTCTGGCCTTTTTCCAGCGTCACCGAACCGTCGCGGCTCTTGTCGGCGTAGAAGTCGTGTTCGCCGAAAATGTTGGCGGAGAACAATCCGTAGGAGCGCGAGTGCCAGTAGGTGGGGTGCTTCGGATTGGCCGGGTGATCGAAGATCGCTACCCCGACTTTCTCGCCGTTGATCTCGCCCGCGTAGTCCACCCACGCCGACCGTTTGCCCCACACCCGCGCTTCCCCGCTGTTGCCTTCCGCGTTGGTCATCCTGCCGGTTCGCACGGGCGTAGGGATGCTCTTCGGCCGGGGTTCCTCGAGGGCCGACGCCAATCGCATGGCGAACGTACCCTCTTTGGTGTCGCCGAACTTTACCTGGGTATTCGCCGTGAGAAGGATATCGAAATCCACGATCCGCAACAGCGGGTCCGCGTAGACGGTGGTCACCCGGTCTTCGTTGAGCAAAACGTTGTCCCGCGGATCTACCCAGTCGAACCACACCTCGAAGGAACCGGCCTTCTTGCCGGACTTGATATCGCCCACCCGCTTCAACACAACCCGGCCGGTCGTAGCTTTTGTCTGCGATTTTTCGTTGGCCCAGAAATCGAACCCATTGACGTTGCCGTGCGTAAACCACAATCCGCGCTGGTGCGGGTGGTCTCGCGCCTCGCCTTCGACCAGATTCATGGGAAACGCGCGTGAAACGACCGTGCCGGTAGCCGCCCGCAGAGGGTGTAAGTACGGCTTGGTGACCTCGGCGCCCACGAATAAATCAGAAAATGGCTTGGCGTTGACCTCAATCAGAATCCGGTCGGATCCCCGTTTGATGTTGACCTGCGCGGCCAGGGGAATCACGACGGCGAACAGAATCAGAATAGTGCGCATCCTGTGAGACAGTAGAGCATACATGGCTCTGCTGCATCAATTTGTGAGCTTGCTCCGCGACGGTGAGCAGACACCGGAGGAGCTGACGGAGACGTGCGCCGCGCGCGTCCGGGCCCTGGACCCGGAACTGCACGCGTGGCTGGAACTGGCGCCCCAGCCGGCTACCGGCAGCGGAGCCCTGTCGGGAATTCCGTTTGCGGCCAAGGACATTTTCGAGACGGCCGGCCTGCTCAGCGAGTACGGCTCGCCGCTCTACCGGGGCCGGCGAAGCACGGTCGATGCGTCGCTGGTGGCGGACCTGCGGGCCCGGGGCGCCATTCTGATGGGAAAGACCCACACCACCGCATTCGCCTTCTTCGATCCCGCGCCCACCCGCAACCCGCGCAATCCGCAGCACACACCCGGCGGAAGCTCCAGCGGCTCGGCCGCGGCCGTAGCAGCGGGCATGGTCCCGTTTGCGTTGGGGTCGCAGACGCAGGGCTCCGTTCTCCGCCCCGCCTCCTTCTGCGGAATCGCCGGGTTCAAACCGACCTTTGGCTGGTGCAGCCGCGAAGGCATGCTCCCGTTCGCACCATCCCTCGACACCGCCGGTTTCTTCACCGGGGATGCCGCCGACATGGCGTTGTTGTGGACCCTGCTCGATCGTCCCGTACCCACAGAATATCCCGTCACTCTCGCGGTACCCCGCGACGGCTTGGACGTCGAACCACCGATGATGGCCGGCTTCAAAGACACCGTCGGCCGTCTCGGAGCCGCCGGTTTCCGCGTCACTGCTATCGACTTTCCCAAAGGATCGGAAGACCTCGCCACCGCTGTCAGGACCATCCAATTCTATGAGGGCGGCCGCACCCTGGAATCACTGTGGCGCCAGCACGGGGCCGCCTTGGGCGTGAAGTTGGCCGGGATGGTGGAGGAAGGGCTGGCGATGTCCAAGGACCAATATCAGGAGGCGGTTGGTTTGATCGACTCCCAGAAACAAGCCTTCTGCAAATTGTTTGAAGAATTCGGCTTGCTGGCGACTCCCGCAGCCGTGGGACCCGCCCCCGCGGGATTATCTTCCACAGGCGACCCGCGCATGAATGCCCCCTGGACCGGACTAGGGGTGCCGGCGATCAGTATCCCGATGCCAGCCGGGACTTCCCTTCCCCTGGGACTTCAATTGGCCGGTCCGTGGAATCAGGACGGAGGCTTGTTGGCCGCCGCGATGCGGGCCGAGAGCATCTTCGCTGTGACTTGACGGTGGTGTCCGGGTCACAGACCGAGCCTGGAGCAGCAGAAAGCCGTGTTCGGTTCCGGCCCCAACGGACCGAGATGGACCGAGGTCCTGTTTTTCGGGATCGGCGAAAAGGCTGGTAGAATACAGGTGTTGAGCCTGTTCCCTCGAGCGGGAGTAACTCAATGGTAGAGTCACAGCCTTCCAAGCTGTTGGTTGCGAGTTCGATTCTCGTCTCCCGCTCCATGCTTACCAACAACCTGCAACCAAAATCGATCGCTCCGCCATAGGCGCGCTGATCGGCGATTACGGCGTTCGACCGCGATTTCCGAGCTCGATCGCGAAGATCTCGCCCCGTCGCACGTTCACGCAACTGGAGAACGTTCGGCACTACGCGAATTCCTCGAGCGGACATCGCCCGCTTCGGAGCAGCCTGCTAGAGTCCGTAAAGTCTTTGCGGGATGATTCTGCTAGGGTAGACTTCTGATGGAGCCGAAGGACCGACAAGTCAGGACGGGCCGATAAATGGTTTCAGAGCCTAAGACGACGGAGAGAACAATGGAAGCGGCTTCAAGGGAACTAGCCGACAGACGGCGCTTCAAACGGATGTCAGGTAATCGTACCATCGTGCGGGCGGCGTGGCTGGATCAAGGGTTTTTGAAGATGGGCCGAGCCCGGCTGATCGATGTTTCCGAGGGCGGCGTCGCTCTCGAATTGCCGGACGTTCCTAATGTCGATTCTGTCCTGCGGTTTCAGTGTGAGAAGTTTCAACTTTACGGATCGGGTTCGGTGAAGTACATCGGCGGAGAAACGGGCAGGTGTGTCGTGGGAGTGCAATTCACCGGCGGGTCGTTCTGGCGAGCCTGACTCGAGTATTCGAACCGCAACTCTCCTGAAGGTTCCCTTCGCCCACCTGAAGGGGCATGACGACGAAAACCTGTAAGAAATCACGATGCCCTAAGGGCCGTTGCACGATCAAGTGGGGGGATCCGCAACCCGGTTCACGGGGGTTTGAGCTTGACAGTCCACCGAATGGTACGGCACACTGCGGGTAGTATTGCTTCTGCCACGGATACCATGGTGACTAGACTTAAGTCGTTGCTGGCGAGCGGGTTGATGGCATTCGGCGGCGTCTTAACGGCCTACGCCCAGAGTTTTGAAGCACCCGGCCAGAGCCAATACTCCGGTCCTTCCGTGCTGAGCCGCAGCCAGGGCACGACGTTCGGAGGCCCGGTGAGCAGGGCCTCGTTCCGCCCGTTTCTGTCATTACAAGGTACGTATGGGCAGAACCTTCAGGGGGTGTCCGTCGACTCGACCGGCAACCTGATTCAGGCGAATCAGCTCGGGGCAATTGTGTCGGCGGGGGTGTACGGTTCCAAGGGGTGGAGAAAGCAACAGTTTGGGGGCGGGTATGTCGGCGGCTACACCCATTACCCAAGCAATCAGTACTTCAACGGCACTGATCAGTTCCTGCACCTGAACTACACCCTGCAAGTCAGCAAGAGGTACATGTTGACGCTGCGGCAGGTGGGCGGCATCAGCAACCGGCCAAACGCTCAGTCGACTCTTTTTCAACTGGACCCGACCTATTACTACATTCCCCAAAGCGAGATCTTCGACAACCGAACGTTTTTCGCGACTTCCCTCGCCGATCTGACCATCCGGCTGAGCCCGCGAGTGTCCGCCAATCTGGGCGGCGATTTTTTCACGAATCGCCGGCGTTCGTCGTCGCTGTTCGCATCCACCGGAACTCGCGCCCGAGGCGACATGGCCTACCGGCTCTCGCGTAACAGCACGATTGCCGCGTATTACAACTTCAACAATTGGAACTTCACGGGCCTATTCGGCGGCACCGATATTCACTCCATCGGCATCGCCTATTCCCTGCGCCTTGGCCGCAACTGGGAAGTGCTGACGCAGGTGGCCGGCTCGCGCCTGGAATCCCAGTCGCTTACCCGTGTCCCCGTCGATCCCGCCATACAAGCAATCGTCGGTTCTGGGTTCGTTACCGAGGCGTTTTATGGTGTGACGTACATGCCGCAGGTCAACGGCAGTATCAGCCGCCGAATCAGCCGGGGCCACCTAAATATCCGCGGATCTCATGGTGTCAGTCCAGGGAATGGAGTCATCCTGACATCACGGATCACGCAAGGCGGAGTCGGCTATTCCTATCAGCCGAACTCCCGCATGAGCTTCAACGTGTCCACCAGCTACGACAAGATGGCGGCGTTGGTCCAGAACTATGGGAGCTACGCGGGCTGGACCGCGGTTTCCGGCATCTCGTACAGCCTTGACCGGTTTGTGCGCTCACTCTACGTGAATGGCACGTATACCTGGACGCGGCGCAATCTGAACAACAACGATTTCGTCGGCTACCGGCGCAACTGGTCTACCGCGGCATTCGGCCTCAGTTGGAGTCCGGGCGACTATCCGTTGGCATTCTGGTAGGTGCAGGTGGTTCGGAAATCCAGTTGCCTGCTCGCCGGTGTCGCGAGCGAACAGACCTTCAACGGCTCCAAGCTGGCGGCTTACGCCGTGGCCCCAAGGGGCGCCCGCGCTCAGTCCCGGTGTTCTATAATCGACTGCAACGAGGAGGCAGCGTTTGCCGGGATCGCCGGGAGGCCGCGTGCTGGGCGCGATCACCCTATCGCTCTGCCTGCCCGCCGCGCTGGCCGTCCCACTGCGTGCCCGTCTTCAGGTTCTGCAGCCGGGTGTGGGCTGCACCGCCCATCTTGCCCTGGCCCGGATGGTATTCCGCCGACCAGACTTGCCAGACCTGGATCCCGCGCGTTCGCGAAAATGCCGCTGGGAATGACGCAAAGCTTGTTGTGTTGCCGATCGAACGATCCGAGTTGGTACGCTGGACGTGAGCGATGGCACGATGCGCTCCTTCTATTCGTAGGATTGCACGCGAATCCCCGAGGAGTACACTTTGTGTTTCCGCAAATGGTTGAAAACACGGAAAAGATAAAGAATCAACCGTTGAACTGGGCTGGCATTTCCATCGTGTAGATTCCTGTACACGAAACTGCATTTTTCTATAGTTCCGTGTAGTTTCGTGTAGTTTTATGGCCTACAATCCATGGCTTGAGCACATGTTTTCAATGGATTGAGGAAAACTACACGAAACTACACGGAAAAAATCAACACTCGAGAAGGAGCAGGGTTACCGATTTCTCTGGAGACGCGGCGCCCGTAAACGGTTCTATTCGCAGGATTTCACGCTCATCACGGCTCTTCCATTTTGCATTTTCCGCAAACGGCTGAAAACACGGAAAAGATAAAAAATCAACCGTTGAACTGGAACAGGAAGTGGAAGTGGAACAAATGGAACGTTCCACTTTGCTGGGCATAGAATCAACGGGTTACGCAGCGAAGTGGAACAAGTGGAACAAAAAAAGACGCAATTCCTTGCAAGCGGTTGTCGCCGTGTGAGTTAGGGCCAATCCCAGGCTGTTTCGCGTTCCAGTTGTTCCACTTGGGAGTGGAACAACTACGACGCTGTTGTGACGTAACCAGTTCCATTTTCAGGGCTTTCCGGCGACGAGGCGACGCTCGGCGGGCCATTCGCAAGTCCTACGCGAAGAGTGGCACGGCGGTGAACTTCCGCTTGTTCGAGGCGCGGCCGAGTGGCCTCTTCTATTTCCAGGATAGCGCGAGGATGCAAGGAATCGAGCTTGTCGCGAAGGGAGGAAGAGACGGTGTTGTTGATATTAAAGAAGTTGCCCGAGAAGAAAAAAGTCCAAAGGCGTGTGAACGCGTTATCGGCCAATCGTGACGTCACCAAAGAAGAGAGCGAAGCGATTGAAAAGACACGTCGATTGGCTGGTAACGCGCACATTTACTGGTCCAATCTTTTGCAGCGCACTAACCTACTGAATTGACTTGACTTAGATGTAGTGCGCGGTGAAAGATTGGCCAGTAAATGATGGAAAATCGGGGTTTTTCGAACGGGTTGGATGCCGGAGGCAGATGAAGGTCTAACTGCAGGCTGATCAATATGATGCGAGAAACAGAAGAGCGGCAGCAGATTCATTCGATTTAGAAGAGTGGTTCGGGAAAAGGCTCGAATCGCTTCACCGAAGCATTGGAAGTACACCAAATGCGTGACTCCTGCCGCGGTTCTACCCATCCGGCAAGCTGATCCATCCCAATGCCTCGGCCGACAGGCCAGCCCGCCTCCGCATTTGCCTGCCTGGGAGCCGGCTGGCGCGTAGTGTTCAGAGAATAAAGTCCCGTCTGCCCCAGGGTTCCCGGCGGGCTTCTAATAGACGACGGCGTGGCCTGACCTCGCCCAAAAGAAAATTGCGCAGATCAGGCTGACCCGTTTTTCCCGTTTTTCCCGTTTTTCCTTACACCGTATCCACGATCGGAGCTTGCCATCGGAACAGGAAGAAGTGGTGGCCACAAAGAGCACACCGGTAGGGTTGAAGGAGCCAGTGAAAGGCCCGCTCAATCGCGTTTCGGAGGCCGACGCTCCTGAACTCGATCGACCTGCAATAGGGACAACACTTGGAGAACAGCCCTACATTCGCGTGCCTCATCTCTAGCTAGGATTCTTTGGGAATCTAGCTAGGATTCTTTGGGAACGCTAACCCTCAATCAATGAATAACTTACGATGTAGCACTGTAGAAGATGAGTCAGAGGCCCGGCCGCAAGAGCGGGCTGGCGCTCGCATTCGATTTCCGTACGCGTTCTCAGCCGTGGGGTTGCCCGGCCTGGAACGTAGGATCCGGCAGCTGTCGCAGCCGGGGATCCGTGCAGGCTCCTGCCGTGCACGCTCCCGCTGGAAACTGGTCCTACAATAGGGGAGGAGGAGTGGCCATGACGACCCGAGAGGCGCTTCATCAGATTGTCGATGAGCTTCCCGATGACCAGGCCGAGTTGGCCCGCGTGTGGCTCGAAGACCTCCGTGATGCCGCCGATGCCGGCGGCCCGCCGCTCGACGCCGCGGCGCTTGCATCGCTCGACCGTGGTCTCGCCGACATTGCCGAAGGCCGCGTCAAGCCTCTCAACCAATACGAACGTGAACGCGGGCTGTGACTTACCGTGTCGTTGTCGGCCACGAAGCGGAGAAGATTCTCGACCGCCTCGATCGCTCCACAGAGCGGTGCATTCGCGCCAGGTTCGTCCAACTCTCGGAGGATCCGTTGGATCCCCGGCTCTCGTCGCCGCTTACCGAGCGCGGTGGGGTTCGCAAGTCGCGGGTTGGCGGTTGGCGCATCCTGTTCACGGTTGACCGGGAGACCACGACCCTGTTCGTGGTCACCGTGGACACTCGCGGTCAGGTATACAAACACTGACCCTCGGTTTTACAGCCCTTGCAGAAAGTAATTGAACTGCTTTTCCCGCCCGATCGTCGTGTTCGGTCCATGGCCGGGAATCACCTCGGTTGGCTCCGGCAGGGCTAGCAGCTTGTCATGAATGGAACGCAGGATCTGGTGGCCATCGCCGCCGGGAAGATCCGTGCGGCCAATGCTGTCGCGAAACAGCGTGTCGCCCGCCACCAGCTTTTCCTCGCTCGGCATCCACAAGCACAAACTGCCTTGCGTGTGACCCGGCGTGTGCAGCACCGTGATGTCCGTCGATCCCATCCTCAGCGTGTCGCCGTCCTTCGCCTCCGTGTCGATCGACGTCCGCTCGGGCGTCCGGATCCCCAGCCACTGCGCCTGCATGTCCAGATGATCGTAGAGAAGCGTATCGTCGCGATGCATATACACGGGAGCGCCCGTGGCCTGCTTGAGCTTGTGCGCGCCGCCAATGTGATCGATGTGCGCGTGCGTGATCACAATCATGGTCACGCGCAATTGGTGGCGCTCGATAATGGCCAGGATCTGCTCAATCTCGTCTCCCGGATCGACAACGATCGCCTCCCGTGTCGACTCGTCGCCCAGCACCGAGCAATTGCACTGCAGCATGCCGACCGGGAGAATTTCGTGGATCATCAATTCCCGAGTATAACCGGACCCCTCGCTATACTCGAAGGATGACGCCGGGACCTGGGTATCAGGCGCTGCGCGAAAGCGCGGCGTGGTTCGATCTTTCCTCGCGCGGCGTGATTCGCGCGGCGGGCGAGGATCGCGCACGCCTGCTGCACGCCCTCTCCACCAATCACATCCAGCAGCTTCAACCCGGACAGGGATGCTATGCGTTCTTTCTGACGGCGCAGGGCAAGATCATTGCCGACGCGTATTTTCTGTGCTTTGCCGATCACTTTCTGCTGGACGTGGAACCCGAGGCGCGCGAGCAGGTGTTCGCCCACATCGACCACTACATCATCGCCGATGACGTGACCGTCGAAGACGTGAGCGGCTCCACTGCCGTCGTCGCCGTGGAAGGCCCGCGGGCTTCGGCGCGATTGCGGGAACTCGGCGCAACGCCTCCCGAGTCCTGGTTCGGCCACTCGGATTGGAATGGCGCTACGGTAGCGCGCATCTCGGCGACAGGCCTCGATGGGTACCGCCTGTTCCTGCCTGCGGAACGCAGGACCGAGTTGATTCAGACTCTCTCGGGCATGACGCAGGCCAGCGACGAGGACATTCGCATCGTGCGGATCGAAAATGCAGTTCCGCGGTTGGGCGACGATGTTTACGAGACCACGCTGCCGATGGAGACGCAGCAGACGCACTCGCTCCATTTCAAGAAGGGCTGCTACCTCGGCCAGGAGATCGTCGAGCGCGTGCGGTCGCGCGGTCACGTCAACCGCTTGCTGACCGGTCTGCGATTGGAGGGAACTACGCCTCCTGAGCCGCGCGCGGCCGTCACGGTGAACGGCGTCGAGTGCGGGCGCATCACCTCGGCAGTCTATTCCCCGGCCGAAGGGAGGATTGCGGCGATGGCGTACATGCGCGTTCCAAATGAAAGACCGGGCACCGCGATCACCGTGGGTGAGCTCAGTGGTGTCACAACGCCCGTAGCTTCTCGATCAGACTCCTAGGGATGTCGAGGAACCCGGGGCCGACTCCCAGCCGGATGTTGGGCTTGATGTCGCCGTGGAAGTCGCTGCCGCCGGTGACGCCCAGGTCGAACTCGCGCGCGTAGCCGAGGAATCGCTGGGTGTCGGCGGGGGAATGGTCGGTATGGAAGACCTCGATCGCGTCGAGACCCGCGTCCTTCATCTGGCCCACCGCGCGGCGCAGATCGGTTGAGCGAATCCTGACCGGGTGGGCGATCGAGGAGATCCCGCCGCCCGCCCTGATGCGCTCGATCCCTTCCTGAAGCTGCGGTTCCAGCCGGTCCACGTAGCCTTTTGCGGACTCGTCCAGGTACTCGTCGAAGGCCTCCTGGAGAGACGAGACATAGCCCTTCTCGAGCATGATCTGGGCGAAGTGCGGCCGGCCGGCCATGCGCTTTCCGCGTTTTTCCACTTCTTCGATCGTGATCTCGATGCCCAGCGAGCGCAGCCTCGCGGCCAGCCGAAGATTGCGGTCCCGGCGCGATGCTTGCATCTCCGAGAGCCACCCTCGGAAGGCCTCGTTCGGAGGTTGGTGCAGGAAATACCCGAGCAGGTGAACGGTCCGGCCGTTGAGCTTGGTCGAGAGTTCAATGCCGCACACAAGCTCCAGACCCCGTTCCTTGGCCAGAGGCGCCGCCAGGTCATGGCCGGACAGCGTGTCGTGATCGGTAATCGACAACGCTTCCAGATTGCCCCCAACCGCGGCCTCGACCAACTCCTCGGGGGTTAGCGTGCCGTCCGATTCGGTGGTATGGGTATGCAGATCAATCAAACGAGATCAGCCCTGAACGCTTCAGTGTAGCCCAGATTTTCTCCGCGCCCTGTTCGGGCGTCTCGATCGAGGAGTTGACGGTGACCTCCGGCGCCAGCGGCGGCTCGTAGGGATCGGTGATGCCGGTGAATTGTGGGATCTCGCCGGCCATGGCCTTCTTATACAGACCCTTGACGTCGCGTTCCGCGAGAACGTCAATTGGGCACTCGACGTACACTTCTACGAAGTTCGCGATGCGGGACCGGACCTCCTCCCTCACCGCCCGGTATGGTGAGATCGCCGCCACGACCGCAATCACTTCGTTGCGCGACAGCAACTCGCAGACAAAGCCGATCCGCCGGATATTCTCGTCGCGGTCTTCCTTGGAGAATCCGAGCCCTTTCGAGAGGTGAGTGCGAACAACGTCCCCGTCCAGCACTTCCACTTTGGCATTGTTGGCCCGGAAACGCTCCTCGATCATCCTCGAGATCGTACTCTTGCCCGCGCCGGAGAGGCCGGTGAACCAGAGGGTAAAACCTTTGTGCATAGCTCTTCGCACGCGATCCTATCTGAGCCGCGACCGTCAGGGAGCGGTGGCTACCTGTCCCGTTTTTTCACAGCCCCGTCAGGGAGCGGTGGCACCTGTCGAGACAAGACACGTGCGGTCACCCTGTTCCCCGGCCCCAGACCGTTCTTTCCTCCAACCCGAACGCGAATCGGGAAACTGAGCCCTCGCCGCGAACGACTTCCCTTCGGAAAGGCCGGGCTATTGTGCCACGTCTGAGCCGTCGCCCGCCGCGTGGGTAGCGGCAGAACGACTTCCCTTCGGAAAGGCCGGGCTATTGTGCCACCGCTCCCTCTGACGAAGCCGAAAAAGTAGCTGTTCACCGGTTTCCGCTGCCCGCGACTACTTCTTCGATCAGTATATCCAGCGTACGCGCGGCCTTTCCCTCCGGAGTAAAGTGAATACCGCACTCCTTGGCGGCATCCTGTTCCCACCACCAGCGCCCGGCTCGCTCGTCCTCACCCGCTTCGATCGCGCGCGTGCACGACGCGCAGCCGATGCTCGTGTATCCCCGCTCATACAACGGGTGCCGTGGAACCTTGTGCATCCCCAGATAGTCCTCTAGCTGCTCGCGAGTCCAATCGGCCAGCGGGTTCAGCTTGAGCGGCTTCACGGTATCGTCGACTTTGGGAGTGCCGGCGCGGGTCTCGCCTTGTTCGCGGCGGAGGCCGGATGCCCACGCTTCGAACCCGGCCAGTTTGCGCTCCAGCGGGCGAACCTTGCGAAAGTGGCAGCACAGCCGCCGCAACGAGACATCACGGTGAAAGAGATTCGGCCCGTGACGGCCGACCATCGATTCCAGGTCGCCGGAATCTGGCGATACGACCTCGACGGCGATCCCATACCGGTCGCGAACCGCCTCGATCATCCCGTAGGTCTCCGGGGGCAGCCTTCCGGTGTCCACGGTAACCACACGCGGGGATTTGGCCAGGCGAGCGGCCATGTCCACGAGCGCCATTCCCTCCGCCTGAAAGCTGGTGACAACGGCGAAACGGTCTCCGAACGTCTCGAGCGCCCACGCCACCAGATCCGCGGCGGCAACGGTTTCCGAAGGCAATGTCCTCAATCTCTATCAACATAGCGGATTATGGTCTCCTCATGCAACGCACCTTTCCCCACGGTAGGCCCAGTCTCTCGAACCAGCGCTTGAGGCAGGCCAAGCCGTGCCAGCAAATCCTGGAATCGCGGCTCGCCTCGAATCAAATCCCACCTCGGTTCCACGGCAAGCCATGTGAGCCGCACATCCCGCGAGGCGTAGGCGTCGTCCAACCAGTCGAGGGCGCGGCTGTTCTCACCCAATGCGGCATGAACTAACGCCAGATTGGAAGGAGGAACGTACTTCGTTTGCCGCATGTTATCGAGCAGCCTGAGCACTTCCCGGGCAGCGCCGGGATTGCCCGCACGGGCGTGAACAAACGCCTGAAGAGCCAGCGCCTCGCTACTCCCCCGGGACGCGTCGAATGCCTCGCGCAACTCCTTCAGCGCATCTTCAAACCGCCCTTGCTGCTCCAGCACGCGGCCCTTCCACAGATGCAGTACCCACAGGCTCGGATTCAATGCCATGGCACGACGCAAATGCTCGGTTGCGAGGCCGTCCCGCCGTGCATGATTCGCCAACGCACCCGAGAGCCCGTGCGTCAAAGGAGACATGGGATCGAGTTCCCGCGCGCGCGTGATCTCGCGGGCCGACTCCGCAAAGCGCCCCAGATCGGATAACAGAATCGCGCGCCAGCGCCACGCGTTCACGTTGCTGGCATTCAACTCGATCGCCCGCCGCAGCGAACTTTCGGCGCCGGCCCAATCCCATTCCATCCAAAGCTGGACCACCCCGAGCGATGCATGCCCTTCCGACATCCCCGGCGCGAGTTCTACCGCCCGCCGTGCCGCCGACATCGCCTTGGGCCACACATCCAGCGCCGGAGCATCGCAACTCACCGGCAGGAACGCATAGCACTCGGCCATTCCCGACCAGGCAAGCGCGTAGTTCGGATCAAGTGTGACCGCCTCACGATAGCACTCGATGGCGCCCTCGATGCCTGGTGGGTTCAGTTGATTCCAGAAGTAGGTTCCGCGCAGGTATAGATCATACGCTTCAGCTAGTTTCGTATGAGACCGCCACCCTTCGGCGGTGGGAGGAGCAAGGCGCACTTGGACCGCTTGTGCGATCGCCCGTCCCAGTTCGTCCTGGATTCCCAGGAACTGCTCCATGTCCCGGTCGAACGAGCCCGACCAGACCTGGGCTTGATCGTTCACACGAATCAAGTGTGACGTAATCCGTACGCTCGACTGCTGGCGCCTTACCGAGCTTTCCAGCACGAAGTCCACGCTCAATTCACCGCCGATTTGGGCAATGGTCTTCGCGGAGCCCCGGTAAGCCATTGTGGACGTGCGCGCGATCACGCCCAGCCTCAGCGGCTCGATCTGTCCCAAATGGCTGATCGTGTCCTCGGTGATTCCTTCGGCAAAGTAGTCCTGGCCCGGAATGGCGGTGAGATTCTCGAACGGCAGGACCGCCACCATGACGCGCGATCGCTCTTTTGACTCGGCGATCGCTGGCTCGATCACTTCCACTGGCGCAATGAATCGATACCCTGCGCCGGTCACCGTCTTGATGAACCTCGGGCGCGCCGCGTCATCCCGAAAAAGGCGCCGCAGTTTCCCGATCGCCGTGTTGATCCCATTGTCGGCGTCGAGATGAACCCCCCGGCCCCACAGCCGTTCCGCAATCTCTTCACGGGTGACCAATCCCTCGCGATGCTCGATGAGGAACAGGAGCAGTTGCATCGGAAGGCGCTCGATCCGAACGGGACGTCCTTTGCGGCTGATCTCAAAACAGGCCGCGTCCAGTTCATACTCCCCGAATCGGAATAGCGCTTTCGAGACCGGCCCGCCCATACGAGAAATTATACGGGACATCACACAAGTTGTTGGTTCCCAAGAACAAATCGCTTCAGGCAATCTTCAGATCGAATCAATGCGCCGTCTATGGCGCTGAACATCCGAGGCGTTTCATGATGCATACCTGGAGCACCGAGGCGCGAGTCCGCCACGGAGGATGACGAATGAGCAGATTTCCGCAACTCCTGAAACTGTCGCTGGCGATTCCAATCCTGGCAAACGCCGCGACCGTCGAAACCTACGTACTCGCCACCGGCGGCCAGGCCTATCCCGTATTCTCAAACCCGCCCCAGTTCGCCTGCAGCGTGAGCGGACCCACTGCCCCGAAGCAGGCACATGGACTGATAGGCGGCGCCGGGATCCCCACCGAAGGCTTTGCGAACTGCGGAATTGCCGGAGGCTACCATCACCTGACCTCGACGGGTCCGCTGAGCGACACGACCTCTCTGACGACATCGTCGTTTCTCAACGATAGCCGCACGTTCGTCGGAGTCGCCTCGGCGGCTGGAAACTACGGCCTGCTCGGATCGAAAGCGCACGGCACGCTGACCGGTGATCCGACCAACGGTTCTACCCATGCCTACGCGGAAAGCTTTGCGTACTTCGACGACGCGCTTGCCTTTCTGAGTCCCGCGGTCAGCATCGGTTCGTCAGGCACGGTTACGTATTACTTCAGTGTCGACGGCTCGATGAGCCGATCGGGATATGGTGAAGCACTGCAGCAGATCTACTATCGGCAGGGAAGCGGACCGAACTACCTGTTGATGAACGCGGCAGTCCGCGGCGGCGGTTCCCCCTCAAACTCACTGATCTGCCTGGCTTGTGCTGGCGGTGTAGCCCCGGGCTTTACGATCACCGATACGTCCATCTCCGGGGCCGGCGTTATGCCGACACTCGCACTGCCGATCACCTTCGGAACACCTGGCGACGTCAGTTTGCTGCTGTACTCGTTCTCCGCCCCGGCATCGCAGCCCGGAACCCCGGGCGTCTATGACACGAACTTTTATTCAACGGCCAGGCTGACGGGGATCGAAGTGCGGGACGAGGCGGGCAATCTCGTACCATTTACCGTGCAGTCCGCATCCGGAACGTTGTACGACGCAGGCGGAGTTCATCTGAATGCGGTGCCGGAACCGGCAACGCTGGCCTATGTCAGCGCCTCGCTGATCGCTTTGGCAGCGTTACTCGCCCGGCGTCGATTCATGTTCCGTCCATATCGAGGAGAGAGGGTTCGGCTGTTCATGGCACTTGCCGCACTGGCGATGGCCTGCGGACTGCCGGCGGAGGCCTCGCCCGGTCTGAGCACCTACGCCAACACCGTCGCCGGCCAGAGCCAGTTGGGAGCGGCGGGTCCGCCGCTTTCCTGCACCACAAGCGGACCCACCGCCCAAGTCCGAAGCAACTTTCCATCCGGGTCGATCCCGGCCGTCGGGTTTCCGGCCGATGCCGGCTGCGGAGTGCAGCAGAATCTCAATCAACAGGCCGGCATCACGGGACTGGTCACCACCGGCAGCGCGCTGAACCGAAAGTTTATGATCGACGGCGTGACTTCGGTGAACTTCAACGGCTCTTCTCAGTCACGTGCAAACTACTTCAACGTCGGCGCCACGGCGGCCGTCACCTACAGCGGCACATCGAACAACCTGACCTTTATTGGCTCGGAGTCTTTCGCGATCTCCCGCGAGACATTGACGATCCCGGGCCCCCCGGGTCAACCTGGTACATTCCGCGCCACCATTGCGCTCGATGGGTCGATGACGGCCACCGGGCCAGGGAGCGCCCATCTGATCTTCTCCTACAACAAAGACAACGGTCCGCAGTTCACTCCCGTGAGATTTGATGTTGACCCGCGCTTGGGCGCACCCACTGCTTTTGTCATCAACCAATGGCGGCCGAAGCGCTTCGATCAACGCCTATTTCGGATTCGTCCCGCGCGGCTCATTGTGAACGACAAGCCGAACGCGATCGAGCTACCATGACCATCGTGACCGCAACGCGCCGAAACCTGCTGCAGAGCCTGCTCGGTGCTTGCCTGCTAACCGCCCCCTCTGAGGCCGAAGAGGACGTTAACCGCATCTGGGCAGACTTTCTGCAATGGCTGAAGTCCGCCAAACCATCGCAAGACCCTGGAGTCCTGATGGGCGCCTATCGCGCCCATCTCATCGAGCGGGGCTTACCGCCGGACGAAACGCGCATGCGCATCGCGCGAATCATGGAGCGGATGCGTACGCACTCGGATGGCTGGCGCCAGATCTTCAACAACATTTACGCCAGTTCGAACAGCGGATTCAGCACCCGCCCCAACGCATTGCTGGTATCGGCTGTCGAGAACCGCAAAGCCGGCAGGGCACTCGATGCGGGTATGGGGCAGGGACGAAACTCCCTGTTCCTGGCCGCGAAGGGCTGGGACGTGACCGGCTTTGATGTCTCCGACGGCGGCATCCAGGTCGCTCAGAAGAACGCTGCCGGCACGGGACTCAGGATCAACACCATCGTCGCGGACTCAGCCCATTTCGACTATGGTCTGTCGCGATGGGACCTGATCGTCATCACCTACGAGCCGTTTCCCGTCTCTGATCCCGGCTTCGTCGGGAAGATACGCGACGCGCTCCGGCCGGGAGGACTGCTGGTGATTGAAAGCTTCGCGTCCGATGAGGGAACTCCGGGGCGCAGGCCCGTGGACATTGATCCCGCCCGATTGCTGCGCGCCATGCTGCCCCTGCGGATTCTGAAGTTTGAAGACACGGAAGACATCGCGGACTGGACGCTGGCGAAAGTCAGGTTGGTCCGGCTCGTCGCACAGAAGCTGTAACGCGGAAAGCCGTGCCTTTGTTGTACAAAGTTAAGCCAGACCAGCGTCTGGCGACCGGGCTTCCGCGCCCGTCTGCGCAATAGTTCTGGACCGATCCTTGTGTCCCCAGCGGGCGCGAGCCATTGACTCCGTTGCGCGGCTTTTCGAGGATGAAGGCTCATGGCTCGGGAAACCTGGGGACGTCCGGGCGCCGGGATAAACCCGCATTTTGTCGGGGATGAAAGAGCCCTACAAGAAAGGAGTAGCGATCCATCTTGACCTCGAGTCTTGCGGCGGTCATCTGGACGTCCCCTGGGTTTTCTGGGGTTTTTGGGGTTTTCCGCTCGCAAATTCAGCGGGCGAGTTCCTTTTCTCCAAAGCGCAGATCGCGGTCGAGCACCATTTCGAGATTGGTGCCGCGCTCCAGCACGGCGTTGGGTCCGCGCCCGAATAAGACACCGGCAAGACCGGCTGCGGCGCCGGCGGCCGCACCGATCCCGGCTCCGGCAGCCGATCGGCCGACCGCCGATCCGATACCCGCGCCCGCAGCTGTCGTCGTACCGATGGTCCTCGCGTCACCGCTCTTGTTTCCCCTGGCTTTCACTTCGCCTTCCGTCCGGTCCAGTTCGACGCCGTTATCACCGTCGATGGCGCTGGGCCGGGATCGCAGATCGCGGGTGACGCCGTTGGGCAGCGTAATCGAATCAAAGCGAAGAAAGAATCCCCCGCGACCCTTGACTTTGCCGGACCGGGTCACCTGCGTGACAGTGGCCATCACCGCACTGCCCGGAGGAATCACCATGCGGTTGCCGTCCATCACGGGGAAGCTGGTCTCGAGGTGAACGCGGTCGCCATCGGACGAATGCCTTGAACTCACCGTGCTCAGCAGGCGCAGAGGGATCTTCGTGCCGGCGGGAATCAGGTAGGCGCGCTCCGCCGGAGCCGGTGAAGGCGCAGGGCCTTCGGCGGGAGGCCGAGTGCTGAGGGTCGGCTGTGGTGCCGGCTCGATAACACCGTCGCGTTCGTAGACCAGCGTGGATTCCGATTCGCCGGTACGCCGGACGATTTGCGTTTGCACAGTGAGGGTGCGGCGGTCCCGCGAAAGCTTCCAGCGCTCCATCCGGCTGTAGTTTTGCGGTCCGCTGACGATCGTGGTGACGAGCAGAGCGGTGCCTTCCCACTTGGTCACGCTGCTAAGGGCCGCTTCGCCCATCTTGTGCCGGGTCTCCTTCCCAGTAGCCGAGTACGTCCAGGCCATCGGCACCGGAAGTGGGTCCGCGGCCTTGAAGTGGATCACCCCTGCCTTCTGTTCGATTTCGAGGGCAATGGCTGGGGCCTCCGGCAGAGCCCGGACGTCGCTCCGGCTCGGATTCAGCTTCCAGGAGCCGGTGAAGTCGCGTTCGTCGTCCGCTCCGGCCAGCGGCAATACGGGGAAAAAGCTGGCAGCGAGAAAGGCTATTGATAGGCTCATCGTGTGGCCCATGTCACCGGCGGAACCTCGCTCACTATTATAGGGGCAGCTCAGCGGAATCCGTTACGCATGAAATGTTAG
>JBJXGR010000455.1:0-10302 GCA_046160045.1 Bryobacteraceae bacterium
AAAGCCGCGCTGGCGGCGACGTTGCCGAGAAATGCTCTGCGGTCCATAGGGTCCTATTGAAATTGGAACGAGTAGAGAGATGCGCTCTTGGTTACCAGCCGCAACCGGACCGGCTTGCCCGACCACTCTGACAGGTCGGCTTTCTTCCATCGGATCGGAAGGGACACTCCATCGCCTTTAGCCGGAATGCAGTCCTTGACCGAGAAACCGGGAATCGGTTTGCCGTCGAGGCCCTGCAGTTCGGCGCGCACTTCGCCTCGGGCGTTGACGGCAAGCGAATTCCCCGCAAAAACCAGAGGCTTCGACACGACTTCGCCCGATCCGTCCAGGCTCATATATCCGTTCCACCGCAGGGTGGCGCGGGCGATGCGGGTCTTCCGCAGGAAGCCATCCTTGTAGTAGGTGCTGCCGTCAAAGTTGTAGACCAGGTGGTCGCCGTCCCACGCGGTGTAGTAGAGCCAAAGCTCGTCGCCGACGCGAATCGGATACTGCCCGAACACCAGCCGGTCGTAGCCATGCTCTTCCCTGTGCGGCGAGAGCCATTCCTTCATACCGCCGACCCGCTGCCAGGAGTTGCCGGCATCGCGGCTGATCACCAGGCGCAGCGCCGTCAGGCCCTTGCGCCAGACAATGTACTTGCGCGGCATCCGGTACGCCTCGCTCGTGCGATCCGAG
Organism: Bryobacteraceae bacterium; assembly: GCA_046160045.1. Taxonomy (GTDB): domain Bacteria; phylum Acidobacteriota; class Terriglobia; order Bryobacterales; family Bryobacteraceae; genus CAZGUX01. Next base: position 676 of record JBJXGR010000455.1, read on the forward strand.
TGGAAGATGATGAGTTGGCCCAGCCATGCGCCGGTCTTCGGCCCACCCACCCGGTACGGCTCCAGATCCATGTACTCGATGTAGTCGCGCGGATCCTTGGACTCGTCCGGCTGCAGGGGCAGGACGAGTTTTTCCTTCGACCAGGTGACGAGATCAGGCGACTCCCAGCGGGCGATCTCGCGGCTGTGCTCGGGACGCTTGGTCCATTTGCCCAGAAAATCCTGCGCCGACGACCACCAGACTCGAGCCTGCTCGTCATAGCCGGCGATTCTCGAATAGCCGCGGGGCGACATTCTCGCGCCCGGAATCGGCTCCAGCTTTTGGCGCCAGTTGGGATCGTGGACCACGTCCGGCCATTCGGCCGCATAGTACATCTGCGACTCCACCAGTTTGGCGAACGGGTGCGTGTCGTCCTTCCGCGAATACCGGAGAAGATAGCGGCGCTTGGGATCACGCAGGCCGCCGTGTTCGTGCAGGTCCATCGCGAAATCGATGCCGCAGCCGAGATTGTTGTCCTTCGACATGCTGGCCGCCACCAGATACGGCCCTTCCCTGCGCAGAGCGGAAGGTCCGTCGATCAGTCCCAGCTTGGGCTTGACCCAGCGAACGCCGTCGTTGCTGTAAGCATAAGCCGCGGATTCGCGGAACCAGTGTGCCTTGTCTTCGCCGATGCTCGGATGCAGGTCGCGCACGCCGGGATCGTCCCAGGGGAAGCGGTACATCATGTGGAAGCGCCCACGGTTGTCACGCGTGACGAGGTTGCCCACATAGACACCGCCGATTCCAAAATCGCCGCCCTTCTCGTCCTGAATGAGGCCTTTCTTCACGGGGGAATGGAGCGAGCGGGTCAACCCGCTCACCCGATCCACCGCGTAGTCATCCAGAAAAAGCTGGGTCTCCGTGCCGATGTCGAGGGTCTGGGCCATCAACGACACGGCGCAGAGACCGAGCAGGACCCTCACGGGAGTTCTCCGATGGAGGCGAGCATCGTACGGACGCGATCGGAAAAGGACGCGGGCGGCCGCCGCAGCGGGAGACGAGCGGGTCCACAGGGCATGCCGATCAACTCCATGCAGGCTTTGATGAAGTTGCCCTCGCCGTTGAGACCGTGAGCCATGCATTCCCGCATCGCTTCGTAGTACACCCACTCCGACTTCATATAGAGTCCGGTCGCCTCCTCGTACCGTTTGTTTCGCAGGTGGTCGAGGACGCGCAGGTGCGCGTGGGGCATGAAGTTCGCACCTTGGGATACATAGCCGTGGACGCCATGGATAAAGTAGGACGCGCACAGAGGTCCCGGCAGGTTGCTCACGATGTTGAAGCGATCGCGAAAACGCCGGATCGCGCTGACCGCGACGGCCGGACTATGCGAGTACCACTTCAAGCCGATGACGTTGTCGAGGGCCGCGAGGCGCTCCAGAAACGCCTCGTTCATATCGAACAGCGAGGTCCAGGGCGTTGGGTAGACGGTGATACCGATTTCGACGGCCTCGCTGACCGCCCGGTAGTATTCGAAGATGTCGTCGGCGGTTCCGCTGAAATACCACGGAGGCTCGATCTGCAGTCCGTCGGCGCCGATGCGGTCGGCATGTTTTGCAAGTTCGACCATGGTGGCCGTGCGGTCTTGCGACACGCCGACAAAGACCGGAATCCGGCCCGCGGAAGCCTCGACGGCGGCTTCGGCGGCGGCCATACGCTCCTCTTTCGAGAGCATCATGGCTTCGCCACCCGCGCCGAGAGAGACGTAGATGGCGTTGCCTGGCCCCATCCCCGCGTTGACCAGGAAGTCGACGCACGGTTTGACCCGCGGCAGGTCCAGCGATTCGTCCTGCTTCATCGGGAGTACGGCCGCGATGAAGACGCCTTGGTACAGTTGTTTGCTTCGTTCAAATCGTTTCATGAGAGGGTATCCAAGAGTCTATCCAGCGCCGGCAGGATCCGGCAAACAGGTCCAATAGGCCGGACACACGCCACTCTGCTAGAGTGAGGGTCTTCCTCGCTGAATCGCCGTGAACTCGCAACTCTGCCCCGGTTGTGCCGCCAGCATGGCGTTCGATCCCGAGACCGGATCGCTGAAGTGTCCCTACTGCGGGGCCACGCAGGCGGTGCCGGCCGCGCCCGACACGGCCGCGGTCGACGAAAAGCCGATCGAGGAAGCGCTGCAGGCGTCGGCGCGCTTGGCCCGAATCTCCGACAAAGCCCTGGAGGTGAGTTGCGCCGGTTGCGGCGCAACGGTGCAGTTCGAGCCTCCGCAGGTAGCCGGTGTTTGCTCCTTCTGCGCGGCAAAGATTGTGGCCCAGCCCAAGGCCGCCGACCCTCTGATCAGCCCTCAGGGAGTCCTGCCGTTCGCGCTGCCCCAGGCGCAGGCCTCGTCCGCGGTTCGCGATTGGCTGGCCTCGCGCTGGTTCGCACCGAACGACCTGCAACGATTGGCCCGCCCGGAGGGCGTCGATGGCGTCTATCTGCCCTTCTGGACGTTCGACGCGGAGACGGAGGCGGACTACCTCGGCGCGCGCGGGGATTACTACTACGTCGACGAGCGCTACACGGCGTACGAGAACGGCCGGCCGGTGGAACGGGTTCGGCAGGTGCGGCACACGCGGTGGACACGGGCGTCGGGGCGCGTCGCCAACTCGTTCGACGACGTCCTGGTGCCAGGCACCACCGCGGTGCCCGCCGAGCGGTTGCTGCAACTCGAGCCGTGGCCGCTCGCGGAAGTGAAGCCGTACGAACCGGGGTACCTGGCGGGATTTAAGGCACAGCGCTACCAGGTGGACCTGCCGCAAGGTTTTGCGCAGGCCAAGGAGTTGATGGCGCCCGCGATCGAGCAGTCGATCCGACGGGATATTGGGGGCGACGAGCAGCGGATTGAACGGGTCTCGCCGCGCTATTCGGATGTCACTTTCAAGCATCTTCTGTTACCTGTTTGGATTGGCGCCTTCCGCTATCGGGACAAAGTGTTTCAAGTGACCGTGAACGCGACCACCGGCGAAGTGCAGGGCGAACGGCCTTACAGCGTGTGGAAGATCGCGCTGCTGGTGATCGGGCTGGTCGTGGCGTTTTTGGTGGCGGCCTCGTTGAATTCCGGCACGTGAGAAACGGGGCCCACGGAAGCCCTCCCTTGCGGTCGGGCCTCTGATGGTGGGCCATCGGGAGTGGTGAAGGGTGTCGGCAACCCCATGGTTGACGCCGTGGGCTCTTCGCGGGTACGGATCGTGAAGAATCAATACCTTACGGAAGCCCTCCCTTGCGGTCGGGCCTCTGATGGTGGGCCATCGGGAGTGGTGAAGGGTGTCGGCGACCCCACGGCTAACGCCGTGGGCTCTTCGCGGCTACGGATCGCGAAGAATCAATACTTTGTGGTCTGTCACGTTTCTTTCTTGTTTGGCAGAACGAAGCCAATTTGTTCGGTAAGTGCTTGATTTGACGAGATGGCGATTGGGTTCGCCCAGTGGCTTCGATCGGCTTTGCTCGAAACCCGGCGCCCGGTTCACCCCATCCCCGGTCATTGGTTGTCAACATGCGCCCGAAGGATACCGTGGCGTCCGTTAGGAGCTGAATCCGGAAACCTGTAAAGCTAAGATTCGAAGGGTACTAGAAATCAAAAGCCAGTGTGACCGGCGGTCGCAGCCTAGCACGGACGCTGACTACCGGCGGGCTAGCGGCGCGGGAATGCGAGGGACTAAGTCCCTTTGCGCTTAATTAAGCGCGCGCCACGAACTCGCGGTGACTCTCAAGGCTTTGCCAGCGAGTCGAGCTTCTTCAGCATCGCGCCGGTCCAGTCAGGCGCCGAGCCGTCAAACCCCATCTGGGTCCATCGCCATGACCCTTTCGAATCCACCAGCCAGTTCTGAGGAACCCCAAGGTAGTCGACAATCGCCGACACGAATTCGTAGGCCGCCACGACAGGGAAAGTGTACCCCTTCTCTTTGACGAAAGGATCCACCATGCCAAGCGCCTCGTCGACGTTGAACGCCAGAATCTGGAGATCCTTCCGATCCTTGGTCTGTTCGTAGAGCGTCTGCAGTTTCGGGAGTTCGCTCAGGCACGGGCTGCACCAAGTGGCCCAGACGTTGATGAGCAAAGTCTTGCCTCCCAGGCTGCGCAGACGCCACACCTTGCCGGTGAGATCGGTCAGTTCGAACGGGGGTAACGGCTTGGTGGGTTGTTCCCATTGTCCGCCGCTCAGTTCCTTGCGTTCGGGAGCGGAGGGACCGGACCATTGTAACCACGCCGACTCCGTACCGCCGAGATCCTTCCAGAGTGCCTTCGCCTCGTCCGTCAAATCATCGCGAAACCTGCCAGCCTGATATCGGGGTTCGTCCTTGCGGGTCCGGAGCGCAGTCTGATAATAGGCCAAAGCGTCAGCCTTGCGGCCCTCGATCTTCGCCAATCGCGCGCGGTTCTGCCAATGAAGCCACGCCAGGTCCGGTTTCGTGGGCGCCGGCCCTTCGATTTCGGCCCGATAGGGGACAAGGTCTTCGACTTTGCCCGCCATGCTCACGGCGCGCAGCAAAACGCCGTGAATGTAGAGCCGGTTCCGCACCGGCCATTCTTCCTGTTGCGCCCTCTGCGAGTCCGTCAGCGTATCATCGGGGACCACCTGAGACTGTTCCTCCCGATAGCGGCGCATGGCCGTCTTCATCATCTCCAGAGCGCGTTCAGGGAACATCCGCCGATCGAGCATGGGCGAGGTTACCGAGGCGTAGCTGAAGTAATCTCCGCTGACGTGATCAGAGAATTTCACGAACTCGTCGAGGGCAGCGGCGGCCTCTTTTTCCGTGGAGGATTCGTCATCCAGAGTTGCCTGCACGTACATTCGCGTAATCCACCGCGGATCGACTTCGGTGAACCGCTGTTTCCACTCCGCAATCGTTGTGCGGAACTCCGAGCGAAACGCGGCCCAGGCCGCGGCGTCCTTCGGATCGGCTGGCGGCTTGACGGTCTCAAACCGCCGGCGCATCGCGATGCGAAAGGCTTCCTCGGAATGCGGAGATCGCTCCACAATGCGGTCTTCGAGCGCCCGCACGGGTTCTCCGGAAGCTCCGGCCTGCTTGTATCCGTCGCGAAGGAAGAGCAGCCAGCGATCATCGAGCGATGTCTTACGCGCCTCCAGGATCTTCAGATCCTCGGCCACGCGCTTACGCAAGGCCGCGTGCTCCTGTGGCGGACGCGAGCGGAACTCCAGACCCCAGAGCCGCTCCCAATCCTGGGCCCGTGGTGGCCGCGTGTCCTTTTCCAGACGAGTGCGGATGGCGGCTGTGATTTCCGCCTGCAACTGCTTGTCCTGGCTCCGGCTCAAGGCGCTGTGCGCGGTGTCGTGGAGCGAGTCCGGACACGCGCGGAAGTAGGCGCGAAGGTGCTCGGACGCTTTCTTCGGGTCGGCGAACTTGCCCGTGGAGTAGATTTCGGCCAAATCCAGATGGGGCCACGGGAATTCGGCCTTGGCGAGGGCTGCCTCCTGTTTGCGGATCGCCTCCGGAGTGTTGACGCGGAACAGGGCGAAGCCAGCCAATTCCAGGGCCAGCGGATCGTCGGGATTCTCGGCGGCCTGCTTGAGATAGCGCTCCCGAACCTCGACACCGTACCCCGGACCCCAGCCCAGGGATGCCCGTATCAGCCGGCGATTCGGCTCCCACTCGCGCGGATATTTCTTCACCAGCCGCTCGTAGATGCCGCTGCGGACCTTCACGTGCTCGGCATAGGACATCTTCCACAGGCTTTTGGAGTTGAAGACATCGTCGATGGTCGCCCGGACTTCGACGGGCGAATCACAGCCTGGAAGGGAGCCGGCGGCGAAGGCGACCGGCGTCAGGAGCGTCAAGCACAAGGGCAACCACCCGGGTCCGCGCATTGGGTTTCCTCCTTGTCGCGGTTGATTGGGTCTCCGGCTCGATACCTGCTTACCGAGGGTGACGTGTTCTCCCATCAGGGTCGCGCAGTGCGAGTCCGGTTGCAACCCACGGGAGGAAGAATCGCCGGAGCGCAAACGCCACGGCTGGCGCTGCGGGGTTACTCGAAGTCCGAACGCCCTGTCCGCGGCCTTCCGGCCGCGGTTCGGTTAGGGGGCCGCCAGCGGCCTGAGGCCTGGCAATTGGTGGCCAAACGAGCGCCGGTGTAGTATCCTGTAAAGACTGACCAGCGCGTCCGGACCGCGTCCGCGGTCTGCCAAGCGAACTAAGGAAGTCATTATGCACGCGATTATTGAAACCGGCGGAAAGCAGTACCGCGTCGCCCCAGGCGATGTGATCCGCGTCGAGAAGCTGGGCGTCGAGACCGGCGCCGCCGTGGATTTGCCCAAGGTGTTGGCTGTGTTCCAGGATAACGGCGACGTTCTCACTTCGTCCCAGTTGGCGGACGCGAAAGTCGTTGCCACGGTGACGGCCCAGGACCGCTCGAAGAAGATTCTGGTTTTCAAGTTCAAGCGCAAGAAGCAGTACAAGAAGACGATCGGCCACCGGCAGCCGTATACCGAGCTGCGGGTGAACGAAATCGTGGTGTGAGGGATTCAGTATGGCGCATAAAAAAGGCTTAGGCAGTTCCAAAAACGGCCGCGATTCGACGGCACAACGGCTGGGCGTGAAGCTGTTCGGCGGTCAACTGGTGCCCGGCGGTTCCATCATCGTGCGGCAGCGCGGAACCCGGATCAAGCCGGGCGAGAACGTCGGACTGGGGAAAGACGATACGCTGTTTGCCAAGATCACTGGCATCGTCGAGTTCCGCGAACGCGGCCGGATGGGCAAGTTTGTAAGCATCAAGCCCGCACCGGCGCAGTAGCTCCGACTTTTCAGGCTCTTCCTCCGAGACGCCAAGCCTCCCGGCTTGGCGTTTTCCTTTTTCTTATGTTTGTTGACGAAGTCAGGATTTACGTAAAGGCCGGCGACGGGGGCAACGGCTGCCTGGCGTTCCGCAGGGAGAAGTACGTCCCGAGGGGCGGACCCAGCGGCGGCGATGGCGGGCGAGGCGGCGACGTGATCCTGGTGGGCAACCCACACTACAACACACTGCTGCATTTCCGCTTCAATCCCGAACACAAAGCCGTCCGCGGCCGTCACGGGGAAGGCAGCAATCGTACCGGGCAGGATGGCGCTTCCATCGAAGTGCCCGTCCCGATCGGGACGGTGGTGTACGACGAGGCCACCGGAGAGCTGATCCACGACTTCACGGAGAACGGCGAGCGGTTCACGATCGCCAAAGGCGGCCGGGGAGGGCGGGGCAATGCGCGCTTCGCCACGTCGACACACCAGGCGCCGACCGAGCACGAACCGGGCAAGCCGGGCGAAGAGAAACGCCTGCGGCTGGAGCTAAAGCTGCTGGCCGACGTCGGCCTGGTCGGATTTCCGAACGCCGGCAAATCCACCTTGATTTCGCGGCTTTCGGCGGCGCGGCCGAAGATCGCAGATTATCCGTTCACGACCCTTGAACCGAACCTGGGTGTCGTCAAAATGGACGACTTCCGCAGCTTCGTGATCGCCGATATCCCGGGGTTGATCGAGGGAGCGCATCTCGGCCACGGACTGGGCATTCAGTTCCTGCGCCATATCGAGCGGACGAAATTGCTGGCGCACCTGGTGGACGTTTCCGACGCGAGCGGGCGCGACCCGGTGGCGGACTTCCACACGGTGATGGAGGAACTGGCCGCCTTCAGCGAGGACCTTGGGAACAAGCCGATGATCCTGGTGGCTACCAAAGTGGACGTGCTGCAGGACGGAGAGCGCCTGGAGGCGCTCCGTCAACTGGCGAAGGAACGGGATCTCGCCTTTGTCGCCATCTCCGCGGTGACCGGCGACGGGCTGGATGAGCTTCGCTACGCGCTGGCGGAGCGCATCCTGGTTCCAGCGGTTCCGCAGACGACGGAGTGAACGCGGTAGAATACCGCCCATGACGCGTCGAACGTGCCTGCAGACGCTGGCCGCCACCGCCCTGGCGGCACAGACTCCCGCCAAGGCCGGTTTCCTCCGATTGCGCGCCCGGACCCGGGACGCGAACGGCGAGAAGGAAATCGACCTCCACTGGAAGACGACGGAGACCGCCATCATCGTCTGCGACATGTGGAATGGGCACTATTGCGGGAACGCCGCCCGCCGCGTGACCCTGACGGCGCCGCGCATGAACGAAGTGCTGAAAGGCGCGCGGTCGCTGGGCGTGACGATCATCCACTCGCCGAGCGGCACCATGGATGTCTACACGGCGATGGACCAGCGCAAACGCATGATCGCGGCCAAGGCGGCGACCCCTCCGGTGGAGATCGGCAAATGGTGCTATTTCGATCCCAAGGCCGAAGCGGAGCTACCCATCGACGACAAGACGCAGCCCTGCGACGATGACGTGGTGGGCGCAGCGGTGAAGCGCTTCGACCGCCAGCATCCGGCGCTCGAGATCTTCCCGCAGGACGGCATCAGCGATTCCGGCGTGGAGATCTACAACTACTTCGAGGAGAAAGGCATCACGAACGTGGCGCTGATGGGCGTGCACCTGAACATGTGCGTGCTGGGGCGGCCATTCGGAATCCGGCAGATGGTGCGGCTGGGCAAGAAGGTTGTGCTGGCGCGGGACCTGACGGATGCGATGTACGACCCGAAGCAGCGGCCGTGGGTGTCTCACGAGCGGGGCACGGAGTTGATGGTGTACCACGTGGAGCGGCATTGGTGCCCGTCGGTGCTGGGGGAGGATTTGACGAGGCTGGCGGTGTCGTAATGCGGCGGGCGAAGGCGGGCCTCGCCTCCTTACGGCATAATGAAAGCAGCGCCCTATGTCGTTGGAGCACGCCATTCTGGAAAGGCTTCGGGCACTGCCACCCGAAAAGCAACAGGAAGTGCTGGACTTCGCCGACTTCTTGCACGCCAGGATCACGCCCAAAGGAGCACGGCGCGATGTAGAAGGGATGTGCGCCGATCTCGAAGTCTCGATTTCCGGGGAAGAGATTGCCGAAGCGCGCCGCGAGATGTGGGGCGGTTTCCCTCGCGAATTCCCTGTGGTTGAGCGTTGATGGCCTCGTTGGTCGTCGACACCCATTCGGTGCTCTGGTACATTTTTCGGGACGCTCGCCTTTCCTCCGCTGCCCGAGATGCATTGCACGCGGTCACGGAAGCGGGAGACCCGATTCTGGTGCCTTCGATTTGCATCGTAGAGGTCACCTATCTGGCGGAGAAAGGCCGCATACCGGTTGCGGCTCTCGAACGGCTCACCTTTATCCTGCAGGAGCCTTCACCGGGATTCGAGGTGGCACCCCTCAACCTTGGAGTCGCGATCGTTTCACGGCAGATTCCACGGGACGTGGTGCCGGACTTGCCGGATCGGGTGATCGCTGCCACAGCCCTGTCCCTTGGTCTGCCGCTGTTTACGGCAGACCGAAGGATCCGGTCGGCCGGAATTCAGACGATCTGGTAACGGCTCCTCGAATGCCAGTCTGGATCGCGAAGTCCTCGGTCGGCGAGGGGACTAAAGTCCCTTTGCACGCTGAAGCGTGCGCCACGCGGCTCTGGGACAAGGGCGGGCTGAAGCCCAATGCCACTTAGTTTTCGGGACACCACAAGTAAAACATTCTGGATAGTTTATGTTTTATTCATGACCTCCCCCGCATCGACCGATCTTATCTCCTTTGAGGCCTTGCTGCGGACAGCAGCC
>JBJXGR010000456.1:0-3352 GCA_046160045.1 Bryobacteraceae bacterium
ATTGTCTTGTTGTCCTCTCGATCGTCACGGGAGTTGTCTTCGCGCAGGGCGAACGGGCCACGATCAGCGGAACCGTATTAGATAACTCCGGGGCGATCGTCCCGGAGGCCTCGGTGACTGTCCGCAACACCGCAACCAACATTACGAACAAAGCCCAATCGAATAGCGATGGGTTGTTTGTCGTTCCCTCGCTACCGCCGGGCGCTTACGACGTGACGGTGGAAAAGAGCGGGTTCCGCCCGGCCAGGGTATCGAACATCCCGTTGACCGTCGGATTGGTTGCGACGGTGAATGTCAATCTGGAAGTGGGTACGGTAGCGGAAGTCGTGGAGGTTTCTGCGACGGCGGTACAACTGGAGGCGCAGACTTCCGGTCTGGGCAAATCGGTGGAAACGCGGCGGGTCGTGGAGTTACCCCTACTCGGCCGTGACCCGCGGCAGTTGGCGGCCCTGGCGCCCGGAGTGATTCCCACGCGCGGGCAGGTGGGCGCGGGCGGAGATGCCATCGGACAGGCCGGCAACTCTCGAATCTCCGGCGGCCTGGCGAACCAGAATGCCATTCTGATGGACGGCGGCGACAGCCGCGGCTTTACGTCCGGGGGACAGTCGTACACGTTTCCGATCGAATCCGTCGCCGAGTTCAAAGTGGAAACGGCCAGCTACTCCGCCGAGTTCGGCCGCGCTGGCGGCGGCGTGGTGAACGTGGCCTCTCGATCCGGCACCAATGAGTATCACGGCGTGGTCTACGAATTCCTGCGCAGCCAGAAACTGAATGCCAATTCGTGGTCGAACAACCGGACCCGGGTAGCCAAGCTTCCGTTCCAGTTCAACCAGTTCGGCGCGGCGATGGGCGGACGCATCAAGCGCGATCGCACCTTACTTCTATGCCAATTACGAGGGACTCCGTCAGGGCAGCCCGAACAGCTTCCTCGCCACTGTGCCTCTGCCTGCCTGGAAGACGGGCGATTTCCGCAACGCCTTCGACCGCAACGGCAGCCAAATCCAGGTGTTCGACTATCTGACCACCCGTCCCAATCCCAACGGCGCCGGCTTTGTGAGAGACCAGTTCCCCAACAACGTGATTCCGACGAACCGGATTCACTCCATCTCGAACAACTTTCTGAAGTACTGGCCCGATCCGAATCGCGCTGGGGAACAGGGCGGCCAAGTCAACAACTACTTCAAGTCGGGCAAGAACGTCACGAACAACGATATCTGGTTTTCGCGGATCGACCACGCCCTGACGGACAAGCACCGGATCTTTGGCCGGTTTGCCGGTTTGCAGAGCGAGAGCTTTCCGCTCGGTCTGATCGACCCGGCATTCCCATCCACCAGCGTCAGTTCCAACCCGCAACGCAACGCCGGCATCAGCGTAACCTCTACGTTCAGTCCGACATTTCTCGGGGAGTTCCGGGCCAGCTACACCCGGCTGCAGTTCAACTCATTCCCCGTCAGTGAGGGTTTTGACTTGGCCAGCGTGGGCTTCCCGCAATCCGTCGCGAGCGCCGTTACCTACAAGCAGTTTCCGCAGATCCAGGTGCAACAGTACGCTACCGGCAGCGGGCTTGCAGTGGCTACATTCGGCGCCTCGGAAGTCGGTACACTGGGCGGCGCGGGCAAGAACCTGCTGCCCCAGGATACCTGGCACGCGCAGTACCACGTCACCTGGATCCGCAACCGCCACAAGATCAAGGGCGGTATCGAGATCCAACGCATGAAGATGGCTGCGTTCAACTCGCGCAATTCCGGCGGCCAGTTCAACTTCGACCGCACCTACACCCAAGGCCCGAACCCGGCCGTGACCGCGATCAACTCCGGCAATGCGTTCGCCAGTTTCCTGTTAGGAGTGCCTCTTACCGGCAGCCTGGAAACAACACCCTACATGGCGTTGTTCCAGCGGTACAACGCCGGCTACATTCAGGACGACTGGCGCATTACCAACAAACTGACTCTGAATCTGGGCTTCCGCTACGAGTACACCTCGCCGTACGGCGAGAAGTTCGGCCAGATCGGTTACATGGATACCAAGGCGATCGAGCCGCAGAGCGGGTTGCCGGGTGTCTTCAAGTGGATCGAGCCAGGCGGCTATCACAACGATCCGAATTACAAGACGGCCGGACCCCGTGTGGGCATTGCCTACCAATTGAATTCGAGAACGGTCATTCGTGCCGCTAGTGGGATCTTCAACGCCGCCAACAACGGGTTGAACGCCGCCGCCTCCGACTTTGGATCCGGGCTGTTCACCACCAATGCGGTCGTGCTCGGCGCTCCGAACCCGATCCCGTTCACACCTCCCGTCGGAGGTTCGTGGTCGAACCCGTTCGCCGCAGGCTTCGTATTCCCGCAGAAGGGCGTGACCACGTTTGCCGGCCAGAACATCCGGGTCGCCTTCCCCGATTCTCCGCTGGCATACCTCGCGAACTGGACCCTGTCGGTCCAGCGGCAGATCAACGCGAACACGCTGTTTGAAGTCGCTTACGTCGGGACCAAGGCCACGCACCTGTTCTGGAATCGCTTTGACAATGCCAACGACCCCCTGCTCCTGAGCCAGTGGGGCCCGCGCATCCTCGAGACGGTCCCGAATCCCTTCTTTGGCAAGATCGCGGGCGGAATCGGAGCCTTCCCGACCGTTCAGCGCCGCCAGTTGCTGCGGCCCTTTCCCCAGTACCAGCAGATCCTCGCCGTCCGTCGTCCTTACGGGGACTCCAGCTACCAGAGCATGACGGCCCGTTTGGAAAAGGCCTACTCGAGCGGCTACACGGTAGCGGTCGCCTACACCATGTCGAAAATCCTTGCCGACACGGGTGAATCGAATACCTGGGTCATCGGGCCGAGCAACGCCCTTTACGGCCCAGGGTTCAACCGCAGTCACGATGCCAACGACACCCCGCACCGCCTGGTTGTCAGCCATGTTTGGGATCTGCCGTTCGGCTACGGAAGGGCTCACTTGAACAAGGGCATCGCCGCCCGGGTGGCCGGCAACTGGCAGTTCTCCGGCATCACGGTTGTCCAGGCGGGCCGGCCGATCCTCATCAGCGCTCCGGACAACACCGGCCTGTACGAGTTCGCCTATACCAACGGACGAGCCGACCGGGTGAAGAGCGGCCACATCGACTCCGGCACCGCCACCCGGTGGTTCGACACTACCGCGTTCAGGCCGGCGGCGGCCTTCACGGTACCGACAGACAGCCTGAGCCAGCCGGATCTGCGAACTCCGTGGCGTACTGCGGTCAACTGGTCGTTCTTCAAGAACAACCCGATCAAAGAGCGGTACAACATCCAGTTCCGGGCCGAGTTCTACAACATTTTCAACACACCGCAGTTTGACGTTCGCGGCGCTTCGACCGACGTGA
>JBJXGR010000457.1:0-8232 GCA_046160045.1 Bryobacteraceae bacterium
CGTCAGCCGTGGGGTTGCGTTTCTTCGGAGCCGCGACCGGAAGGGAGCGGACAATGTGATTTCCGCACACAGCCGTGGGGTGGCTTGGCTGAACAACCCAAAGACGCGTCGCAGCCCCGAGCATCCAGCGACGGGTCCTTTCCCGCACCGCCAGGGAACCTGCGGCCCAAGTGCGCAGGCCGCGACGCCCGGGCACGGCGTGCCGGGCGGGAAACGGTGCAGGGAGCGCACGCAGAGATTCGAGCGGGTGAGTCACCAGCAGTCGACCGGGTCCCATCCGGCCGGAGGCTGGCGCGGTTCCACGAGTGCGAGGCCGGAGGGGTCGCGCTGGCGGCCGAGGTCGAGACCGGCGATGAAGGTCATCAGGCAGGGACCTCCTCGAACCGGTGGGCGAGGCCCGCCTGCGGGAAGAAGGTGTCGCCGTTGGTTGGAGAACGCGCAGAGGAACTCCTGACGAAACCGGAAGTCGCCGAGGACGCTGCGCTCGCGAATCGCCACCCATCGAACAGGGAGTCCCCTTCCTGTTCTGTCGTCACGTGAGCGCGGAGGTCCAAGGAATTTCCTTCTGTTGTGGGTGGCAAGTAGTCGGGGAAGGGTGGGTCTCGACATGGAAACCAGGGACAGGGCGACGGTGTGCGCGTCGTTGTGTGCAAGGGGTTGATTGGATTCCAGCGTCGTTGACGGAAAGCGGGAAACGCGTTGGACGGCCCCGGCTCTCTCGGCTCTCGTCGGAAATATCCAAAGGGGTTGCTATCACTGTTTTTCAGCAACCTTACCGCTGCCTATTGAGTGCCTGAACTGAGTGGTACACTATGTTGTAGGAGTAGTCTATGCTGAGGTCTTGTCCGAAGTGTAACACTGGAAACGCGAAACGAAACATTTATTGCCGGAATTGTGGGGATCCGATCCAACCGGTCCCTCACCGATTGGAGCAGGATATTATCCGTGTGGTCTCGGCCAGAGATGAGAGCAAGCGGAGCAGGAACCTTGTCACTGCTGGCCACGCGATTGGATTAGCCAGTATAGTCATCGGCGCAATCGGTTTTTTCGGGTATTCCTGGTTTGAGCAGAGGATGACCAAACGAATGGAAGAGACCGTTGCTCGTCAGGTGGAGGCAATGAAGCCACGGATGCTCAGTGAGGCTAAAGCCAGGGCTGAAGAAATGCTCAACAATGACGTTGCGACGGTCGTGACAACGGTTGTAAACTCCACGGCCGACAGATGGGCGATGCGGATGAGAGAGGTCACTCAGCGGAGAGTTGATGACGCTCTGGCGAAGGTAGAACACGACGTGAAGGAAAGGTACAGCACGATCACTGCAACTCATGAGAGGCCGTGGCTAGTGTCGACCGATCCCGTCATCCTGTCGTCCCAGGCACGGTATTCGTCTGTGGGACTTCCGAGTCTCACCGGTGCGACCCACTCCGCAGTGTTAGGGCAAGTGGAAGGTAGTTCACTGCGTGTACTTGATGCTGAAACAGGCTTCGGTCTGGACGGCAGGCCAAGCCGTCTCGTGGGCGCTACTAACATTTTCGGAACTCGTGACGCAACTCTCACAGACGAAATAGTGGGAATGCCTCAATGTGATGCAGTCCACGCAGAGGTCAACGTTGCAAGCGGACGATCCATTTTCACTTGCAAGGGAGGAGACCCGGCACCTCTTTCAATCCGCGATCTTGGCGGTGTTGTTCAAATCAGTACTCCTCAGTAAGACCTGCGACGCCCTGTGGGCTGCAGTCAAAGTGGGATCGCGGTGAGGATCGCATGGGCCGACGGAGCGTTTTGCTTGAGCGGGTAGGGGCCATCGAACTTGATGGGCGACCTAGTCACCGCCAATGAGACGGGCGATGAAGACGTTTCCCTGGCCCCTTTCCTTCCAACCCGAGGCCCTGCTGATCAAATTCTGGCTCGTGCGTGAAAAGGTCGGTACCGCCGCCGATCGCGTAAATCATTTTGCCCGGTGAAGACGTTTGGCAGATAAGGCTATGCCCCAAGTACCCAAGTCTCGAACCGATTTTTGTCTTGAGTGAGCTCGGAGGCTTTGTTGTGACAAGTGCAGCGGTGGCCCGGAAGGTGAGTGACCTCGTCGCTCGGAACGTGGGCTCCGAGGGCGATGTGCTTCGGTTCATAGTCATGATAAGAAAGTGCTGCGAGGTCGCGGCAAGAAAGCACAAAAACGTGTCGCAACTCAGATTTTACTTGGACATACCCCTGCACGCAGTACTGGATCGGTCGTCCTCCAAGCAATTCCTCAAAGAGGTGGAGATTCCGGTGAAACAGATCATTGCAGCGGCCAACGAGGCGCCGGAGGGGCATGAAGTAGTCATTCCGAAAGAGCATGTCCAAGCTCTAGGTGAGCTCGTTTCGTTCGCCAGGTTTCGTGCGCTCCTGAGTGCCTTCCTTCGCGACCGTGGTTTTCCCGACATCACGACCGATGACGCCTTTTGGTCATCATTCTTAGTTACGTATATTCGCCTCATCGCGGAGACCGGTACAAAGTTCAGGACTACCTCAGGTGACCTTTTGGAAGCATCCCTTGATGCGCCCCTCATCCCAGACGACCAGCCCAAGACGCTCGCTTGGGACTGGCGGTTCAAACTGAAAAACGGCGACACCTTCCAGTTGAGGCATTCGCTGAGCGTCGAGACGATGCTCGAGAAAGACGAAGCGACCGTCAACGAAGTGGCGAGAGGAACGTGACCCTCAAGATAGCGTCGATCACTCGACATATAGGAGGGCAACAGCCTGTCAGCCGGTCTAAGCTTAACTCTTCGAATCGAAGAATAGTGCACAGACGAGACATTGGCTGAAATCTTTATCGAATCGCCAGCGAGTAAACCGGGCCGTCCGGTAACTCCCCGAACCACAGGGGCACGTCCCCGGGAGGCGTGTCTTCCGGCACCCGTACGCTAATTTGGTAGAGCCCGAGGAACCCCGGTGCCATGCCCGAGTACAGCACCTCGGCCGGCACTCCGCCAATTTTTACCACTGGCGGCCGCCGAGTGGCCGCTCCCGTGGCCGGAGCCGCTTCTCCGTCCTCCACCGCCGGCGAAGTCAGCCCCCCGCCGCTTCCCCACAGAATCAACACCTCCCCCGGCGCCGCCCGAACCAGGTAGTCCGCCCCCGGCAGCACTGGACCGATGAACTGATACTGGACGTTTGTGATGATAGGCAAGGCCGGGCCTTGGGCCACAGGCCTGAACTCGAACAGTGCGAGACTCTGGTCCACCACTCGTACCGCCACTGGCCGCGACTTCTGGCCGCTGGCCGTGACTGTCACCTCGCACTCCGCGCGCCCCTCCGCGGCGCGTGGAACCACGAAGTTGATCTGCCCCTGCCCGGTGTTGTGAAACAACCGAGCCCGCACCCCGCACATCTCGACGTTGGCGCCGCCCAGTTCAAACACCGCGCGTGCCGGCGCCGGAGCTTCGACGCCGAAGTTCGATCCGAAGACGGAGGCAAAAGTCCCTGGTGCGACTGCTCCCGGGCGGAACGACGCGCCATGGACCACGCGCGAGATCTCGGGCGCAGCGGGCAGGGCCGTTGTTACCTGCAAGGTGACGGTATTCGACAGAACCACCCTACGGCCGGCCAGCGTGGCGCGCAACCGGACCTTGCGGCTTCCCGGCGGCCCCGTAACGGTGAACGCGACCGAGTCCGCGCCTTTCAGCGTCGAGTTGACCCGCTCGCCCTCCACCAGCACTTCAACCCCGCTGGCCGCACCCCAGAATCCTTTTACAGTCACCTCCTCCCCGGACCTCGCCGGACTCGTGACCGAATCGATCCGCAACTCCGGATACCGCGGCGCGGTGATCCGGTATAGATTGGGTCCGACCGAACCAGCACCGGTCACTGTTGCCACAGCGTACACGTCTCCGTTCGCTGCAAGCCCGCTGTAGCGGTGGAGGAACACGTTGATGCTTGCCGAGCCGACCGGGTGCCCCTTCTGGCCTACCGCCTGCTGCTGCTCCGTCGAGAGATCGAACACGACCAACCGCTCGGCGGGGCGAACCGACACCTGCGGAAAGCCGTCCACGATGGTGCGCGTCACAAGCCGGCCGGGTCCTCCTACCAGGACAAGGTCTCCCTTGATGTCGAGCCCCTGCCACGATTCCTGCGAATTCGCCACGTCCAGAACCTTCAGGCCGTCCGGCCGGACCACCAGCACCCGGTCGCGGTCGGTTTCATCCGTGAATCCCGCCAACGCCTGGGAGTTCACCGGGTCGCCAAGGAGCTCACAGCATTTCTTCACGGGAATCCCTGAGACGCTGCGGCCGGCGGCAACCAGGATGGTGGATGTCTTACCGTCGGCGGACATGCGGATGAGTTCCTTTCCGGAACCGGTCTCGCGCAGCAGTAGGAACTCGCCGTTCGCGAGTCTCCACACGGCGGAGTACTCGGTGTCAGACGCCACCGCGAACACACGTTCCCATCGCGTCGTCACCGGATCGACGCGATAGATGCCGTTCACGAGTGGCCGCTCAGAACGGGACACGTCCAACGCGGAGATGAAACCATATGCCCACTGGTCAGAGGACGGAAAGAATCCCCAAAACCGTTCTAACGAATAGGCTGTGCCGAAACCGGGAAGGCTGATTGTTGGAGGAGGTGAGATCCAGAACACCCGCTCAAATAGGACGGTCGGGTTACTGCTGGAGTAATCGATGTTGAAAGCGACTACCCGGCCCTTTGTGTCGTATAGATTGGAGGGGCTGAAGTGAATTCGCTCGTCTGTTGCAAACAGATGATCCTGGTCCTCGCAGAGCTTTTCCGGAAGCAGCGGACCACCTAGTCGGCTGCCCGGCCGGCACGGCTGTACTTCCGGGAAAGGCACCTGGCCTCGGACGAAGTTGGTTTCAACAAACCGAATTCGAAACTCCTTTCGCCCTGCTTCCTTGACGTAAACTCGGCTGGTCCCGAAGAAACCGGCTACATCCGATATAACCAAGGCGCCCCCCGGCGTCACACGGAGCCGTCCGATCGCGCCGAGCGGTTCAGTTGACGACGGACCCTCCGTTAGGTCCAGCGGCACCTGGGTGTAATGGATCGCCTGTCCAAAGGACGCAGCACAGAGCAGAACCGCCAGTGCCCATCCACCAATCGCAGTTGACATCGAGGCGCGCAAAGAAAAACCTCCATGGTCGCGGATCTGTTCGGTACTACGGGGCAAAATAGCCATTAATATCGATGATCACATCGGTCGGGTTGGTCACGAAAACGCTCACCGAGCCATTCGTCCCCGCAGGCACAATCGCTGCGTTAGCTACGATCCGCCCCTGGAACGAATTCAATGTCGAAACGAACGGCTGGTTCTGTCCCGTCGGCCAGAGTGTCAGGTACGAAAGCGGGCCCTTCGGAACCACCGTCACGTTGATCGAATATGCTTTTGCGCCAGCCGGAATGCCACACGTACTCGACGGGATCGGAAAATCGCGAGTCTGGCCACTGTTCACGCTCGGCGCGCCAAATGCGCCCGTCTTGCCGGAATCACTTCTCGTGTCCGCGACGCGGCACGGCTGGACGGGGTAGAAGGATAGAGCTCCAGGGCTGCCCGAAGCCGCGAAATAGCCGTTTCCGTCCAAGATCACGTCCGAGGTATTCGAAACAAACGCGCTGATTGACCCGTTCGCGCCAGCGGGAACGATCGCGGCATTCGCCACGATCGCGCCGTCGAATGAGTTCAACGTGGACACGAATGGTTGAGTTTGGCCTGTGGGCCACAAGGTCAGATATCCAAGGGCGGCTGGAGGAACTACCGTGGCGTTCAGTGAGTAGGCTCCAGCCGATGGCATCGAGCAGGCACTCGAAGAGATTGGAAAGTCGCGCTTGGTTTGGCCGTTAATCGAGGGCCCGCCGAAGGGTCCGGCAGCGTTTCGCGTGTCGGCAATCCGGCACGGGGTAGCGGGGTAGAACGACAACGCTGCCGAATTCTGACCGTCGAAATATCCGTTGATATCGATGATGACGTGGGTCGGGTTGGTCACAAACACGTCAATCGAGCCATTCGCGCCGGCCGGGACGATTGCCGCATTCGCCACCACCCTGCCTTCGAACGAATTGAGAGTGGACACCAGCGGCCTCTGCTGGCCTGTTGGCCAAGTGGTCAGATAGGCGAGTGGCCCCGATGGCACCACCGTCACGTTCAATGAGTACGACAGTGCGGAAGGCGGAATACCACATGGGCTGGAGGAGACCGGAAATGTCCGGCTGCCGCCCCCGGCCATGATCGGTGGTCCGAAGGCGCCCACTTGACCGGTCGCGCCCCTAGTGTCCACCACTCTGCAAGGAGCTACGGGCACAAATCGCAGATTGCCCGTCAAAGGTGTCCCGCTCCCTCCACCCCCGCCCCCGCTCGCGGTCACGATGACTGAGTCCGCTGTGCTGTTGCTCGCTGAGCCGCCGCCGGTTAGAGTGACTACATTCAGTTGTGGGGATGTGGCGTTTGCCGCAACGTTCACCGTCACCGTGATAGCCGGATAGCTGCTACCGCCGGCAATGGCATCGTTGCGCGAGCAGGTGTTAGCGCTACAGGCCCAGCCCGCTCCCGCCATGGACACCAATGCCAGCCCCGAGGGTACCGTTTCCGTCACGGTCACCGTCCCACTCGTAGCTGCGGCGCCGGTCGCGTTGGAGACGATCACGGAGTGCCGTGCGTTCTGTTGACCCTGCGCAAAGTTACCGGTATGCGTCATTGCGATACTCAGCGCCGGACCTGATGTTGGCGCGGTCTGCACCGCGAAGTTCTTGAGTTCGAAAATGAAGTTGTTGCCGCCAACTCCATAGAGGGCGACCGTCAAGATCCGGTTACCCGTGAGACCGCCGATCGGAATCGGGCCGGAGTTCTGATCGACGCCAGGCGTTGCCGAAGATCCGCTTAACACCCAGATCGGTGTATTGTCCAGAACCACAGCCGCGTAGTCACCATCTCCGCGATTCGCGAAGTTGTACGTAAAGGAGAGCGTTGCCGAGCCCTGCGGAATGGTGACCGGAATTGCGGAATAGGGCGACGATCCCTCCGTACACTTGATGATCGAAATAATGCCATTCAGCACCTGAGTGTTGCATGGTTTGCCGGATGGATCAATAGCAGAAGGATTCGCTGCCGGAAAGATCCCGGATGTCGTCGGTCCAGGAGTGATCATCTGGTTGACGGGTGGACCGCTTGACTTTAGGATTGACCAATCCCAGCCCTTGTCACAAGGATTGAGGGAAGCATTGTACCTCGCTCGGTTGGCGTAATCGGAAGAAAAACTGGCTCCCTCGCATACCTTTCTTTGACCATCCTTCGGAGGCAATGGATCATACGGCGATATCGTCCAGCGGTACCACTGCTGGACGCCGCTGTGATCGTTAGCGAATGCTTCATTAAACACGCTTTCCATCCCGGCGCCCAGACTCCATGGGTCTACCAGAGGTGGATGATTGTAAACCGGCCCGTTGGCAATGTCGCCTACTCCTGTTAACCCGGTCAATGAGTAGTAGTTGTCAATTATGAGCCCCGCTCGGGTGACAGGCAAGATTGTCGCAAAAAAGTTTCTGTCGAAGCCGTAGTGATCAACAAAAAAGTCGTCGCAAGCTTGTGACGACATACCCATCGGGCAAAAGCCATCATGAAAGGGTAGCTTGTCTACGTGGTTTGGTCGGTCAAGAGCAGTAAACTGAACATCCTTCACATATGGCATCTGATTCAGAAACGTCGCGGCCGCATAGGTATTGACGATTGAGCCTAGCGAGTGGCCAATAAAGTGAATCTTTCCGGAATACCCCTTGCCAAGGTGTTCTATCAACTGGTTCGCGAGTCGGATCCCCGCATCGTATACATTCTGCCGCGCCTCAACGTACTCGGCCGCGTCCGGAATCCGCGTGGACGTAAGGGCTCCCGGCCAGTTATATCGGAGGATATTGACGCTTTTTCCCATTGAGCGCTCGATTAGACTACCTGCTTGTCGCTCGCCGGTACCCGTCCAAAAATCTGTCGCTCCTTTCTTGTCCCATCCATGAGTAAGAACAACAGTGTCGTTGAGTCTGCGTTCATCAATTTCCCCGTACAAGGTCTTCGCTTCAGGCGCAGAGACGATCGGCAGGGGGGTGAAGCCGGTCACACTAAGGCGGCGTAAAACAATAAACTTTACAACTTGTGTTTATTACTGGGAAGGATCGTGTAGTTCCACTCGCCATGGAATTTGTCGCGCTTCAGGTTGACCTGCGCAAACTCTTGATCGGTGATCTTG
>JBJXGR010000458.1:0-18088 GCA_046160045.1 Bryobacteraceae bacterium
TTCGGCTTGTGCGAAACCTGCCACGACCCGATCGAGCACGACCGCCTTCTGGCCGATCCCCTGCTCCGCTACTGCATCGACCACCTCACCACGCACCAACAGGCCGCGCTGCAGCACGATCTCGACCTGGCGGCGCGAATCCAGCACTCCCTGCTGCCGCCGCGGAACCTGAAAACCGAGGATTGGGAGGTCGCCTATCACTACGAACCTGCGGGGCCGGTCAGCGGCGACTACTGCGACCTGATCCCCTCCGCCGACGGCGGCTTCCTGTTCCTCGCCGCCGACGTTTCGGGGAAAGGGGTCGCGGCGTCGTTACTGATGTCTCACCTGCACGCCACGTTTCGGACGCTCGTCTCGCTCGGCATGCCGCTCGCCGAATTGCTCGGGCGCGCCAATCGTCTGTTCTGCGAAAGCACCCTGCCCACGCACTACGCGACGCTGATCTGCGGGCGGACGCTTCCCGGAGGCGAAGTCGAACTCTCGAATGCCGGCCACTGCCCTCCCCTGTGGATTCGCGCTTCCGGCGTGGAGACGATTGAAGCCGGCGGACTGCCCATCGGCCTTTTCTGCAGCTCCGAGTACCCCATCGCCCGCATCCGCCTGGAGAAGGGCGACCGCCTTCTGCTCTACACCGATGGGTTGTCGGAGGCGCAGAACGCCCAGCAGGATGACTACGGCCTCGACCGGTTGACGGACTTCCTTCGGCGCCAGCACGCAGCGGATCCTGCGACCCTGCTCCGGGGTTGCCTCGCGGATGTGGCCGCCTTCCTCGCGGGAGGGGAAAAACGCGATGATCTTTCCGCGGTCGTGATCGCCAGGCGCTGATCATGATGGGAACCCTTGGCGCCCGTCTGGAGGCGCTCGCCGCCGCTCTGCTGTTTTCCACGGGCGGCGCGGCCATCAAGGCCACCACGCTGACCAACTGGCAGGTAGCCAGTTTCCGCTGCGGCGTGGCGGCGCTCGCCATCGCCCTGTTCATTCCCGCTTCACGCCGGAACTGGAACCGCCAGGTCCCGCTGGTGGCGTTGTTCTATGCGGCAACGCTTGCCATGTTCGTGCTCGCCACCAAGCTCACCACTGCCGCCAACGCCATCTTTCTGCAGTCCACGGCCCCGCTGTATCTGCTTGCCGCCGGGCCGTTCATCCTGAAGGAACGCGCCCGCCGGGTCGATTACCTGTTCATCCTGATCCTGGCCATCGGCCTGGCGTGCTTCTTCATCGGCGAAGAGACGCCCTCCGGGATTGCGCTCGACCCGGTGCGCGGCAACTTCCTCGCCGCCCTCACCGGCATGACTTGGGCGGGCACCCTTGGCGGTCTTCGCTGGATTCAAAACCGCCATCCGGGAGTCGAAGTTGGCTTGCCTACCATCCTGTGCGGCAACCTGATGGCGTTTTTGTTTTGCCTCACCCAGGCGGTGCCCGTTCGGTCGTCGACGCCGCTGGACTGGTCGTTGATCCTCTATCTCGGTTTGATCCAGGTGGGCCTCGCCTACGTGTTGCTCAGCCGCGCAGTCAAACGCTTGCCGGCACTCGAGACCTCGATACTCCTGCTCTCGGAACCGGCCATGAATCCCATCTGGACCTGGCTGGTGCACGGCGAGACTCCGGGACCGTGGGCGATCGGCGGCGGTCTCCTGATTCTCGGCGCCACCGCCGGGCGCCTGTTCACCCGCCTTGGGCGATGACGCCGCCCAAGGTTTCGCATATCCTCTAATGAGGAGTCCAAGTCCCAAGCATTCCAAAACCTCCCAAGAAGGCGAGAATCTATGTCACAGATCAAAGGACCCGCGATCTTTCTGGCCCAGTTCATGGGCGATCAGGAGCCGTTCAACAGCCTGCCGGCCATCACTGCCTGGGCGAAATCGCTCGGCTATATCGGCTTCCAGATGCCGTCCTGGGACGGCCGGTTGATGGATCTCGCGAAGGCCGCCGAATCGAAGACCTATTGCGATGAGATCAAGGGCCAGACCAATGGCTTGACCATTACGGAGTTGTCGTCCCACCTGCAAGGCCAACTGGTCGCCTCGCATCCGGCCTACGACGAGTTGTTCGATGTGTTCGCCGCCCCGGAAGTTCGCGGCAACGTCAAAGCGAGAACGGAGTGGGCCGTGGCCCAACTGAAGCTGGCCGTCCGGGCTTCGGCGAACTTCGGCCTGACCGCCACGCCCTCTTTTTCAGGCGCGCTGTTATGGCCCACAATCTATCCTTGGCCTCAACGGCCCGGCGGACTGGTGGAAGAAGGTTTCAAGGAGTTGGCGCGCCGCTGGAAACCGATTCTCGATTTCGCAGACGAGCACAACGTCGACTTCTGCTATGAACTGCATCCCGGCGAGGATCTCCACGACGGCGTGACGTTTGAGCGTTTCCGCGAGGCCTGCGGCAATCATCGGCGCGTGTGCATCAACTACGATCCCTCGCACTTTATCCTCCAGTGTCTCGACTACGTCGGCTTCATCGACGAGTATGGGCCGTACATCAAAGCGTTCCACGTGAAGGATGCCGAGTTTCGGCCTTCGCCGAAGGCTGGCGTGTATGGCGGATATCTCGACTGGAAGAGCCGGCCGGGCCGCTTCCGCTCGCTGGGCGATGGACAGGTGGACTTCAAGCAGGTGTTCACGCGGTTGACCGCGGCGGGGTACAGTTCCTGGGCCGTGCTGGAGTGGGAATGCTGCTACAAGGACGCCGCCCAAGGTGCGGCCGAGGGAGCGCCGTTCATCCAGTCGATGCTGATTGACGTACCGAAGAAGGCCTTCGACGATTTTGCCGGCGCGGCTTCGGATGCCGCGCGCAACCGCAGAATCATGGGCCTGGGGGAGTAACGGGCGAAGGGCCGCGACCTCGGGGACGGAGCCGGTTCAATTCTCGGTCTGTGAGAAAAAGCGGGGGCCAAGTAGCCACCGCTCCCTCACGGTCGCGGCTCCGAATTTGGGTTGCGGCTCTGAATTCGGGTCGCGGCTCTGAATTCGGGTCGCGGCTCTGCCGCGAGCTTTTTCAAAAACCGGTCCCGCGAATCCAGAAGCTTTCCTTCCACGTCCCGCCCGGCGGGATCGTCTGCATCTCCTTGTAGACTCCGCCATGGGCGAGATTGAACGCGTTGGTGATCGCGCTCATGGGCTCAAAACAGATGAACTCGCGGCCCTTCGGCGCGTAGATCACCGCCACCGGATACTTCGGACCGTAGGTGACGCTGACGGTCTCTTTCTTGCCTTTCACCCAGAATTCCGCCCGTCCGTCGGAACCCCGCACTAGCCCGCCGAACACATCGTCGAGTTGGGTCGTCGCGAGCGACACGGGATCAGGCAAGTTGACCGCTTCCGTCTCGCCAGTGGGAATCAGCTGCGGTGACAGGCTGTAGTGCCTCTTCGCCGCCACGTGCACCGTCCATTCGTCGCGCGGAGCATCGTGGAGACGGAAATACGGGTGATACCCGATCGCCACCGGCATGCTGGCCGCGGAAAGATTCCGGATCTCGGTCTCCACCTCCAGAACGCCTTTCGACAGGCGATAGGTCATGTAGAGCGAGTGGGCGAATGGGAATTGCGCCATCAGTTCCGGATGCTTCCAGAACTCGAGATGGCTGGTCACCCACGCGGCGCCGCCATCGGCATGGTGCTCGATGACTTTCCACAGGTGCGAAAACATCAGCAGCCCGTGGATCGGCTTCTGATTGCCGTCCCGCCGTAGATTGCCAAGCTCGCCGTTCAGCAGATACTTCCTGCCTTCGACGTAAAAGGCATCCTGGTCAATCCGGTTGGCAAACGGCGCCAGAAACGGATTGCCGCAGAGCGCGGGATTGGCTTTCATCTCGCCCAGGCTTTGAAACGGCACCCAGAACAGGTTCTTGCCGTTCACCTTCATTTCGTAGGCGAGGTTGCCGATCGACGGCGCGATCGAAACCTCGACGTGACGGGCAGTATCTTCCAGATGAACGACGGCTATGCCGTCAACCTGGGACGTGCGGACGCGATAGTCCGCTGCGGTAGCAGCCATAGCGAGACCTGTCAGAAGAACGGCGGTTTTCATTTACTTGTCGCTGCCGGGAATGGATTCGCGCAAATCAAGCGCCGTGTCGTCCTGGCAGCACCAGCACTTGCCGGGAGTGTAGGTGCGGATGGAACAGACGTCGCACCAGTAAGTGACAAACAGCCTCTTGCCGTCTTTGTGAACGTACAACCCGCGGGTGTGAATGGGATCGACGAGGAAGGTTGCGGACGGCAAGAGCTTTCCCTTCAGTTCCAGCCTCGCGCCCCCGAGACGTTTGTCATTCAAAACGCCTTTGGTATCGGCGTCTCCATCGAGCGGGATCTGCCGTTCACCGGTGTCGAGAGCCGGGGGGTTCCCCTCCGACTGCTTCAGCACTCCCTGGATCACGGCGGACTCCGCGCCCAACCCGCGGAGCGCGCAGGCCACGCCGCTCATCGTCACCGTCACCAGCATTCGGCGGGAGAGCATAGGCTTTTTCATGATAGCGTGCCGCCAGCATCGCGCCGCGATCCGAATTACGCTGGAAGGATGCCGCGCTGCTTCCGACCGATGCTTCTCTTCTGTTTCTGTCTTGCCGCTGGAGCCAAAACCGTCATCACCCACGAGACCCTCTGGCTGATGAAGCGCGTGGCCAGGCCCGCCGCCAGTCCCGATGGAAAGTGGGTGGTCTTTGCGGTGACCGAGCCCTCCTACGATCCGCAGAAACAGACTTCGGACCTGTGGCTGGTGCCAACGGACGGGAGCGCGAAGCCGCGGCAGTTGACCTTCACCAAGGGAACCGAAGGCGATATCGCCTGGAGCCCGGACGGCAGGCGCATCGCATTTACGGCCCGCCGCGAAGGCGATGAA
Organism: Bryobacteraceae bacterium; assembly: GCA_046160045.1. Lineage (GTDB taxonomy): Bacteria > Acidobacteriota > Terriglobia > Bryobacterales > Bryobacteraceae > CAZGUX01. The sequence continues at coordinate 4,834 of JBJXGR010000458.1, forward strand.
ACCTCCCAGGTTTACGTGCTTGACATCGCCGCGGGCGGAGAAGCGCGGCGGCTGACGTCGCTGTGGGCGGGCGCTGACAATCCCAAGTGGAATCCTGACGGCCGCTCCATCCTGATGCACACCATGGCCTACCCCGGCGTCGCCGACGACGAAGCCAACCAGCGGGCCGCCGCGGAAGGCAAGGCGCGCAAGTACAACGCCCGTGTGTTCACGTCGTTTCCCATCCGCTACTGGGATCGCTGGCTGGACGATCGCCAACCGGCGCTGGTGGTGCAGGTGCTGGAGGAGGGCGCCCGGCCAAAGTACTTGCTGGCCGGCTCGCGCCTGGTGCGGGAAGCAGGCTTCGGCGGAAGCTTGTCCGAAAGCGGTGAGAGCCTGCGCGCGGTCTGGACCCCGGACGGCAGGGCGGTGGTTTTCGCCGCCAAGACCGATCGCCATCAGGAGGCGTTCGCCCACTCCAGGAATCGAATGTTTATCGTCCCTGCCGGCGGTGGCGAACCCACGGCGGTCACTGCCGAGAACGGGACCTATGGGGACCTTTCTTTTTCCAACGACGGGCGAACCTTGTATGCCGCCTTCGAGCCGAATACGGAGTTCGCCTACAACCTGGCGCGCCTTGTCAGGTTCGCGTGGAAAGATGGGAGGCCGGTGGAGCGGAAGGTCCTCACTGGCGGCCTGGACCGTTCGATTGACAACTATCTCCCGGCAAAAGACGGCCGCTCGATCCTGCTGCTCGTCGAGGAAGCGGGCCACACCAAGGTCTATTCGATCGGCGCCCAGGGCGGCCCTGCCCGCAGGTTGATCGACACGCCGCTCGGCATGTACTCCGACCTCGGTTGGAGCGGCGCATCGCTGGTCGCTCTTTGGCAGAGCGCGGTGAATCCGCCCGAAGTCGTCCGCATCGACCCGGCAACCGGCAAGCACGCGAACCTGACAGCCTTCACGGCGGAGAAAACAGCGGACCTCGACTGGCTGCCCGCCCGGCATTTCTCGTTCACCTCCAAGCGCGGCAAGCCGATTCACAATATGCTCGTCCTGCCCCCGAGTTTCGACGAGAAGCGGAAGTACCCTCTCTTCGTTCTGATGCATGGCGGGCCGCACAACATGTGGCGCGACCAGTTTTTCCTGCGCTGGAATTACCACCTGCTGGCGTCCCCGGGTTATGTTCTTCTGCTCACTGACTATTCCGGGTCCACTGGCTACGGCGAAAAGTTCTCCCAGTCGATTCAAGGCGATCCCCTGGAGGGCCCGGCCAACGAGATCAACGAAGCCGCCGATGAGGCGATCCGGCGTTTTGCGTTCATTGACGGGACGCGGCAGGCGGCGGGAGGCGCCAGCTACGGAGGTCACCTGGCGAACTGGATGCAGTCCTCCACCACTCGTTACAAATGCCTGATCAGCCACGCCGGACTGGTGAGCCTGGAATCGCAGTGGGGCACGAGCGACGTCATCTATCATCGCGAGGTGAACAGCGAGGGACCGGTGTGGGAGCAGGGCCGGGTGTGGCGGGAGCAGAGTCCGGCGCGTCGTGCCAAGTCCTTCAAGACGCCGATTCTGGTCACGGTCGGTGAACGTGATTATCGTGTGCCGCTCAACAACAGCATCGAGAACTGGAGCCTGCTGCAGCGCCTGCGCGTCCCGTCCAAACTGATCGTTTTCCCGGACGAGAACCATTGGATCATGCGCGGGGAAGACAGCCGGTTCTTCTATCAACAGGTGCTCGACTGGTTGAAAACCTATCTGTGAGCCCGGGGACGTAGTGGGGCGGCCCTTCAGGCCGCGGCGGGCTTCAGCCGGCTTCAGCCCGCCCCTTCGCGTCTGGCCACTGGGGCCGCACATTCCATGCGATCCCCACGCTTGAGGCTCAATTTGGCAAACCTCCGGACCGGGCTCCGACGGGGCGAGAGCCATTCGCGCTATCCTGCCAAATAGTATCGTCTGCCTGCTTTCCCAGGTTTCCAAAAGACATGGCTCTTGTTTTGACATGCCAGTCGCTGACCCGGCGATTCGGCCACCGCACCGTGTTTGAGAACGTGTCGTTGAGTGTATTTGACGGCGATCGCATCGGGCTCATCGGACCAAACGGCGCGGGCAAGTCGACGCTGCTGAGGCTGCTGGCTCAGGCCGAGACCCCGGACTCGGGCACCGTGGCGATCCGCAAACACGCACGCGTTGCCTACGTTCGCCAGGACCCCGTGTTTCCTGGCGATGCAACGGTGGCGAGCGTGCTGGAGGCAGCCATCCCACCTTCGATCGAAGAGACCGAAAGGCTCGGCCGGATTGCCGAAGGGCTGGGCCGCGGCGGCTTCTCCAGGAGCGACCAATCCATCTCCAGCCTGTCCGGCGGATGGCGGAAGCGCCTCGCCATCGCCGAAGCTTTGATGGCGGAGCCCGACCTCCTGGTGCTGGATGAACCCACCAACCACCTGGATGTGGCAGGGATTCTGTGGCTGGAGAATCTTCTTGGCGGGGCGAGGTTCGCGTCCGTGACGGTCAGCCACGACCGCTACTTCCTCGAGAATGTCGCCACCCACATGATCGAGATCAACCGCGCTTATCCGGAGGGAACGTTCCAGACCAGGGGCAACTACAGCGAGTTCCTGGAGAGGCGGGAGGAGTTCCGTATCGCTCAGGCCCGGCAACGGGAATCCCTCGAGGTCCGGGTGCGGCGTGAGGTGGAGTGGCTGCGCCGCGGGCCCAAAGCGCGGACCGGCAAATCCAAGGCCCGCGTGGCCGGCGCCAACCGCCTGATCGGCGAACTGGCGGATACGGCTGCGCGCACTACCAAGGCCGTGGCGGCCATCGACTTCAGCGCCACGGACCGCAAGACCAAGCGGCTCTTCACCGCGCGGAATCTCACCAAGCAGATCGAAGGCCGGCTGTTGTTCGACGGCCTGAGTTTCGTGTTGACCCCCGGCGTCCGGATGGGACTAGTGGGCGCCAACGGGAGCGGCAAAACCACCCTGCTGCGGGTCATTCAAGGGGAACTCCTCCCCGACGGCGGTACGGTCGAGACCGCGGACCAATTGCGGATCGTGTACTTCGACCAGGGACGGCGCCGTCTGGAACCGGCCCTCTCCCTGAAGCGGGCGCTTTGCCCGGAGGGCGATTCGGTGGTGTATCAGGGCCGCCCCATCCACGTCAACGGTTGGGCCAAACGTTTTCTCTTCCACCCGGAGCAGTTGGACCAGCCTGTATCGTCCCTGTCGGGTGGCGAGCAGGCTCGCGTGCTGATTGCCAATCTGATGCTTGAACCCGCCGATCTGCTTCTGCTCGACGAGCCGACCAACGACCTGGACATCCCGACCCTGGAAGTTCTCGAAGACAACCTCGCCGACTTCTCGGGCGCTCTGGTCCTGGTCACCCATGACCGCTACCTGCTGGACCGTGTGTCCACGGTCGTGCTGGCGCTCGATGGCTGCGGCGGCGGGGAGTTCTTTGCCGACTATTCGCAATGGGAACAAGCGCACTCCGTGCCGAAGGCGAAGCCGCCTAAAGAGCCGGAAACGTCGCGGGAGCGGACAGGCGGGGAGCCCCCCAAACGAAAACTCTCGTACCTGGAAGCTCGCGAGTACGAGCAACTGGAGCCGCGGATTCTGGAAGCGGAGGAAAGGGTCCGTCTCTGCGAGGCGCAACTGCAGGCTCCGGACGTGGTTGCCGATTCACGCCTCCTGCATGAGGCCTACCGTGACTACCAGTCCGCCAAGTCCGCCGTGGATACCCTGTACGAACGATGGGCGGACCTCGAAGCCAAGCGCGGTCAGGCTTGACGAATCACACCCGGGCCGGTTCATGGACCGGGCTCTTCTTGCGGCGTTGGGTCCACGCCTGCAGCGCCGTCATGTACGTACAGATATAGACCACCGGCGTCAGGTAGAGCGTCACGCCGGTACCCGCGTCCAAACGGTCACCGCCGCAAGTCTGCCGGACGATCGAGGTCCGGCACGGACCCCATGGAGAGTCTCTCAGACACCGCCACGGATCGCGGCGACGAAGTGCACTTCGCTTGACGGCGACACGGCCTCGAGGAGTCCCATCGGGCTGACCTCTCCGTCGATCGCCACCGAAATGTTCGGGCGCAGCCGGTTGCCTTCCATCAGCCGCTCGCCGATACCGGGATGCAGGCGGTCCAGGTTCTCGATGACCTCGCGCACGGTCCCTCCCTCGACATCGATCGTCGAGCGGCCCCCCGTTTGGTCACGGAGTTGAGTCGGGATGAAAACGGTAGGCATGTCCTCAACCGTGGCGCACGCTTAGGCGTGCATAGGGACTTTAGTCCCCTGCCCCCCTACTTCGCCCAGATCGCCTCCATGACGGCTGGCGGATTCATGGGCAGCCTCTGCATCCGGACACCCGCCGCGTGGTAGATCGCATTGGCGATCGCCGCCGGCGGCGGGATGATGTTCGCTTCCCCGACGCCCCGCACGCCGAACGGATGCCCGGGATTCGCCACTTCGACGATGATCGTCTCGATCATCGGCAGATCGTACGCGGTGGGAATGCGGTAGTCGAGGAGACTCGAATTCATCATGACGCCCTTGTCGTTCATGAAGTACTCCTCGTTCAACGCCCAACCGATGCCCTGGACGCTGCCCCCCTGCATCTGTCCTTCGACGTAACTCGGGTGGATCGCTTTGCCGACGTCCTGCACGGAGGTGAACCGCAGCACTTGCGTCTTGCCCGTTTCGGGATCGACCTCGACGTCGGCAATCACGCCGGCGAAGGAGCCGCCCGCACCCTTCGGATTGACCGCGCCGTTGCCGACCACCGGACCGCCCGCCTCGTTCAAGCGGGCAGCCAGTTCCTTGAACGTCATCGAGCGTCCGTTGTGCGAATAGACGGCGCCTTCCACCTGGACAGAATCGGCGTCGGTCTCCCACAACTTGGCAGCCCGCGCCTTCATCTGGCGAACCACGTCTTGCGCCGCTTCGTACGCCGCCCATCCCGTGGCGAAGGTCACCCGGCTGCCGCCCGTGACGGCGGTGAACCCGACAGAATCGGTGTCGACGACGGTCGGATGCACGTCCTCGGCGGGAATGCCCAGCACCTCCGCCGCCTGCATGGAAATCGACGTCCGCGTCCCGCCGATGTCGGTCGAGCCTTCCACCAGGTTCACCGTGCCGTCCTCGTTCACGCTGATGGTGCAGCACGAAGGCAGCCCGACGTTGAACCAGAATCCGATCGCCACACCGCGCCCGCGGTTCGGTCCTTCGAGCGGCGAGCGGTAATGCTCGCTGTTCTTCATCGCCTCCAGCACTTCCACGCAGCCGATCCGGCGGTATTTCGGACCGTCGGCGCGGCGTGTCCCTTCTTTGGCGGCGTTCTTGAGCCGCAGATCGAGCGGGTCGATACCCAGTTTTTCCGCGATCTCGTCAATCACGGTTTCGGTGGCGAAGGCCGCGTTCGTGGCGCCCGGCGCGCGGTAGGCGGCCGTCGACGGCTTATTGACGCAGACATCATAGCCGTCGATCTTCACGTTGGCCAGATCGTATGCGGCGAAAACGCACATCGCGCCGGGAACGACCATCGAGCCGGGATAAGCGCCGGCTTCGTAGGCCATGTACGCTTGCGCCGCCGTGATCGACCCGTCTTTCTTTGCGCCGATCTTGACTTTGATATACGAGCCGGGCGTCGGACCGGAGGCCTCGAACACGTCCTTGCGGGACATCAGCGCCTTTACCGGCCGGCCGGTCCTCTTCGACAGCAGCGCGGCGACCGGTTCCATGTAGACCGGGATCTTGCCGCCAAAGCCGCCCCCGATCTCCATCGGCGTCACCTTCACCTGCGAGACCGGGATATCCAGAATGCACGCCGTGGTGTCGCGGACGACGAACGACCCCTGCGTGCTCAGCCAGACGTGTACGCGGCCGTCGTTATTCCAGAGCACGGTGGTGTTGTGCGGCTCGATATAGCCCTGGTGCACAGTGGCGGTATTGAATTCGCGCTCGACGATGACGTCAGCCTCCGCGAAGCCTTTGTCCACATCGCCCATCTCATACCGGAAATGGTCGGAGACATTGCTGATCCGGCCGGCCTTCTCGCCGAACTCCACCATTTCCAGGTCTTCGTGCAGGATCGGCGCGCCTTCCTTCATCGCTTCCGGAGCGGTGAGGACGCACGGCAGGACTTCGTATTCGACTTCGATCAGGCCGGCCGCCTCCTCGGCGTCGTGCGCACTCGCGGCGGCGACACCCGCTACCGCATGGCCCCGGTAGAGGACCTTTCCTTCCGCCAGCACGTTGCCGCGGATGTAGCTGAGCGGCTTTTCGCCTTCTCCCAAATCGACCATCTTCTCGCCGACCTGTGGAAAATCGGCCGCGGTCACTACGGCTCGTACGCCGGGGAACGCTTCGGCCTTGCTGGTATCGATTCGTTTGATCCGGGCGTGCGCGTGCGGGCTGCGCAAAACGAAGGCGTGCAGCAGCCCGGTGGTCTGGTAGTCCGCGCCGTACAGCGCTCGTCCCGTGACTTTGTCCGCGCCATCGTGGCGAATGGGGCGCGTTCCCACAACCGTGTATTGCTGGGTGCTCATGACTATCGGGCCTCCTCGATTTGCCCCGCGGCCTGCTCCACCGCGCGGATAATCTTATCGTAGCCGGTACACCGGCAGAGGTTGTTGGCAAGCCAGAAGCGGATGCGATCTTCCGACGGGTGGGGTTCCTGATCAAGCAGCGCCTTGGCCGCCACGATAAATCCAGGCGTGCAAATGCCGCACTGGAGTGCGGCGTTCTCGAGAAACGCTCGCTGCAAAGGATGGAGTTCGTTGCCGCGGGCCACGCCTTCAATCGTCGTGATCTCGGCGCCCTCGGCTTCGACTCCGAGCACGAGGCACGAAGTGACAATCCGGCCGTCCATGATGACCGTGCATGCTCCGCAGTTGCCGTCGTTGCAGCCCTCTTTGGTGCCCGTCAACCCGAGGATGTCGCGCAGGCACTCGAGGAGGCTTTGGCGCGGTTCGCAGAGAAAGTCGATCGTTTCCCCATTGATCTTCGTCGTAACGCGAGGTTTTCCGTGCATGATTACTTCGCCCCCCTGGCTTTCTGAATCGCGGCCTCGAGCGCCCGCCGCGTGAGCACGGCGCACAGATGGCTCCGGTATTGGGCCGTGCCCCGCATATCGGTGATGGGCCGGGCCGCGGCCTTCGAGAGTTCCGCTGCCCCGGCCAGGCTTTCTGCATTGGCAGGTTTCCCGGCCAGAAACTCGCCCGCTTCTCGAACGAACAGCGGCGTGGGCGCGACCGAGGCCAGCGCCACGCGGGCGGAACGGAAGTTGCCGTTGTCGAGTTCGACGCTGACGCCGGCGCCGGCGACCGCGATATCCATTTCGTTGCGCGGGATAAACCGCAGATAGTGGGCGCCGGAGTGCGGCGCGGGGGATGGGAAATGCATCGTCACCAGCAGTTCCCCGGGCTGAAGCAGGTTGCGCCCGGGAGCGACGCAGAAGTCTTCCACCGGGACCTCGCGGGTCCCGCCGGGTCCGGCGATCCGGCAAGTCACCTTCAGGGCGATCAGCAGGGGCACGGTGTCCGCGCTCGGCGAGGCATTGCAGAGGTTCCCTCCCACCGAAGCGCGGCCCTGGATCTGGGTCCCGCCGATGATCGACGTCACTTCGGCCAGGGAAGGATAGACGCGCCGCACCGTCACGTCGTTATAGATGCGGTAACAGGGAACGGCGGCGCCCAAGGTGAGCCCGCCCGCGGGGTCGTACCGCAGGTCGTTGAGTTCGGGGATTCCCTTCGTGTCGATGACGAGGTCGGTCTCCTTGCGGCCGGCCCGCATCTGCACGAGAAGATCGGTGCCGCCGGCAAGCAACCGCGCGTTGGGGTGCGCGGCCATCAGACCAAGCGCTTCCGTCACGGTCTTGGGAGCGGCATAGTCAAACCACTTCACTTATGATTCCTCCATCGGGGCTTGAGTGCGATCTATCAGGGTACTACAAGGCGCACACGTCGATTCATCCCTGGGTTACCCAGCCTTCTGAGACCGCGACCGGAAGGGAGCGGACATCTTGATTTCCGCACACGATCTAAGCCGTGGGGTTACCTCGCCTTCCGAGCAGCGACCGTGAGGGAGCGGTGGCGGGTGATCTGCCCGAATGCCTGAAGCTTTGACGGAAGCCGACCGTTCGATTTTTTCACAGCCTCTGAGCGAGCGGTGGCGGGGTGATCCGCCCGAGTGCCTGAAGCTTTGACGGAAGCGGACCGTTACCCTACCCATGGGGCGTAGAACCTCGTTGGTACCCGCGCGACCTCCCTCTTGCCCCGATGGGAGTCGTCCCCGCATATCTTTCTGCCCTACACTGCTGCCATCATGCATCGCATTTGTACATTTTGTGGCTCCCGGCCCCGGGCCTTAACGCTGTATTCGGAAGCCGCTGCTGACTTTGGAACGGCGCTCGCCAAACGGGGGATCACCCTGGTTTACGGGGGCGGGTCTGCCGGGTTAATGGGGAGTGTGGCCGACGCGGTTCTGAGCGCCGGAGGAGATGTTATCGGCGTGATCCCGGACGCCCTTACCCAAAGGGAGCAGGCGCATCTCCGGCTCTCACAGATCCTCCTCGTGCCCTCGCTCCACGAGCGAAAGCGGGCCATGTTCGATCTCTCCGACGCGTTTGTCGCGCTCCCAGGAGGGATCGGCACCATGGAGCAGTTCGTCGAGGTCCTTTCTTGGGCTACCTTTGGCATCCATGCCAAGCCGATCGGACTCCTGAACGTAAACGGGTACTTCGACCCGATGCTGCGCTTCCTCGACCGAATGGTGTCAGATCGTTTTCTCGGTGCGGCGGAGCGCTCGGCGATTCTGGTGGAGACGGTCGCGGAAAGGCTCCTCGATCGGTTGGGTACGGCTCGGCCCAAGGTGTTCGAAGTGGTGCTGACCGAAGCACAGATTTAGTCACTGCCACCTGTTGCACACTGGTGTCTGTCTGATACCGCGTACACGATGAAGGCCTTCGCCGAACTCTACGCCTCGCTCGACGCCACCAATAAGACCAACGAAAAGGTGGAAGCCCTCGTCTCGTACTTCAAAACCACCCCTCCGCGAGACTCCGCTTGGGCGGTGTACTTCCTCATCGGCCGCCGGATCAAGCGCCTCGTCGACGGCCCCAGGCTCTGGCGCTGGGCCATGGAAGAGTCCGGCGTGCCCGAGTGGTTGGCCACCGAGTGCTCGAGCGCGGTGGGCGACACTGCCGAGACCATTGCGCAGCTGCTTCCGTCTCCGTCCTGCTCCGCCGGCGGTTCCCTCAGCGAGTGGATCGAGAACAAGCTCCTCCCCTTGCGCGACCTGGACGATGACGGCAGAAAGGCGATTCTCGTCGATACGTGGCGCCAGATGGACGACCGCCAGCGCTTTGTGTGGAACAAGCTCATCACCGGAGCGTTCCGCGTCGGGGTGTCGCAGAGCCTGGTGACTCGCGCCATTTCCGAGGTCAGCGGAGTGGACGCGAACGTCATCGCCCATCGCCTGATGGGCGACTGGGAGCCGAACGAAGAGTTCGCGCTGCGCATCGTCTCCCCCGTTTCCACCGACGCCGATGTCAGCAGGCCGTATCCGTTCTGCCTCGCCTACGCTCTCGAAGGCGACGTGACCGAACTGGGCGAAATCGGCGAGTGGCTGGTCGAATGGAAGTGGGATGGCATCCGGAGCCAGTTGGTGCGGCGCGACTGGCAGACGTTCCTCTGGTCGCGGGGCGAAGAACTCATCACGGAACGCTTTCCGGAGATCGCGTCGCTCGGCGGCGTGATCGGCGAGGGTACCGTACTCGATGGCGAGGTGCTGCCGTGGCGGGATGGGGCGCCGATGCCGTTCGCCCAACTACAGCGACGCATCGGCAGAAAGACGCTGGGCCCGAAAATCCTCGGCGAAGTCCCGGCCGCCCTGCTGGTCTTCGATCTGCTCGAATGGCAGGGGCAGGACGTCCGCGAGAAACCCATCGAATGGCGGCGCGACATACTGCAAGCCCTGGTGCAGCGGGTAAACGCTCCCGAACGGCTGGTCCTGTCGCCGCTCCAGACTTACGAGTCCTGGGACCAGGCGACAGAACTGCGCCGCCAGGCGCGGTCACGCGGCGTCGAAGGGTTCATGCTCAAACGGCGCGGTTCGCCCTACCGCGTCGGGCGCCGCCGCGGTGACTGGTGGAAGTGGAAGATCGAGCCGTTTTCCGTCGACTGCGTCCTGATCTATGCCCAGCGCGGCAGCGGTCGCCGCGCCAGCCTCTACACCGACTACACCTTCGGCATCTGGGACGGCGGCACGCTGGTTCCTTTCGCCAAAGCCTACTCCGGCCTCACCGATCAGGAGATCCGGGAGGTGGATGCCTTTGTCCGCCGCAGCACCGTCGAGCGCTTCGGCCCGGTCCGGACGGTCAAGCCCGAGTTGGTTTTTGAACTGGCCTTCGAAGGCATTCAGAAGTCGACCCGCCACAAATCGGGCATCGCGGTCCGATTTCCGCGAATCGCGCGATGGCGGACCGACAAGAAGCCCGACGAGGCCGACACACTCGAGACCGTTCGCGCCCTGCTCTCTTATGCCCCGCCCGAAAACGAATCAACGGATTGAGCAGTGGTTCGCCTCCCGCGGCTGGAAGCCCTTCGCGTTCCAGCGCGAAGTCTGGCGGCTCTATCGTAAGGGCGAGAGCGGCATGATCCATGCGGCTACGGGCACGGGAAAGACGTACGCCGCTTGGCTGGCGCCCGTAATCGAGTACATGGAGGAAGGCGGATCCGAGCGTACGCTCCCGCTGCGTGTCCTCTGGATCACCCCGCTCCGGGCTCTGGTCGCCGACACCGAGGAGGCGCTGAAGCTACCCATCCGTGACCTGGGACTGCCGTGGCGCGTCGAGTCGCGCACCGGCGACACGACACCCGGAGTCCGCGCCCGCCAGGCCAAACGCCTGCCTGCGGCGCTGGTCACCACCCCCGAGAGCCTCTCGATCTTCCTAGCCCGGCCAAACTGGCGCGAATTGTTCGCCGGCCTGCGGCTGATCATCGTCGACGAATGGCACGAACTGATGGCTTCCAAGCGCGGCGTCCAGACCGAGCTTTGCCTGGCCCGCCTGCGTACCCTCTGCCCGCAAGTCCGCACGTGGGGACTATCGGCCACTCTCGGGAATCTCGACGTCGCGATGGAGACGCTGATGGGACGCCACCGCGGCGGCCAACTGGTCCAGGGCCATATGCTCAAAAACGTCGAGATCGACGCCGTGATTCCCGTGTCGATGGACCGCTTTCCCTGGGCCGGCCACCTGGGCGTGCACCTGCTCGATCAGGCCATCTCCGCCATCGAGGAAGGCGACAGCACGCTCGTCTTTACCAACACCCGTTCACAGTGCGAGATCTGGTACCAGGCCATCCTGGAAAAACGGCCGGACTGGGCGGGCACGATGGCGGTGCACCATGGCTCGCTCGACCGCAAGACGCGCGACTATGTGGAAGACGGCTTGCGGAAGGGCAAGCTGCGGTGTGTGGTGTGCACGTCCAGCCTCGACCTGGGCGTTGACTACAGCCCGGTCGACCGCGTCCTGCAGATCGGCAGCCCCCACGGTGTCGCGCGCATGCTGCAGCGGGCCGGCCGCAGCGGCCATCAGCCCGGAGCCGTCAGCCGGATCACCTGCATTCCCACGCATGCCTTTGAGTTGGTCGAAACCGCCGGGGCCCGCGACGCCGCGCGCGCCGGCGCCATCGAGTCGCGCGATCCGGTGGAGCGGCCCCTGGACGTTCTGGCCCAACACCTGGTGACGGTCGCCGTCGGCGGTGGATTCCGGGAGGAAGAGATGTGGGATGAAGTCCGTTCCACCACGGCCTACTGCGACCTGACGCGGCGTGAATGGGAATGGACTCTCGACTTTGTCACACGCGGCGGCGAGACCCTCCGCGCCTATCCCGAATACCAGCGGGTCGTGTCGGAAGGCGGCGTCTACCGCGTCACCGACCGGGTCATCGCCAAACGGCACCTGATGACCATCGGCACAATCAGCTCCGATGCCGCGGTGAAGGTCCAATACGTCACTGGCGGCGTACTGGGCACGATCGAAGAGGGATTCATCTCCCGGCTGAAGCCGGGGGACTGCTTTCTGTTCGCGGGCCGCACGCTCGAGTTCGTCCGCATGCGCGACATGGCGGCCCAGGTGCGCCGTACGAAGAACCGCCCCGACGCGGCGGTCCCCCGATGGGAAGGCGGACGGATGCCGCTCTCGAAAGAACTCGCCGAAGCGGTCCGCCGCAAGCTGGAGGAGGCCCGGGAAGGCAGGTTCATCGGAGCCGAGATGGCCGCCATCCGGCCGGTCCTCGAGGTGCAGTCGGCCTGGTCGATCATTCCCGCGCTCGGCGAACTGCTGATCGAGCGGACCCAGACCCGCGACGGGTACCACGTCTTTCTTTATCCCTTCGAGGGGCGCCTGGTTCATCAGGGGCTGGCGGCCCTGTTCGCCTACCGCATCGGCCAATTGCAGCCCATCTCCTTTAACTACGCCGCCAACGATTACGGGATCGAATTGCTGTCCGCCTCCCCGATCCCCATCGAGCGTGCGCTCGATTCCGGGTTGTTCTCCGAACGCGGCCTGGAGACCGACATCCTGCGCAGTCTGAACGCCTCCCAGATGGCCAAGCGCCAGTTTCGCGAGGTGGCGCGCATCGCGGGTCTCGTCTTCCCGGGATATCCCGGGCAGGGGAAGACAACGCGCACGGTCCAGGCCTCGAGCGGGCTGATCTACGAGGTGTTCGCCCGGTACGATCCCGGCAACCTGCTGCTCGATCAGGCGCAGCGCGAGGTCCTCGAGCGGGAGTTGGAGAGGCGAAGGCTTACCGGGACCCTCGAACGGCTGCGGAGGTCGAAGGTCCGCCTGATCGATACCCAACGGCCGACTCCCTTCGCGTTCCCGCTGATGATCGACATCGATCGCGTGAGGGTCAGCACCGAGAAACTTCCCGATCGCGTCCGGAGGCTGTTGGCGGAGTTGGAAAAGGCAGCCCCTCGGCCTTGATCGGAGGGCCCGCACCATCAGAGACCGTAGAGTAGGAGAGGAAGCGACAGCCTGAACTGCGGCCCCTCTCCCCTCGTCGAACCGGAGGTGCGGATTTCCCGCGTCCGGCTCTCCTGAAAACTCTCGCCTCAGACTTGCACAGTGGCCGACAGACGGATCAGCCCCAGCTTCCCCACATGCACCCACCACATCTCTCCTTCCGGAGGGCGGTGCGGCCTCTGGCTACGCCGGGCCAGATGCTGGATCAGGCGCTCCTGAACATAGCGATCGATCTCAC
>JBJXGR010000459.1:0-14470 GCA_046160045.1 Bryobacteraceae bacterium
GGCGTTGGAAGGATCCGTGACCAGCCCGGTGAATGATCCTCCCGTGATCTGAGCGTGGATTGTTCCTGACAGCAGCAGCGCGGCGAGCGCTGCGTATAGTTTTGCGTGCGACATGGCGACCTCCATAACCTTGGCGGGGTTCTTCCGCGCCAATCAGTTGACTTCGTAAAGGCGGGTTAAAGGGAGCATAGTCCTGTCGGGGCGCAATGTCAAGCATAAACGCGCACACAGTAGCACACGTGGAAACGCCAACGTCGCACACGCCTGTATAATCGTGCAGACTTCATTTGAGGAACAGCCCACACGGCGATGAGGACCCCTATGAAACTCGCGTCTGCACCCACCTGACCCCAGTTTCCAGGAAGCCGGAAGCGTCGACCGCGTTTCCGGCCTCCGCATGTACTCTGACGGGCGGACTTCGACCGATACACGGAAGCCGCCACGCATGTGTGAGTTCGGCTTTCAAGGTTCAGTTCAACGAGTTGGCAACTCTCAACGCGGCGAAGAGGCACGGCACGGGCGAAGTTTGGCGGAGCGCAACTGGTGTGTGCTTTCGTCGAAACCTCGCAGCGTTGCGTGGATGTCCCCGGAATTCCCGGGGCCCTGCACGAATTGTGGCATGGACACTCCTGAAGGATTACTCCTCGTGCTCGCCTTCCAGGAAGCAGCTGTGAAACGCCTGATCCAGCACGTCGTCGGTCAGGTCGAACGGCAAACGCTGAAAATCAATCAGGTCGAGAGCGTGCGTCAGCACATCCCGCGGATGGCAGCGGCGCAACTGGCGCCGCCCGTTTCGATAGTGCCGCTCAATCCAGTTGAGCACCTGAGGCTCCCGGAACGGCAAGCCGTTCGACACGCAGAAGCGGCGGAAGATCTCGACAAACTCGTCCTCCCCGGGGCTACGCACGAAAAGCTTGTAGTCGATCCGGCGCAGGAACGCTTCGTCGCCCAGGTCCTCGGGTCGAAGGTTGGTCGAGAACACCAGGAAGGTCTCGAAGGGAACTTCAATCTTGCCGCCAGTCACAAAGCTCAGATAGTCGACGCGGCGGTCCATCGGAACGATCCAGCGATTGAGAATCTCGGCCGGCCGGCACTGCTGCCGCCCGAAGTCGTCGACCAGGTAGATACCGTTATTGGCCTTCACCTGATACGGCGCGTCATAGAATTTCGCCGTGGGGTAGTAGCTCAGGTTAAGCATGTCGAGCGTGAGTTCTCCCCCGGTGGTGATGAACGGACGCCGGCATAGCACCCAACGGCCGTCATGGGTGGGTTCGAGCGCAAGGGAAGAAAGTTCGGAGGGCTCCGCTTCCAGCCTGCGATGATACACCGGGTCGTACACCCGAATGATCTGTCCGTGATACTCGATGGCGTAGGGGACGTAAATGGGAGTGCTTTCCAGGTGGAACATCGCCTCGGCCAGGTACGTCTTGCCGTTACCCGGCTGGCCGTACAGCAGGAACGATTTTCCGGCGTTGGCGGCCGGACCGATCTGATTGATCACCGCTTCGGTGACCACCATGTGGCGGTACGCCTGGTCGAGCATGTCCATCGTCAGCCAGCCGCGCTCCTGGCGTTGCGCCCGTACGCCCTCACGATACTGTTCGAGCGATACGGGAGCAGTGCCGAAGTATTGGTTCACGTCCAGGCACTCGCGGGCCCGGACGCGCCCGGCTTCCGAAAGAGTGAACGTCGCCGAAACACTGCCATAGCCGAGAGAGGAACGGACGTCGATCTGGCGGGCGCGCTTCATCTGGTCGAGCAGGGGTTCGATGATGCTGAACTTCAGGCCGAGTGAAGCCGCCAACTCGTGGCCGACGACATCCCCTCGGAAGTGCAGGGTTTTGAAGATCAATGGCTCGAGGACGGAGGCCGAGACCCCGGTCTCCTCAAGCGACTGGCAAACCTTCGGGACGAACTGAGGCTCCGGGTGCGCTTTTAAAGGGGAAGCCGCCGGGGACGGGAAATGGTTGGCTTTGGTTACCGCCTGGTTGAGTTGCAGAATGCCTTCGCTCACGAACACTCCCGGGCAGCTGTGTTGAACCGGCTGCCACTCGATTTTTGGGTTGCTTTCTGAGTGTAAGTGCGCGGGCGTGAAGATTGGATCAGGGGAATTCCCCGGTTGCCCGGCAGCTTTCCTGTAGCCAAAGTAATGGGAGGTCTATTGCCGACAAGGTCACGCAGGCCCACAGGCGACAGTCTCGTCGCTCCGTTCCCACGCCCGGCTGGGTGGTCTCCATCATCGGTATTCCTGGCGCGAAGCGGCGTAGACTCTCTGCCACCAATCGCCTTTCCGCGGTGGCCACCACGGAATCACGGGTGCTGGGGGCCGAGTTGCCGATTTCGGCGAAGGATGCCCCGCCAAGCGTGTGCTCGCCAGTATGCACACTCAAGATGGCGTTACGCGCGCGACCGAGCCATACTGTGGTTGATGAAACCTGAACAGGTAGCTCCGAACAGCACGCTGGCGGCACACCGGCGGGAATTCGTACGCGCCGCCATGGGTTCGGTTGCCGTCCTGGGGGCATCCTCCGCCCCAGGCGCAAAAACGGCGCTTCCCCCGCTTTCACCGGGCATCAAGATATCGCTGCAGCTCGGGGCGGCATTCACCGAAGAAGACCTTACGTTCGCGCGGCAGATGGGGGTGGGGTACGTCAGCATTGGCACCAGCGGCGGAACGTATGAGACCTTCGCTCGCCTGAAGGCGACCGTCGAAGCCGCCGGTTTGAAAGTCGCCAACATAGGCAATTCCGATGTCCACAATATGCCGGAGGTCGTCCTCAATCTTCCCGGCCGCGATCAGAAGATCGCCGCCTATCAACAGTACCTGCGAGACCTCTCCAAAGCGGGTATCCACTACACGACCTACGGTCCGGTGGCCAACGGCATCTGGAGTTCGCCTCCCGGCAAGGCACGGGGCGGCGCCACGGCACGATCCTTTCATCAGGCGAGCGCCACCGGGCACTGGGCGGGAAAGAAATTCGAGCCACCGCTGACCCACGGGCGGACCTTCAGCCGGGAGGAGATTTGGGAGAACTACACCTACTTCATCAAGCGGGTGGTGCCGGTAGCCGAGGAGACCGGCGTCCGCATCGGGATTCACCCGGACGACCCGCCGGTTCCCGAACTTGGCGGTGTGCCGCGCTGCGTCTTCGGGAATTTCGACGGCTACCTCCGCGCCCTCGACATTGCGAACAGCCCGAATATCGGAGTCTGCCTTTGCTGCGGAACCTGGATGGAGGGCGGAACGCTGATGGGCCGCGATGTCTTTGGAGCCGTCCGCGCCTTCGCTTCCATGGGGAAGCTCTGGAAGATCCACTTTCGCAATGTGAAAGGGAGCGTCCCGGATTTCGTGGAGTCGTTTGTGGACGACGGCGACACCGACATGAGAAAACTGATGCGCAGTCTCGTGGAGTCCGACTTTCGGGGGATTCTGATCGCGGACCATGTTCCGCAGATGGTCGGAGGCTCACGCGCCGGTTGGGGCTACAGCATTGGGTACATCCGGGCGCTCTACGATATGGCGCGCGGGTAAGCCTGTTCGGTCGGCGAGGATGTGCGCGTCATCGCGAGGTAGAATAGGGCTTCTGGATATGTTTGTCTCGGCATAGAAACCTGGAAACCCGTGGAAACCCGGGACAGGCCAGCCCGTCCAGCTTGTGTCGTTGTGGCGTAAGTGGTTGGCTCGATTCAACCGACGAAGGCGGAAAGCCGGAAACGCGTTGGACGGCCCTTGTTGCCCTGAAACTCGCGTCTGCACCCACCTGACCCCAGTTTCCCCGGTAGGCCGAGTCGATACGCAGTGTCTCAGCCGGGCCAGCGGATGTGGCTGCCGCTGGACAGCCGCACGGGCCGGCCAATCGGCGTCTCGTACTCTTTCGTGTAGTCGATGCCCAGCCGTTCAAATACCGTTGCGGTGAAGTCCTCCACCGTCACGGGAGCTTCTTTCACTTCCGAAGCAATGGCATCGGAACTGCCGTGGACGAGTCCACCAGGGATTCCCGCGCCCGCCATCGCACACGACCACACCTTGGCCCAGTGATCACGACCTGCGTTCGCGTTGACCTTTGGCGTGCGACCGAACTCGCCCGCAGCGATTACCAGCGTCGACTCGAGAAGACCGCGCTCGGCGAGATCGCCGATGAGCGCAGAGAATGCCCTGTCAAAGGGGGGCACCAACTGGTCTTTGAGTTGGTTGAAATTGTTCCGATGGGTATCCCACAGGTTGAAGCCGGTCGAGACCGTAATGAAGTGCGCTCCCGCCTCAACCAGACGCCGGGCAAGCAGGCAGCCTTGGCCGAGCGGAGTGCGTCCGTAGCGGTCGCGGAGGCGTCCTGGCTCCTCCGAGATCTGAAATGCGCTTCTGGCCTTCGCCGAGGTCATCAGCGCAATTGCCTTGTCGAAGGCTTCGTCGATGGCCGTGAACTCCTGCCTGGTTTGGATCGCGCGCTCGAACTGCTTATCCATCTGCTTCAGCAGGAATCGCCGGTCGCCAACCTGGTTCCAATCGACGTCTGTGGGCAAGCCGATGTCGCGCACACGGTAGTTCCCTGCGTTCGGGTCACCCGAGGCGAATGGCCCATAAGCCGCCCCGAGGAAACCCGGCCCGTAGCCGTAGCCGGGTGCTGACACGGCGACATATGGCGGCACACCGTCATGCTCGCCCTTCTCCTTGGCGACGACGGCTCCCATTGCCGGGAATGACAGCGTGGCGAGCGGCCGGTTCCCCGTCAGCATATGGGTCATGGCCTGCTCGTGCTCTCCTTCGCGTCCTGTGAGCGACCGAACTATGGCGAATTTGTCCGTCACTTTCGCCGTCTCCGGCAGCAGTTCGCTGATCTGTGTTCCCGGCACCTTGGTTGGAATAGGCTTGAAGAGTCCACGAAACTCGGACGCCGCCTCGGGCTTCATGTCCCAAAGATCGGTTTGCGGGGGGCCGCCGCTCAACCAGATCAGAATGCACGAGCGGTCTCTCGGCGCGTCAGCCGCCTGTAGCCTCTGTAAACGGAGAAACTGATCGAGGCTTAACACCCCCACGGATCCAACGCGAATGAAATCTCTTCGGCCCCACATGGCAGAGTCCTAATGGTTGAACAGGAATTCCTTAGAGTTCAGCAGCGACCAAACGACTCCCTCCAGCCCCTGGCGGCGGTTCGGACTTTTGGTCACAAACTGTTTTGCGGTTTCCATTTCTGGTGGAGCAGGCGGCCGGCTCAGCGCCGCGATATAGAAGCTCTTGATAATAGCCTCGTCCGACGCGCTTTCGGATATTAACTTGGCCAATCTCCCTTGCCCGCTCTTGAGCCTCGCGTTAATGGTATCACCGCCCAACGAGTGCATTGCCTGCGTCACGGTTGTTGTCGCATTGCGCTCGCACTTCGCAACATCCCTGACTGGGCGGTCGTAAGTGTCAAGAAAATACGATGGGACACCCGAATCCGGCAGATCGATCGCCCTCTTGCCCCGGTAAAAACCTCGAAACTTCTCGGGCACTCCTGTGACGGCGCTCACGGCGTCGAGCAGTTGTTCGGCTGTTAAACGGCGCAGGTAATAGTGCGAATAGTTGACGTTGTCAGCGCCGTTTGCTTTTGTTGAGGCAGCGCTCAGCTGGTACGTGCTTGATTTCAGAATGATCCTCATCAACGGTTTGAAACGGAAGCCGTGTTCAATAAAATACTCAGCCAGGCGTTCGTTCAGCTCTGGGTGGCTCGGCGGATTGGTAGGGCGAGCATCGTCTACCGGCTCAACGAGGCCACGGCCCATTAACTGCCGCCACACCCGGTTGACGGCCGCCCGCGCAAAGAACGGATTGTCGGGCAAGGTGATCCAGTTGGCGAGGATTTCGCGGCGGTCTATCATCGGGCGGATACTTGGTTCTGTGCCATCCAACAGCCGCGGCCGGATTATCTGCAACGTCTGAGGGTGCTTGAATTCGGCGCCGTAGTTCAGCGTCACCAGGCCCTCAAAAGGCCGGTAGCTGACACCCTCCTTGATCTTCACCTGAGAAAAGAACGCAGCAATGCCGAGGTAATCGTCACGCGCCCACTTCTCACGTGGATGATCGTGGCAACGCGCGCATTCCAGGCTGACACCGAGAAAGGTTTGCGACACAAACGTCGAATACTCCTCGATCGTGCGCCGGTTCTCGCGAGTGTAGAAATTGTTAGGGCCAACTTCGGCCATTGTGCCGAGCCCGGTGATCATCTCACGCGCGACTTCATTGTACGGCTTATCCGAGGCGAAATTCCGCCGGAAGTACTCGTGGGAGTACAAGCTGTTGTCGTGCACATAGAGCGGCGCCATCATGAAGAGGTCGCCCCATTTTTGTGCCCAGAATTGCGCGTACTCGGGGCGTTCGAGGAGTTCATCGACAAGGCGGTCGCGCTTATCCGGCCGCTCGTCCGCGAGGAAAGCCAGTGTTTCCTTTTCAGTCGGCAGGGTGCCAATGACATCCAGGTAAATACGACGGATGAACTCGTTGTCACCGGTCAGCGGGGAGGGCTCGATCCTGACACGGGACAGCTTGTCGAAGATGAACTGGTCGACAACAGTACGGAGAGGAATGGCGGAAAGCCGGACGGGCGGATTCAACGCCACGGCAACCCGCGTCGAGGCGACCTGTCCCAGCGTCCGCACCAGAATCGTGACCTCACCGTTCTTCTTGGGAATGACCAGCCCAGCCGGACTGATTGCGACGACAGTGTCATCACTCGACGTGTACTGGACAGTGCGCGTGAGGTCGGCGCGGGAACCATCCGAGTAGTGCCCCTGAACGAAGAACTGCTGTTTCTCCTCCGGGCCGCTGAGCACACGGAGTCCTTCCGGGTAGATCCTGATCGAGGCAAGCCGAACACCTCTCGATTTCCCTTTTGGCGCGCCGCTTCGGATCCACTCACGGAGCGTTGAGTACTCGGGGAAGTCGGGACCGAATCGACGACCGCCTCCATGCGCGATAGCCAGTGTTGGTTTGAGAAGCAACAAGCTCTTTTCTGGTGCGCTGACGTCCACGCGGCGGCCCCCCGACTGCTTGACTACCGCTTCGTAGTCGGCGTCCGGATCGTAGCCGAAGAGCGACAGCTTAAATCCGCTCTGCCCGTTCAGTGCGCCGTGGCAGTTGCTGCCGCCGCAGCCGAACTTTGAAAGGATGGGGGCGATGTCGGTTGAGAAGTCCCACGTCTTGCCTGGCGCGGAGCCCACGACCAGAGCCGCCGAGGCCGAGCGGCCGCCGAAAGAGGCGGTGATTCTGACCACACCTTCGGCAACAGACTTGAATACGCCAGGCGCAGTGGCAACCACAACGCCTGCATCCGAAAGCGTGTAGGTTGCTTTGCGCGTTATATCCCGCAAGGCCCCAGCAGGACCGTGCGCGGTCACAACGAACGAATGAAGATTGCCTGGACCGTAGATGAAACCGGCCGGTGGTTCGATGGTTAGATCCGCGGCCATGACGCACAGCGGCGCCAGCAGAAACGGAATGCTTCGAAACCTCACGGCTCAATCCTCAGCAAGAAAGCCGGCGTCGCCTCAATCCCGGAGCCGACGACCGCGACTCGATACTCGCCGACGGGAACCTCGGCAACCTCGACCGCCCGCAGAACCAGCCGGGCGACTCTTTGCTCATCGGTCAGTTCCGTTTTGAACAGCATAACGCCTCTTGGCAACCCCTCCAAAAACCACTGCAAGGGTTTCTCAAATCCGGGACGGCGGCGGATCTTGACAATCACGTCGGCTTCCCGGCCGCCACTGAGGGGAAGCTTGACGCGGTCGCTTCGGAACTCGGCTCCCATCCGTTCGAGAGCAAATGAAACGGGGCTCACTACCGAGAGCCGGAGACCTTCCGAGTCGGTGCGAACATAACCAAGGCCGTCACCGAGAACCGAGTACAGCACCTCAGCCGGCCTCGTGACGGTCTGCCCCGCGATTGTGGCGGATCCGGAAACCCGAAGAGCATAGATACCGGTGGCCGCCTCTGGGCTCGCCGACAATTCCAGCTTGCCCGACTCTTCCGTTGCCTTGATAAGGAGCCTTTTCGCCGTCACGCCCGCAGGAAGCCCTTCAGCCTCAACCGTCACCTGCTCGACAAAGCCTTCCGCACGGCGGAGTGCGACCGGAACCGCGAGAGTCCCTCCCCTTGCGATAAAGACCCGGTCCGAAGTCAGACCCAAGGAGAAATCCGGTTTCTGCTTGCGCACAGTAAGGACATAGAACGACGAATCGCCAGCGTGCCGCGAGTTGTCACGCACCTGAACAAAGAAACGGTCGGACCGCTTGGCGCAGTTGGGCGCGTACGGTATCTGAATGTCCAGTTTTGAATCCCGATTCCTGGGATTGGAGAAGCTCTTCGCGTCGTCGTTCAGAGCGACGATGTCACCATCAGCCGCGAGAAGGGCCAAGTGAGGGTCCAGCATCTCCGAACCGATGCGGCGCGCTTCGATCTGAAAGGTGAGCCGCTCACCTTCATTTGCCTGGAACAAGAATGAGTCTACATCGCCTGGTTGGTCGACCCGTCCGACCAGCACGGTGGGCACTGCGATCGGATTGCTCTTCTCCAGCGTGTCGTTAGGTTCGGATTCGGTTCGAGGTTCGTTTTCATAAACAGTAAATGCCAACGGGATACCGGTTCCGGACCGTTCCGGGAGGGTGAGCAAGTGAAGGCCTAACGCCGCCAATGGGTCCACCTTTATCGCGACGCGGTAGACGCCGGAACTCCGTTCGGAAATGATCGAGCCCGTGACGCCGCGGCCGGAAAGCACGAGCGGTGTCGTGCGATCAATGAAGTCCGCGGTAAGGGTAGCCTCCAGCGAAGCACCGCGTCCGCCGGCAGGTGGCCACAAGGACCACGGCGCGGGAGCGCGCCCAATCACCAATTGGTACGTTTCGCCGAGCCGCCGGTTCTCGCATTCATTGACAAAGCAGGTCACCGCAAGCCGAGCGTGGTCGACGACGATGAAGTAGTCGCCGTCGCTATTGAAGGTGTGCTGGAAGTACGGATCCCAGATGAAGTGAGAAAAATTGCTGTCGATGCGACGGCCGGAAGCATCCAACAGAGTCAGGGTCACGTTTCCGATCTCACCGCCGGTAGCGTATCCGTTGCGACCCAGCAACACGCTGAATGCAATAACCTCACCCTTCTTGGCGTGGAGGCGATAGAAATCGGAGTCGTTGGTGTCGAGTACGACGCCGTTGATAGAGGTCTCTTGTGAGATGGACTGCGCCTGCTCTGTGTCGTCGTTTGGTTCCTGTTCGAGAACTGACCGCCAGCCGGTCACGCGAAAGTGAAACCGGTTGGAAGTGCCACGGGGACTTAACAGACGCAAAGACCGGAGACCCAGCTTGGCGTTCGCGGCGGTCCGGATCATGATGTTGGTCCGGGTGAACGAGGACTCGAGGATCGAACCCGAGACGTCATCGCTGTCAAAAACGAGGGATTGTGCGTGGTCGAGAAAGTTGCCCCACAGCGTCACTTGCGCGCTCTCGCCGGCTGTCCAGCCCTGGGGGTAGACCTGTTCGACTTGCGGGACCAGTGGCTGAAGCGGGGTCGGCTCGGCGGCCATGAGATTGGCAGGGATACACAGAATCAGACCGAAAGCGATCGAATAGCGGGCGAAGGCCTTTTTCAATCTCGCCGGGGCTTTTTCAGTTTCTTGTGTTGCCATTCACTCGGTGATCGAGGTACCAGATTCCTTCGTAGACTGTTCGAGGCAGCGGGGCCGTTGCGGGAACTTGCCGCACTCGGGCTTGGACGCCCTCGCTTCAGAACATATATTTCAGTCCGAACTGGATGTTGCGCGACCGTTGAAGCGAACCGCTCACCAATCCGAAACGAGGTGAGCCCACGGAGCGGTCCGGGATGTCGAAAGTCGGATGGTTGAAAAAGTTGAAGAACTCCGCCCGGAATTGCAGGCGGTGCGGTTCAGCGAACACAAAATTCTTTAGCAAACCGACATCGAACTGGTTGATGCCACCCATCCGATGTGTCCGCTGGCCGAGGTTGCCGAGCGTGAAATCCGGCGGCGTCGCGAAGGCTGCGGTGTTGAACTGACGCTCCCAGGTCTTTTCGGGAACCCTCCAGTCGCCAACCAAAAGCGGGCGCACGGCGGCGTCTCCGTTTGGCCGAGCGAGTGGTGCATTGATGGTGAAGGGCGCTCCAGATTGAAGAATCGTTGAACCCGAAACTTCCCACCCCCCGATAATCGTGCGCGCAACGCCGCGGAGACCACCGGAGGGAACCAGCCACACATAGCTTAGTGCGAGTCGATGCGGAACGTCGTAGAGGGCCGGGCCCCGTTCGCATCTCAGACACGTCTGATCCTGGGCGCCAGAATGGCCAAGACCGGCTCCGAAAAGGCTGTCTTCGCCAAGCACGATCGTCTTGGACCAGGTGTAGTTCGCTCGGAACAGCAGGCCATCCAGAAAGCGCCTCTCCCATCGTGCTTGCAGCGCGTTGTAGTTGGACGTGCCGATCGCATTCACGTAGCCAAAATTCCCATACTGTGGATAGGGTCGGCGCGCTTGACGGTCTCCGGGGCCCACAGGTGTCGCATTTGGGTTGGAGCCGAACCAGGGAAGCCGAGTGCCCTTGTTGCCGACATAACCCACGCTCAGCACGGAATTAAGAGGCATGGTGCGCTCAACCGAGAAGTTCCACTGCTGAATGTAACCGTCTTTCATGTAGGTGTTTCGAACGTTCAGGCCCGGCACGGGTTTTTGGCCGGTGCCGACGGGAAACGGATCGTTAAGCGTAAGGTTTGGGATTCTGGGGTCGCCAAAAAAGTTCTCCGTTACCACGAACGGTGGATTGAGTTCGTTCTCCGTCTGGGAACTGAACTCGGTGTTCCAGTAGATGCCGTAAGCTGAGCGGATAACCGTCTTGTCCTGGAGGCGGTAGGCAAAACCAATACGGGGGCTGAAGTCGCGGCGGTAGGGGGCGAGCACGCCGGCCGAAACCGCTCCCGGATAAACGATGGCCCCACGGGCCGGATCCCAGGAGGCGAGCTTATTGCCCCGCACTTCCACAGCCGGGGAGTTGTACTCGTAGCGCAGGCCGAGGTTCAGCGTGAGGCGGGAGGTGGCGTGCCAGTCGTCCTGGAGGTACATACCCCAATGGTTTTGGCGCATGCGCGGGTCAAACGCACCCTGGGTGACTGTGGAGGAAGCCAGCAGACCCAGCAGGAAATCCGCCATTGGCTGGCCGGTGTATCGGCTGTCGAAGGCCATACTGGGCAAACTCAGCAACGGCAGGTTGACGTTTTGGTGTTCGCGCAGGATCGTGCCGCCGAACTGGAGGACATGATTCCCATGGTTCCACGTCATATCGTCATAAAAGTCCATCTGGACTTGGTCGTGGCCCGAGGCGCGCTGATCGGCGATGCGATCGTAGCCAAAGATGCTGATTGCCGGAATGCCCCAATTCGGAGGGGGAATCGTGATCCGTGGCGCGACACGGTTCAGCCCGACCAGGGTCCAGACATCCTCCTTCTCAGCCCGGAAGTTGCGCAGCTTGATGTCGCGATCATAAAGGCCGAAGCGAGCGTTGTTCACCAGTGTTGGCGTGAAGATCCGGTTGTAGCTTATCGTGTGTTTGAAAAAGCTATTGTTGCCGGTGAAGCCCAAGCCGGCCAGCACCTGGCGCGGGACCTGCTCGGTCGGCTCGGCGGCGAAACTGTAAAAGATGTTGTCTTTGGAGGAAATCCTGTGGTCGGCGCGGAGATTGATCTGGCTCACCGCGTTGCGCTCCGAACCGGCGGAAACGTAGTTGAAACGCGGGTTGTTGGTGGTGTTGGGGTCGGGGTAATAGCGGGCGATGCCGGCGGCAACCGGACTGATGCGGGAGGCGGGAATCACGTTGCCCGGAAAGGGCAGCCCCGTCTGCGGGTCGGTAATGGTCCTGGCACCGAAGTTCCCCTTCTTCTCGTCCGCTGTGGGAACAATCGCGCCGCCCGCGCCCAACCGCCGTACCTGCACCCCCTCGTAGTTGATCATAAAAAAGGTGCGGTCGCGGCCTCGATAGACCTTTGGGATGTACCACGGCCCAGCCAGCATGAACCCGAACTGGTTGTAACGGTAAGCCGGTTTTGGCGGCGGGCTACCCCAGCTGAGCGCGTCAAACTTGTCGTTGCGCAGGAATTCATAGAAGCTGGCGTGAAGCGTGTTCGTTCCGGCGCGGGTCGTGAACGCGACGGTGCCACCGGCCACGCGCCCCTGCCGAGCGTTATTGTTGGAGGTATCGACGCGAACCTCCTGGATGGCTTCGATGGAGGGCGAGTAACCCAGGTATCCGCTGAAGCTCTGGTAAATGGTCGTGCCGTCCAGAGTGTAGTTGTTGTAGTGTTCGCGCACTCCGGAGATGACGACCGATTTGCCGTATTCGCCACCCAACTGCTCCTGCCGGCTGGCAGAAGTCCCCTTGGCCGGCTGGAAGACGCCCGATTCCAGCAGCGCCAGGTCCAGTGCCAACCGCCCGCGCAGCGGCAGTTCGACGACAGATTCGTTGGGGATGCTCGCCCCGACGGCGGCGTTCTCTGTCTGCAGAAGCGGGGCCTCCGAGGTCACGGACACCACCTCCTGAACGTCGCCCGGCTGTAAGGTGAAGTCCACGCGTGAGCTAGTGCCGGCGCGCAGCAGCAGATCAGTGAACACCTCGCGGCGAAATCCAGCGTATTGGCACGCCACGCTGTAACGCCCAGCAACCAGATTGGTGACGACATATTCACCGACTTCGTTCGTCTGCGTGGATGACGTCACGTTGGTCGCGGTATTGGTGACTGTGACGGTGGCAGGCGAAACCGCGCCGCCACTGGCATCGCGGACGCTACCAATCACGGTGCCTTCATTGATTTGGGAACGGAGAGATGGAATCGTGAGCATGAGTGCGATTCCCAGGAAACAGGTGTGCAGACGCATCGCAACAGCCTCCTCAGCCGAACAGTGGGACCACCTTATCATAAGAAGGCCTGGAAATAAACAGAAAAGATGCGATACAAGAAAGGGGCCAGTTTCTAAAGAATCGAAGACGCGCCGCAGCCCCGAACGTAAAGAGAGGGGGTCCCTTCCCTCACCGCCACGGATCCTACGGCCCGAGTGAGCCGACGACGGCCGGATACGGCGTACCGAGCGGGAAGCGGTGAAGGTAGCGGAGGCAGAGATCCCAGCCGGTGAGGCGGCAGGAGCGGATCGGATCCTATCCGGCCGGATGCTCGAGTGGTTCCATGATCGCGAGAGCGGAGTGGTCCCGCTGGCGGCCGAGGTCGAGA
Source organism: Bryobacteraceae bacterium (assembly GCA_046160045.1). Taxonomy (GTDB): domain Bacteria; phylum Acidobacteriota; class Terriglobia; order Bryobacterales; family Bryobacteraceae; genus CAZGUX01. The sequence continues at coordinate 13,251 of JBJXGR010000459.1, forward strand.
CCGGCGACGAACGTCAGAACGCGGGGACCTCCTCGACCAAGGGGGCGAGGTCCGCCTGCGGGAAGAAGACATCGCCATTGGCGGAGAACTCGCAGAGGAACTCTTGGCCAAACCAGAAGTTGCCCAGGACGCGGCGCTCACGAATTGCCACCCATCGGACAGGGAGCCACGCCCCCCCGACAAGTGAGTGCGAGGCTAAGGAGTTCCCTTCGAGAGCCCGCAAAACGCCACAAGGTTGAGCCTGGGAGAACGGAACCACGACGGACGATGCGTCAGGAGACGATCTCCACCGGGTAATGCCGATGCCCACGACGTACGCGATACGTCTCGAAGTCCTTGCGATCGATGGTGAAGACTCTCCGGGTACCCAGCGCTTCGGCGGCTGCAACGAGCGATGCGTCCGCCAAGTCCATCGGATGATCGGCGTATCGCTCCATGAGCTCGAAGGCTCGAGTCAACCACGCTCGATCCAGGAACCACACGGACAACCCACCGCCCTCCACGAACTCTCTCAGACGATCGGAGCCGATGCTGGCCGGTCCGAGCATGTGAAACGCCTCCGTGAGCACGGGGATTGTGGTGAGAATGGGCTCACGGATTTCCTGCAAGGTCCCGCGGCACCGGTTGTGCTGTTCGTCGTGGGGATCGAAGAGGGCGACCAACGGCCCCGTATCCACGAGGATCATTTCCGCAGCTTCTTACGAAGCGCGGTAGCCACGCCACGCCGCGTCTCCGTAGAAGGTGCGCTCGCATATCCACCGGGGCCGAGATCGAGCCGCTCGTAGAGGTCGTAGGGGCGGTGCCCCGATGCCTCTCCGACCTCCTGTTTCAGGGATCGGAGCCCCTGCTTCAGCGCTTCGGAAATCGGCAACCCCGTAGCCTCGCGGATTTGCCGCAATGTGGCTTCGGCTTCGTCGTCGAGTCTCACGGTTCGTATCGCCATCCGTATTACCGACTGTATTACATCATGGCCGACCGGTCAAGGGGGCACGGACCGCGGCAGGCTGTTCCCGATCCACTCGAAGCCCGGGAAGTTGCTCAGCGTGTTGAACGCCTCGGCGTGAGGCTAGAAGCTGAACCGCAGCCCCACCTGAATCAGCCGCGGCATCCCCGGCAGCACACCGCGCGCGCGGTCGACGATGTACAGGCGGTCTCCGATGTTCTTCGCCGAGACGAAGAACGTGGTGCGCCACGCCTCCAGCGGGTAGTTCATGGTCGCG
>JBJXGR010000460.1:0-23009 GCA_046160045.1 Bryobacteraceae bacterium
TAGAATGAAGTGGTGATGTGGCTGCGCGTGTGGGCGGCCGGAATCCTGGTCGGCGCTCTCGCCAGTGCCCAGACATCTCCGGCGGTCTTCATCGATACCATCGCGGGCGCCGTTGTTTCCAATACCCAACCCGCGAGGGAAACTCCGCTGATTCAGCCCCAGGCGGTCTGGGTGGCCGCGAACGGGGACGTTTTCATCTCCGACGGCAATTTTCTCGTACATCGGGTCCGGGGCTCTCAGTCCCAGGTAGTTGCTGGCGGCGGCACGGTCGTAGACGACGGAAACGGCGTCAGCGCCCGATCGGCCAAACTCGATTTCCCGAACGGACTGGTCACGGCAAGCGATGGCACCGTCTACGTGACCGATGTCCGCCATCACCGGGTGCGGCGCGTCGGCCCGGATGGGCGCATCACGACCGTGGTAGGTCGCGGGACGGCGGGGTATTCGGGCGATGGAGGGACCGGCGTTTTCGCCGAGCTCGACAACCCCAACGCATTGGCCTGGAGCCCGGCGGGCGACCTGATCATTGCCGACACCAGCAACTTTGTCCTCCGGCGCTGGGATCCCCGCACGGGCCGGATCTCGACGATTGCCGGCACAGGCGAATCGGGGAACACCGGAAACGGAGGGCCGGCGACGAAAGCCCAATTGGGCTCGATTCGCTCCCTGGCGTACGACAGCCGGGGAAATCTCTACCTCGGCGACGTCACTCATTATGTGATCCGCCGCATCGCGCCCGACGGAACGATCACGAGCTTTGCGGGAACCGGCGAAAAAGGGTTCACCGGTGAGGGCGGGCCGGCCGCGCAGGCGAAGATCGGCCGCTGCTACGGGCTGGCCGCCGATTCGCGCGGCAACCTGTTTCTCTCCGACGCCGACAGCTATCGCGTGCGGGTGATCAACTCCCAAGGTGTCATCAGTACGTATGCTGGCGGCGCCGCAAAAACAAACAACCGCGTGGAGAATGTCGCGGCGACGGCGCTCACGCTCGACCTGCCGTTGGGCCTCGCCGTGGACGCCCAGGGCAACCTGTTCATTGCCGAAAGCGACTCCCACCTGGTGCGGAGGGTGGACGTCAACACTCGAAACGTGATCACGGTAGCCGGCGTAACGACACTTCCCAGATCCAATCTGTTTGACAACGTCAAAGCGCTGACGGCGCCGATTTTTCTACCCTCCCACATCGCCGCGGACAGCCGCGGCAACGTCTACTTCGCGGAGAACGGCAGCTATCGGATCCGCCGCATCGATGCGTTGACAGGCGTCATCTCCACGGTTGCGGGCGACGGGCGGGAAGCCGGCACTGAGGGCGCTTCGACACAGTCGTTGGGCCGGGTACTCGGTCTGTCCATTGATCCGCAAGGACGGCTCCTCATCGCGGATCGAAACGTAGGCGTTGTGCGGAGCTTTGACCTGGCCACCAATACTCTCTCGACTGCGATCGACCTCAACCGTTTCAGCTGGGAACGCGACAATCCGCGCCCCACGTTTGCGGTCGCCGATCGCGACGGCAGCATTTACATTTCGGAGTGGATGAACGACGTTGTCCTCCGTGTGGCGCCCGACGGCCAACTGTTCGTGATCGCGGGAACCGAGGGGACTACCGGATACAGGGGGGACGGCGGGCCGGCGCTGGGCGCGGAACTGAATTCTCCCGAAGGGCTCGCTCTCGATGGGAAAGGCGGCCTGCTCCTTTGTGACAGCGGCAACCACGTGGTCAGGCGTATCGATCTTTCCAGCCGCAAGATCGATGCGTTCGCAGGGGACGGCATCGATTATTTCGACTACGACGGCTTCGACGCCAAGCTGGCCAGCTTGCGCAAGCCGGTTGCCCTCGCCGTCGACAGCGAAGGCTACACCTATATCGCCGACAACGACGCGAATGCGATCCGCTTCGTCAATCCGGGCGGCATCATCAATACGCTCGCCGGGAGCGACGAATCCGGATTCGCAGGCGATGGCGGTCTGGCCCAACTCGCGCTGATGGACGAGCCCAAGGGGCTGGCCGTTTACGGAAACACCTTGATTGTCTCGGACAACCGGAACTACCGGCTGCGGCAGTTGTTTGTTCGCGAGGTGAATAGTTCCCTCCAGATCGCCCCGGAGCAACTGACCTTCCGCGCGGCCGAAGGAGGCGACTTGCCGTCGGAACAGTTGTTGATCGCCAACAGCTCCTTCCTCGGCATCAATCTCGGCTACAAGATCGGCGGCGGGACGGACAACGGCGGAGGCTGGCTCTATGTCGACGAACTGGAAGGAGAAACACCGGAGGTCATCATTGTTTCGGTGGATACCAAGGGCCTGACCGCGGGCCGCTACACGGGCCGGTTGGAAATCGAAGCCGCCAATGGCTCGAAGGTTCCGATCCCGATTGAGCTGGTCGTGACGCCTCCGGGCGAGTTGCGGGGCGTCAAGCTGTCGACCGACTGGATACAGATCACGGCTCCCACCGGAGGCAGCCAGTCGTCGGTGATCTCCGTCACGGGAGTGGAAGGGCGTGCCGTGCCGTGGCAGGTCCGGCTGATCACCTCGAGCCGTTGGCTCGAGTTCTCGCCATCGGGCGGCACCGCTCCAACCAACATTGCGGTGCGAGTGAATGCGGCCGACCTCGCTCCCGGCGTCTACACGGCCGTCGGTTATGTGGACGTACCCGACGGGGCCTCCACACTTTTTGTAGTGACCGCCACTGTTGAAGAATCCCGGGCGTCAATGGTGCTCGACCGCAACACGCTGGTGTTTACAGCAGTCCAGGGGACCACTTCGGTTGCGGACCAGACTTTGTCGGTGGTGAACACCGGAACTGCGCCCCTGCAGTGGTCGCTGGTGATTCCCGCCGACCGTCCGTGGGTGCGGGCGTCTGCGGCGCAAGGATCAGTCGATCCGGGAGCTCCCCCGGCGCGAACGGTGATCAGCATTAACCCGGCAGGGCTGGATGCGGGCGACTACACCGCCATCCTCACCGCGCGGGCGCCGGATGCGCTGGGCGCTCCGCAGTCGATCATTGTCCGATTGCGCGTACGCGCGGCCGGCTCGGCGGCGGCCCCTGTCTTCGACCGCGCGGCGCTTGCGTTCTTCGGATCGCCGGGCGGCCGGGTACAGGATCAGCTTCTGACGGTGGGCACTACCGGCGGCAGTCCGCTCACCTTCTCGGCGACTGCCCGAACTTCCCAGGGCGGCAAGTGGCTTTCGGTCACACCGGGCGAAGGCTCGCTGCAATACTCGGCGCAGCGGTATCAACTTCGCGTCAGCGTCACCACCGACGGCCTGACCGACGACAAGTACCGCGAAGTGAGCGGATGTCCCAAGCCGGCATGGTGCGGCCAGATCACGTTCACCTTCTCGGACGGTTCCTTGCAGGAGGTGTCGGTGCTGCTGGTGCTGCGCGCCGGGGGCGGAACGAGCGCCACTTCGAACAAGGACCGTTTTGCCGATTGCTCCCCTTCGAGCCAGTTAGTGCTCGTGCCGACCCTGACCAACAATTTCTCCGCGCGTGCCGGCTGGCCTGTGCCGATCCGCGCCCAGGTGCTCGACGACTGCGGCCGGGAGTCCACGTCGTCGAACGTGACGGCGACCTTCTCTAGCGGCGACCCGCCGTTGACCCTGGCCAATCTGCGCAATGGCGAATACACAGCCACCTGGACACCGATCGCCGGTGGTGCGAATTCGACGGTCACGGTTCGCGCCTTGCATCCAGCGCTGGCGACGGCCGAATGGCGCTCCTCGGGGCGCGTCTCCGCAACTGCGGGCGACCCGCCCGCCGTGGCTTCCGGCGGCGTCATGAACGCGGCCACGCGGCGACGGGCGGCAGTGGTCGCTCCGCAACAACTGGTGGTCATCCAAGGCGCGAATTTTTCCGACAAGATCGGCGATATCAGCGTCCTGGTCGGCGGCGCAGCCGCCACGGTAATCTCCGCAAGACCGGATGAAGTCCAGGCGGTGATTCCCGGTTCCGTCGCGTCGCAGCGTTCGGCCAGCCTGATGGTCAGCGCCCGGGGCTACGTCACATCGCCTGAGAACGTGAGCGTGGTGGTCGCGGATCCCGGTTTGTTCCCGCTCGCCGAAGGGACCACCGCGAGTCCCGGCGCATCGCTCAAGGTCTCTGGCACCGGGTTCGGCGCCGTGGATGGCGACCGGAACCCGGCTCTGCCGATGACTGCCAGACTCGGTGACCGTGACGTGACCGTCGAATCGGCCAAACTCTCCGATGGCGGGGGAGGCATGTATCAACTCTCCATCAAGATCCCGGACGATGCTTCGGGCGACTACCAGTTGACGGTCACGCAGAACGGCGTGGTCAGCAACTCGATCCCGGTCCGGGTGCAGTAGGAGGAAACTCCGGCGGAGCCGCGACCGGAAGGGAGCGGTGGCTCTTTTCCGAGTCGCGACCGGAAGGGAGCGGACCGCTCGGTTTCGCGCGTGGTCGCTCACCCGGCCCTCACAAGGACCTACGTCGACGGTTCCGCGCCGCGGCTCAGCCTTTGAGGGTGAATCTCCTGCAGGCTCCACACCCGGATCGGATTGGCGGCGAGAAAGGCCACCGCTTCCACCGCCGCCTTCGCCGCGCTCAGCGTGGTGATGCACGGGACGCCATGGGCGATGGAAGCACGGCGGATGGCTTTTTCGTCGCTGAAGGAATGCGCCCCGGTGGTGGTATAGATGATCAGGTCCACTACTCCCGCCTTGATCATATCGACCGCGTTCGGCCGCCCTTCATTGACCTTGAACACGGTCTTCGAGGGCAAACCGGCTGCGCTCAAGGCCGCTGCGGTACCGCGCGTGGCGACAAGACGAAAGCCGAGTTCATGGAACCGGCGCGCCACCTGCACGGCGTCGTGTTTGTGCCGCTCGTTCACGCTGATCAGGACGGTGCCTTTCCCCGGCAGGGGAGTCCCGGCGCTTAGCTGTGCCTTTGCGAACGCCTCGCCGAAGGTCATCCCGACACCCATCACTTCGCCCGTGGAGCGCATCTCCGGGCCCAGCGATGGGTCGACTCCGGGAAATTTGTTGAACGGGAAGACAGGGGACTTGACGAAACTCTGAGGGACGGTCAACGTTCCGCTGACGGCGCCCCCTGTGTACTGAGTAAAGTCGGCCAGTTTCCTGCCGATCATCAGGCCGACCGCGATCTTCGCCAGGGGCACGCCCGTCGCCTTACTGACGTAGGGTACGGTGCGCGAGGCGCGCGGGTTCACTTCCAGCACATAGACGGTGCCGTCCTTGACGGCGAACTGCAGATTCATCAGCCCGATCACCTTCAGGGCACGGGCAAGGCGCACGGTATAGTCTTCGATGCGGGCAAGGACCGCCGGCGCAAGCCCCTGGGCCGGCAGCACGCAGGAACTGTCCCCGGAATGGACGCCGGCCTCCTCGATGTGTTCCATGATTCCCGCAATTAGGACGCTGTCGCCATCCGACAGCGCATCCACGTCGACTTCCGTCGCGTCTTCAAGGAAGCGGTCGATCAGAACGGGCCGTTCCTGCGAGAAGGTGACGGCCTCGCGCATATACTGCCGGACCATCTCCTCGTCGTAGGCGATGACCATCGCGCGCCCGCCGAGCACATAACTGGGCCGCACCAGCACCGGGTAGCCGATCCGCCTTGCCTGGGAGCAGGCTTCTTCGGCGCTCGTGGCGCTGCCGTTTTCCGGCGATGGGATCGCCAGGTCGTTCAGCAGTTCGCCGAAGCGCTTGCGATCTTCAGCCAGGTCGATACTGTCCGGGTCGGTGCCGATGATCGGCACGCCCTGGCGCTTGAGCGGCAATGCCAGCGTGAGTGGCGTCTGGCCGCCGAACTGTACAATCACTCCGGAGGGCTTCTCGGTGTCGCAGATGTTGAGAACGTTTTCGAGCGTCAACGGCTCGAAGTACAACCGGTCGCTCGTGTCGTAGTCGGTCGACACGGTCTCCGGGTTGCAGTTGACCATGATCGATTCGACCCCGAATTCCTGGAGGGCGAAGGAGGCATGGCAGCAGCAGTAATCGAATTCGATTCCCTGTCCGATCCGGTTGGGCCCGCTGCCCAGGATCATGACTTTCTTGCGGTCGACTGGGCCGGCTTCGCACGCAGACTCATAGCTCGAGTAGAGATAGGGAGTGAAGCTCTCGAATTCGGCGGCGCAGGTGTCCACGCGGTTGAACACGGCGCGGACCCCGGCCTGCTTGCGGCGGTTCCGCACCTCCATTTCTTTGGCATTCCACGCACGGGCCAGAAAGGCATCGGAAATCCCATTGCGCTTGGCGGCCTCAAAGTCCTCGCGGGCGGCGGTCTCGAGAGTCTTTCCCTGTAGCTCCCGCTCCAGGGCGACCACCTGCTGCACCTGCGTCAGGAACCAGGGATCGATCGCCGTCATTTCGTGGAGTTGCTCCACCGTGTAACCCGCCGAGAACGCGTAGCGAATGTAGTTCAGGCGATCCGGGTTCGGCGTGATGAGCCTGGAAGCAACCAGTGCCTCGTCGAAGGTCTCCGAGCCAAACCGTTTGCCGGTTTCGAGACTGCGAATGGCTTTCCACAACGACTGGCGGAAGGTGCGGCCGATGGCCATTACCTCGCCGACAGACTTCATCTGGGTCCCGAGGGTCGAATCGGCGCCCGGGAACTTCTCGAACTGCCACTTCGGGATCTTCGTCACGACATAATCGATCGTCGGTTCGAAACAGGCCGGGGTCTTGCGCGTGATGTCGTTGGGAATCTCGTCCAGGCGATACCCTACGGCGAGTTTGGCGGCGATCTTGGCGATCGGGAAGCCGGTCGCCTTGGAGGCCAGGGCCGACGACCGCGACACCCGCGGATTCATTTCGATGATGACCATGCGGCCGGTCTTGGGGTCGATGGCGAACTGCACGTTCGAGCCCCCGGTGTCGACGCCGATCTCGCGCAGGCATTTGATCGCGGCATCGCGCATCATCTGGTATTCGCGGTCCGTCAGCGTCTGGGCGGGCGCCACCGTGATCGAATCGCCCGTATGCACCCCCATCGGGTCGAAATTCTCGATCGAGCAGATGATGATGACGTTGTCCGCCAGATCGCGCATCACCTCCAGTTCGTACTCTTTCCAGCCGAGTACGCTCTCTTCGATCAGCACCTCGTGCACCGGGGACAGAGTGGTGCCCCGTTCCACGATATCGACCAGTTCTTCGCGGTTGTAGGCGATGCCGCCGCCCGTGCCTCCGAGCGTAAAGCTGGGCCGGAGAATCGCGGGATAACCCATCCGCCGGACGAAGTCGAGGGCGTCGTCGACGTTGTTGATCAGTTGCGACTGCGGCGTTTCCAGGCCGATGGCCCGCATCGCATCCTTGAAAAGCAAGCGGTCTTCCGCCTTCTTGATGGCCTGGATGTTGGCGCCGATCAGTTCGACGCCGTAGCGGTCGAGGATGCCCGCTTCCGCGAGTTCGACGGAGAGATTCAGGGCCGTCTGGCCGCCGACGGTCGATAACAGTGCATCCGGCCGTTCCTTGCGGATGATCTCCTCGAGATAAGGCAGACTCAATGGCTCGACATAGGTGCGATCCGCAATCTCGGGGTCGGTCATGATCGTCGCCGGGTTGGAATTCACCAGCACGATCTCGTATCCTTCGGCTCTCAGGGACTTGCACGCCTGCGTACCCGAGTAATCAAACTCGCAGGCCTGGCCGATGATGATCGGACCGGAGCCGATCACAAGAATCCTGTGAATGTCGGTGCGTTTCGGCATGTCTCGATGTGTTTAGCAGGCCTTGTCCGCCATCAGTTTGACGAACTCGTCAAACAGGTAGAGAGAATCGTGAGGACCCGGCGCGGCTTCGGGATGGTACTGCACGGAAAACACCGGGTGGTTGCGGAGGCGAAACCCCTCCAGGGTCTGGTCGTTGAGATTGACGTGCGTGATCTCGGTTTCGTTCGGGTTGAGCGACTCGGGGTCGACCACAAAGCCATGATTCTGACTGGTGATCTCCACGCGGCCAGTCTGCTTGTTGAGGACCGGATGGTTGATGCCCCGATGGCCGAACTTCAGCTTATACGTCTTGCCACCCAGGGCCAGGCCGAGAATCTGGTTCCCCAGGCAAATGCCAAACACGGGCGTGCGGCCGATCAGTTTGCGGACGTTGCCGATTTGGATTTCGAGCGGTTCCGGGTCTCCGGGACCGTTGGAGAGAAAAACACCGTCCGGATGCAGTGCAAGCACATCTTCGGCCGGCGTAGTGGAGGGGACCACCGTGAGGCGGCATCCGCAATGAGCCAGGCGCCGCAGGATGTTGCGCTTGATGCCGTAGTCGTAGGCCACGACGTGATAGCGGAGTTCGGCCGCCGGACCCCAGTCCTCGGACGGCGAACAAGCCGAGACAGGCTCGGTCCAGTCGTAGCGTTGGGTTGTGCTGACGCTGGTCGCCAGGTCGAGGCCGGCCATCGACGGAATGGCACGGGCGCGTGCGACCAGCACCGCGGGATCGGCCTCCAGCGACGACAGGACGCCCCGCATGACGCCTCGAGTGCGCAGATGGCGGACCAGCGCGCGAGCGTCGATGCCGCTGATGACAGGGATCCCGTTTCGCGCCAGAAAGTCGTTCGCGCTTTGGCTCGATCGCCAGTTACTGGTGATTTCCGAGAAATCGCGGACGGCCAGTCCCTCGATGTGGGGCTTGGCCGACTCGCTGTCGTCCGCCGTGGTTCCGTAGTTGCCCACTTGCGGGTTCGTCAGGATGACGATCTGGCCGGAATACGATGGATCCGTGAAGACTTCCTGATAGCCGGTAATGGCTGTATTGAAAACTACCTCACCGCTTCGCTCGGTAGGCGCACCAAAAGCCCTGCCCTCGAAGACGGTTCCGTCTTCCAGAGCGAGGATCGCTGATTCCAATTTGTGCGGTCCCTCCTCGGGTGGATTTTTCCTATTCTATCAGTTTCCGCCTGGGCCATCAGTGGCGCCGGGCGACGTCGTTTGTCGCCCGGCGCGCCGTCGGGTCCTGGCGCTACCCTTCGCGGAAGTCGACTTCGTGATAGGTGAGGGCCCACTCGCGCATGAAACGAACACGGTGCGGAATCACCCGGTACAACATGAACTCCGGGTTGTCGATGGTCTTGAGGTAGGCTCGCAGCAGGGGGTTTGCGTCCCAGATTTCCTGGCGGACGGGCGGATCCAGAACCAACTCGGCGGCGCCGGTGATCCTCACCTGGTCGTGGTCCGCTGTCAGGTAACAAAGTTCAACCTGGTCGTTGGCTTCCAGTTCAGTGGTCTTGGCTGAACTTCGCAACGAGGCGACGTAGACCGTGAACCTGTCGGTGCGGACAGGAGAGACCGGGCGGACGGCGGGCTGCCTTCCGGCCACGGTGGCCATCATCGGGAATGGGGCCGCCCGCATCACTTCGAGGGATCGCTCGCGCAGTTCCGCGGGGGTAAATTGAGGCTCCGGTTTCATTCCGAAGCTGAGATTACCACATGCGGCTTCGTCGCAAAGCGATCAGCTTTCAGCGGTCAGCCGGGCGAAATTCGCAGTCTTGTGGCAGACTGCGACCCGATGGCTGCACTTTCCGCCTATTTGGTGTCTGCGTAGACAAGAAGCTGAGATCTGACCGCCTGAGGGGGCGGGCGCGACCGCGGCCCTCACCGGCCGTCGGCCACGCCCTTTGTTCGGAACAGGGGCTGCAACCAGCGTGACCTCCGAAGCGCCGAATGCGCTCAGTTGGCGCAGAGTAACCGCCCCCGGACATCAGATACGAGTGTACCCGAATACGCAGATTGTGCGCATAGTACAAGTTCGGGGTCCAATGACCTCTAATGAGGGGATGGGTCGACCCCACATGTGCGGTTCCAAACTCCAGGGGAGGAAAAACCCCATCCAAGAATGCGCATTCTCAACGAACCGAAGCGCTGGTATTCGCGGGAGTCGACGAATTGGCGTCGAAATACTCGATCCAACTGGTCATCATCTCTTCTTCGGTCTTGTCGCCCCAGCGCAAAACCGACTTGGGATCCGGGTTGGCGCGGTTGTTGGGGCTGTTATCGTAGTGGGCGGTGACGATGAGACGGCTTCCCTTTTCGACGAAAACCGGGTCCTTCAACCGATAGACCAACTGCCAGTTAAAGTCGTAGCGCGGGACCGCCATCAGGATTTCACGACGCCCGTTGGGTCGCACGAGTTCATACGTGACGTCCTTGCCGCGATAGTGCATATGCGGCGTAAACGAAAGCAACAGCTTGTCCTTCTCGAATTCGTAGCACCGGCGCACCTCGTGGCTGGCCGCCTCCGCCGGAATCTGGAAGAAGAAATTGCGAAGATCCATGCGGCGCAGGACGCGCTGGGGTGGACCCGGCGCCAGGTAGAAACCGACGGCCGTGCGGTCGGTATGCCGTTTGTCGTCGCTCTTCGCATAATGGACAACAAACTCCAGTTTGGTCCCCGGCGGAACCCACTTCGCGGACCCTTCGGGAAACACGTCGGGCGAACGCCCTGGCAGGAACGAGGCGAGCGCACCCTCCTGATAGCCCCGGATATACGGAAGATCGGGCGTATTCACCGCGCAGGCATCGTTCCAGACCGGGGCATCGGCGCGAATGCGCGTCAGCTTGCCTTCGCGCAGCAGATACTGGTTGAGCGACTTCATCGACTCGATGCTCGTGGACCCGGCCTCGTTCGCGTCGCGAACCAGGTTCACGTGAACGTGGTGCACCACTTCCCGGTTGCCCGGCTTGATCTCCGCCGCGCGAATCCAGATGCCTTCTTTCAGGTTGGATTCCACGATGAAGTGTTCGTAGGCGTCGTTGCCGGGCGCGACGACAAAGTCCTCACCGATGTCGACGACGATATCCGGCTTCCCAAGCTGCCATCCTTCGGTAAACACGGGCCGTGCAGGCAGTTCCTTGGGATCTCCTTCTGCCGCTCCACCATCCACCCACGCTTTGATCGTGGCCAGTTCCGTCTCCTGCATGCGGGAGTCGTTGGAGAAATGTCCGTAGCGCGGATCGGCAAACCACGGGGGCATGCGACGGCTAAGGACACTCTCGCGAATCGCCTTGGCCCAGGGCCGCGCGGTCTTATAATCCAGCAGCGACATCGGCGCAACGTTCTTCGGCCGGTGGCAGGCGACGCAGTGTTTATTGAGAATCGGCGCGACGTCCCTGGAGAACGTCGGGGCGGCGGATGCGAGCGAAGTGACGCAGAAAACGAGCGGAAGGATCCGGAGATTCATCTTGGTCCTGACCTTGCTAGTGCAGGATACCACCAAAGTCCCTCCCTGGACGTTGATCTCGCGACGCAAGACGGGAAACAGCAGGCTGTTTGGAGCTGTCCGGAAAGCTTTTGCTGCAGCCGGACCTGTTTCTATTACTCGAGGCTGGCCTTCTCTCGTAAAGCCTGTTTCCTCTTGACAAATCCTTTTCACGGAGGTCTCCGACCGGCATTGCGGATCGAAGGTCGCCATTCTGTGCACTCCTGGCCTCCGCCTGGACAGGCCGCGACAATGTCACCATAGGAAGTACGCCATGCGATTCCTGATCGCCCTCCTGCTGGCTCTGCCGGCGCTGGCCGCGTCCGCAGCGGCGGAGACAGCCTTGCAGATCAACTCGGTCGAGTTGGACACCACCGCCTGCTTTCGCGTCCGCGACCTGCCCTTTGTGCGCGAAGATCTGCGATTCTACCTCACCGATGGATACCTGCTGCTGTCCAAACCGGTGGAAGGAGTGCGGATCGCCGCCCTCTTCGTCGCCGACACGGAGGGCGGCGACGCGGAGGTCCTGCTGTTTCCTCCCAACCGCGCGGAGCGCAAGTCGCTGGCCTCGTTTACCGAAACCCCGAATCTCAACGAGCATTTCAAGGCCGCCGCATTCCTGTTCACCGACACGAGCGGGCAGGAACTTTTCGACAAAGCGAAGGAAACCGGCAAACCCTCTCTCGAGATGGGCCTTCTGCTTGCCGAGCGCTGGACCGGAGTCGTTCGCAATCTGGCCTCCAGCTTCGACGGCCGGATCGCGCTCGACCTGTTGTCGCTGGAACAGCCCCGGCGCGGGTTTTTCTTCGCGGCGATCAGCGGCAAGACTCTGGGCAACTTCGACCTGATTCACGATCCACGATCGCCGTATTCGATCATCGCCGGACGTGTCGGCGCCGTTGAGGGGAAGCCAAACTTCGAGATCTGGACCATGTTCGAGTCGCGGTCGGTCCGGTCCCGCGCTCAGTCGCCGGCGGCGCCACAGTTCACCCTCGGCGACTACCGGATCGACGCCGCCTTGCAGCCTCCCGGACTGGGAATGAAGGTGACTACGCGGGTCAAGCTTCGGACTCCGCGAAGCGAGCGAGCCTTTCCGTTTGACATCTCGCGGCTGATGCGGATGACGGGCGCAACCATCGACGGCAAACCGGCGGAGATCCTGGAGCGGGAGTCTCTGCGCTCCAACCTGATCCGTAACTCGGCCAACCAGATGTTCCTGCTGGTGGCGCCCGAACCTCTGGCCCCGGGCCGGGAGTACGAGGTCGTCTTCCAGCACGAGGGCGACCTCATCCAGGATGCGGGCAACCAGGTGTATCTGGTCACCTCGCGCGGCAGTTGGTACCCCAGCGCGGGTGTGCAATTCACCACCTTCGATCTGACGTTCCGCTATCCGGCGAATCTGCAATGTGTCGCCGTGGGCGAAGTCGTGGCCGACCAGACAGAGGGCCCGGTGCGGACAACCCGGCGGCGAACGCCATCGCCGATCCGCATCGCCGGGTTCAATCTTGGCAACTATCAGAAGACCGCGGTGACCCGAAGCGGCATCACCGTGGAGGTGTATGCCAACCAGTCGGTCGAACGCGCGCTTCAGACCCTGGCTCGCCCGCCGATGCCGGTGCCGCCTCTTCTTCCGCAACGGAATACGATTCGAAGACCGGACGTGACCACTCACATTCCCGATTTCGTGCCGCCGCCCATGAGCCCCAAAGCGCGGTTGCGGACGCTGGCCGGAGACATTGAATCGGCGCTGGAATTCTTCTCGGAGATGTTTGGCCCGCCGCCGCTCAAGACGCTGACCGTCGCCCCCGTTCCGGGCGCTTTCGGGCAAGGGTTTCCCGGCCTCATCTACCTGTCGACGTTGTCCTATCTGGGTCCGGCCGACCGTCCGGTGGCCGCCATGTCCAAATCCACCCAGTTGTTTTTCAGCGACATCCTCTCCGCCCATGAGACTGCCCACCAATGGTGGGGAAGCCTTGTCACTTCAGCCTCCTACCAGGACGAATGGCTGCTCGAGGCGCTCGCCAACTATTCGGCCCTGCTGCAACTGGAGCGGAGGCGCGGCGCCAAGGCGCTGGAAGAGGTGCTGCTCCAATACCGCGACCGCCTCTTGACCAAGGATCCGTCGGGCCGCACGGTGGAATCCACCGGCGCGATCGCGCTCGGCACCCGGCTGATCACGTCGCCCGACAACGACGCCTGGAGGACGATCACCTACGAGAAGGGATCGTGGGTCCTGCACATGCTCCGCCGGCGGCTGGGCGACGTGGGATTTCAAAAGATGCTGGGAGAACTGCGCCGCCGCTTCGAGGGACGTGCCATCAGCATTCAGGACTTCCGGCTACTGGCGGCAGAGTTCCTGCCTCCGAAATCGCCGGATCCCAAGCTGGAGGCGTTCTTCGAACAATGGGTCTATTCGACTGGCATCCCGACGCTTGAGTTGAAATATCAGGTCCGAGGCCGCGCACCGGCGATTCAGTTGACAGGAACGATCCGGCCGGCGGAGATCGATAGCGAATCGGAACTGCTCGTGCCCGTGGAGATCCAGGTAAGCCGGGCCAAATCGCGAACCGAGTGGGTGCGCGTCGGAAATGAGCCCGCTGAGTTCAAGGTGCGGCTGGCGCAGCCTCCCGTCAAAGTCATGCTGGACCCGGGGTGGTCGATCCTCGCCGTTCACCGATAGCGCGCCTGGCCGCTATTTGCCGGCAGCGGGCTTCGCCGCGCTCGCTGCGGGTTGCTGGGGCGGCTGGAAGAAATCTTCCTTCTCGATCTTCACCTGGCGGGAGTTGATGATCGCGTCGAGTGCCGCGCGCTGTTTCGCCTGGTGCAGTTCGATAAAGATTTCATCGTTGACCGCCGCCAGGGGCTGGACACCCACTTTATCCGCCTTGAACAGGTAGAAGCCATTGTTCGAGCGCACCGGTTCGCTCACCTGCCCCTCCTTCAGCGCGAAGATCGCCTTCCGGATGTTCTCGGCGAGGTTGTCCTTGGCGCGGACCACCCCGAAGTCGCCGTCTTTGCCTTTGGAGGAGAGGTCGTCGGAATGTTTCCGCACCATCTCGACAAAGCCGGCGCCCGCCTGGATCTCCTTGTACAGTTGGGCGGCCTTTTCCTGCGCCTCGGGTTCGGAGAGGCTCTTCTTCACCGACGGGTCCGAGAGCGTCAGCGGCGCGCTGGTGAAGGCAATGTAGATAGCCTTGACGGTGACATTCTGATAGCGCTGGAGGTTGGCCTCGTAGAACTTCTTCACGGCGTCGGGCTCGAGTACAATCCGGACCGCTGCTTCGCTGGCTTGGGCGTTATACAAGGCGAGATTGCGCTGGAATTCGATCTGCTCCCGGTAGGGGCTTTTCTTGTCGAGGCCTTGCTTTTCCGCCTGCTCGGCCTGGTGCCGGATGAGGGCCAACTGCGTCAGAAACCCCTTGGGGTTCTTGTACAGCATTTGCTCGGAGCCCTTCGAAAGACCCAGAATAGCCTGGATCTGCGCCGCGGTCACCGGTTTGCCGTCGACCGTGGCAACCACCGTTTCCGGGGGCATTGAGGGAGCTACCGGAGCCTGCGCCGCGCAGGGTAAGGCTATGGCAAGAGAAGCCATCAACAACCACAGTTTCATGAGTAGGGGACGCTCCGGAGATGGATTCTCTTTGAGTGTATCACGCGGGGTTTTCACCCTCGTGCGGCCCTGTGGGGCAGCCTTCAGGCTGCGGAGCGCTTTGGCGCGCCCCCTCAGGGTTGGCCCTTTGCACGCCGTCGCCGGGTGTGGCGCGAGCTTCATCTCGGAGGGGAACTTCAGTTCTCCAACCGGCCGGAGGCCGAGCATCGAATTCAGGCCATCACAGCCTTCCTTCACCTGGCGGTGGTTTCTGCGGAACGAAGCCAATTTGGGCCGGAAGTGACTGATTCCCTTGAGGGGAATTGGGTTCGCCAATCGGGTTCGAACGGCTCGGATTGGCTTCGCTCCGGCGGTGGCGGTCTTCGAAGAGGTATCCATGTCCGGTCAGAGGATACCGCGGTGTCAAGAGGGGGAGGACTCTCAAAACCGCCAAGCCGCAGAATCGGCGGGGTTTGAAATTTAGAGACCCTTGTGATCCACTACGTCGGCCCAGGCGCGTCCACCGAGATGGATGAATAAAGTCAATGCCGGGCTTCGCCCTTTTTATATTGGGCTTCGCCCGGTGGGCCGGCCAGGAGGCCGGCCCTCGGTCCAGGGGGACCGCCCCACTTTTCGGTTGGCCAAGGGTAGCACGCTCTGTGGAAGACGTTGACTCTGTTGATCTTTATTCGCTGTATTTCTCGTAGGAATGAAGGCTGGGAGTTACGCTTTCGTCCAGTCGTACCGCTTTCGCTCCCGCCATTTCCCGCGCGTGTAGTCGGGAATCTCCTGGGGTGCGGCCTTCTCCCGGATGGATTTCGCCGACAGCGGAATGAGCGAACTCCAGGTCACGGCGTCGTAGACATCGATCCCCGGCATGGTCTTTTCGCGGATCGAGCGATAAAAGTGCTGCAGCGTGAAGTAGTCGCCGCCGCCGTGCCCGGCCGTCTTGGCCTTTTCCCCATGTCGCAGCCAGAAAGGATGATCGTGGGCCGCATAGTAGTCCCCAATCGGCTCCCAACCCTTCGAACGGCCGTCGATGAACAGGCCCGCCTCGTCGTCGTAAGAAGCGCCCGTGCCCTGCAGCGTGTAGAAGGCCATGTGATGCGGGCGGGGCGATTGGATATCGAACCGCAGGTGGATCACCACCCCGTTCTCGGTCTGGATGAGCGTGTTGGTGGTGTCGCCGTTCCAGGTGGTCACTTTTCCCGCCGGACTCTCCGGCCCGAATCGCTTCAGCGCATATTCGCGGAATGTGACCGAGCGGCTCATCATGGTGCTGCACCGCACCATCCGATCACCGCGCGTGAGGCCGAGCCACATCGAAACCGGCCCCAGCGAGTGGGTCGGATACGTGTTGCCGATCAGTTCCGGGTTGCTGTTCAGATCGCCTCGCCACGTGAGCGTGCCATCGGCATTGAACTGGAGCGTTCGGGCTTCATGCAGGTAGCCGCACTCGGAAAATGTCAGCGTGCCGAACAGGCCTTTTTCCACCATGTTCAACACCAGCATGTTGTGACGCATGAAGCAGTAGTTCTCGGCCATGAAGTAGCCTGTTCCGGATTCTTCAGCCGCGCGAATCAGTTCCCAACCCTCCTCGATCGTGTTGCAGGCCGGAACTTCCGTGAAGACCCACTTGCGTGCACGCAGGCTGTCGATCCCCATCGGCCCGTGCCAGACCGTGGGCGTGGTGACAAACACGGCATCCACATCGTCGCGTTGCAGCAGGCGTTTGTAGTCGGTGGGGCCGTTGGTATAGGTGGCCGGCCGCGGGCCGAGGTGCGTCTGGACGTAGTCTACGCCCTGATTGGCGGCCTCCGGCCGGATGTCGCAAAGCGCGGCGACCTCGACCGCACCCATCGCGATGGAGGCGCGCAACACCCCCATCCCGCGTCCGCCGACACCGATGACCGCGATCCGTACCTTGCGGGGTTCGGCTTGGAGACTGGCGGCGGTCGCCGCCGCGAGGAAGTCACGTCGCGTCATGATTCAATCTCCTCAGGCGGCGGGGGCACGGCCGAAGTCCGGGATCTTCTTCCACGCGCCGCCATCGAGAGCCGACTGGTGCGCGACGATTCCCGGCGCGCAGAACGCCACCGCCTCGTACACGTTGATGGCGGGCCACCGCTTCTCGACGATGCTGCGAATGAACTCGTGAGTGAGATGAGTGTGCGCGCCGGAGTGGCCGCTGGGCTTGCGCAGTTCCGGCGGCAACAGGTCCCAATGCGTCTCCGGCTCCCACTCCGTGACCTCATGCGGCGCGTGGGTCACGGTTGCTTTCCTGCTGGTCCCATTGGGATCAAGATAGCTCATCCGGGTTCCGTAGAATTCGTTGCGCACCATGCCGGACGGGGCGCAGTAGCGGAACTCGGCGATGCGCGACGCGTTCCCGCCCGACGTCTTGAACAGCGCGACGTTGTTCGAGAACCGGTTATTCCCGTACTGATTCTGTTTGAGTGCGGGGTGATCGTGCCCCCAGCCCAGACAGGCGGTCTCAGTCAGGCGCTCGCCCGTGACGGATACCACGCCGGCGGACGAGTGCGTGATGTACAGCATCGGCGGCAGACCGACTCGCCAGGTCGGCCTGCCGTCGTGCAAAAACCACTTCATCTGTCCGCGAAGGTCTTCGATGTCGTGGGCATACTCGCCTTCTGAATAGAAGATGGTCCCGAATTTGCCTTCCTTCTTCCAGCGCCGGCACGTGATCACGCCGGGCGAGAAATAGCTGGTCTCGGCGTTCATGTACGTCATGCCGGTGGCCTTCACGGTGTCGATCAGGCGCTGGCACTCCTCCAGGGTGATTGCCGCGGGCACGGCACAGATGACGTGCTTGCCGTTCTTCATGGCGTGCTCGGCCATTCGGGCGTGTTCGGGCACTCCGGTAAAGATCGCGACGGCGTCGACGTTCCTGTCTTTGACCATGTCCTTGAAGTCGACGTAGGCTTCGGCCTTGGGATTCTGTTTCACCAGAGCGCTGCGGCGGTCCTGGCGGAGTTCTGCGACCGCCCGGACCACCGAGTCCGGATGTTCATGCCAGTGAAAGCTGAGGCCGAATCCGCCGCCGACAATCCCCATTCGAACCTGAGAGTTCGGCCGGGGGCCGGGCGCGAAGGCGGCCGCTGCCAGTCTTGTGACGAATCCGCGACGCGAGTTGTTGGTCGAATCCATTTGTTATCCTGTCAACACTGTTTCGAGTTTCTGCCCCAGGCCGCGACGATGAGTTACCCTTTCTATCTCGCCGAAAACCTGACGGCGGCGCTGGCCGCCCACGATCGGACGGCCTTTGTGGATCTGGTCACGCGGAACTTCGACGTGATCATGAACACTCCTTCGCAGACCGGGACGATGAAGAAGCTGCGCGTAGCGCAACTGGAGGCGTTGATCACCCGCACGGTGTACCGGGCGGGCGCGCAGCCGGGGCCCCTGTTTGACATCAGCATGGTGTACCTGGAGAGGATTGCCAATCTGCGCGTGATCGATCGCGAACCGATGCGCGAAGTGCTGGTGGAGTTCTGCCGTGAGGCGGTGGAGATGACGCCGCGGACCTCGCAAAGCCCCACTGGCCTGGTCCAGCGGTTCTTTCAGGACCTGGAAAAGGTTCGCAGCGAACAACTGAACGTGGAAGCGGTGGCGCGCCGGCTTCGCGTCAGTCCCTCGCATCTGTGCCGTGCTGTGAAATCGGCGGCGGGACGCACGCCGAGCGAATTCATCCGCATCCGCAAGCTCAGCCATGCCCGCGAACGCCTGGCCACCGTGTCGGTGACACAGTCCGCGCTCGAAACGGGGTTCACCAAAGTAAGCGCATTCATTGCCTTGTTTCGTAAGCACTTCGGCGAAACCCCCGGGGAATACAAGAGACGCCTGGCGGGCGGGGCCTAGCGAGGGCGTCGCCGGCCGGAGACGAGGAATCCCTCCCACGGTAGGGGCCGCATACATGCGGCCCGCCGGCCGCAGGCCGGCATGCGGGAGCCGCGCCGCCATGCCACTCACTCCTTGAGTCACCCAGGCACCGAGACCGAACCGGCGCCAGAAGGCTGCCGATTGAGCCTTTCGATGTTTCCCGCGGCGAGCTCCATAGGTTCGAACCCGAAGCCAGCGCATGCAAATCGCCCTCCGGAAGCCGGCCTTCGGCCGGCGGGCCGCATGTATGCGGCCCCTACAATCGGCGCGCCAAGCGCCGGTCTCCAGATGCGCGCTATAGGCGAGTGCCGCGCTTCTCATGGCGGCGATCAATTCAGCCGGCGCGGCACGGACACCTTCCAGCTTTTGTTGAAGTGGCGCTTTCCGTCGATCGTGACTTCCACTTCCGTCAGGTAACGGAACGAGGTCAGATCGCTCGCCACGATCTCATTCGCCTCGATGTAATAGGTACCGTCGGCACGCACGATGGTGTATTTGTGCGACGACTTCAGCACCGCGTCGGCGGGATTCGTCCGCGACACGGTGTAGGTTGAGTGTGTGGTCTCCGCGCCTTTCGTCTTGCCATCCTCGCTCTTCTCGTCGCGCACGCTCTCCAGCGTGACCGTAACGGTCTGGTTGACCAGGTCCTGGGAGATCTCATGCACCGCTTTGGGGATCTCCTCGTCCTTCTGCGGCGGGCGAGGCGAGGGCTTGAGTCGCGGCGCAGGAAGTTTCGGGTTTTGCGCCGGCGCAAACGGAAGAATCACGCGGGAATCGTAGTTGCCCCCGGTATGAATGGTGTTGGTTGCGGCTTTGGCCGCCGGCCACGCATTCTGAAAATCGGCGCTGGCGACCACGAAACGAATGCGGTGGCCGGCAGGGAACACATAGGCCATGTACTTCATCTCGATCTTCAGTTCGTAGACCCGGCCGGGTTCGAGCGGTTCCGGTTGCGAGTGGGAGTTGCGGTGCGTGGCGAGCACGCCGCCGTCGGCGATCCATTTGGAGGTCCCGTCGGGAGCAAGGTCGTTGATCTTGACATGGAAGTACGCGGTGTCGGCGGTGGAGGCGACATGCAGGACCGCGGTCGGATTCCCGGTGACCTCGGTGTCCTGGCTCAACGGCTCGGACGTATAGGTCAGCGAGTGCGCCTCATCCACCCGCTGGTCGATGGGCGTGGCAAACGGCAGGACTCCGCCGCCCCAGTAGATTCCCGAAGCGACACCCACCGTGGCGTCGTAGACGTAGGCGTTCTGGCCTGCTCGCGCGGCTTCGCGGCTGAGCTTGCCGCCGGCGCCGAGGTGCATCGTCGTGTAGTCGGTCCGCTGAAGAGGCCACTCTTTCTCGTGACGCCAGAAGCCGGCATCTTCGAGATACATCCGCTCTGCGGGTGGTTTCCAGTTCCGCACCCACAACGTGATAGGAGGCTCGTCCATCACGTCGTTGCGGATGCCCTTCAGCCAATAGTCATACCAGCGCAGCAATTCGTACCGGAAGTCGATCCGCGGTCCCGGCAGGGCCATCTCCGGCCACCAGTGGCCCCACGGTCCGATGTAGACCTTTTTAGGAACATTGATTCGCGAAAAGGCCCGGAGAATGGGCGTGGGATAACAATCGGCCCACCCGCTCCAGAGCATGATAGGCACTTTGATGCGGCTGTAGTCCGGCTGCAGCGATCGCGCCGTCCAGTAGTTCCCGTGCACGGGGTTCCTGATGTAGCCAATCCCCCACGGCGAGTTCTTCTGGAGCCGCTCGTTCCACAGGTCGCTCCACTTGTCGCCGACGATCTCGAGATCGGGCGGCGCAAAGTTTCGCGCGGTCATCAGCGGCGAGAAACTGTCGAACATATACGGCCGCAGGGAGCCGCCCGGCCAAGTCCAGTCGAGGTAGACATCGTCGTTTGACGAGCCGACAACGAGCGTGGCCAGATGGGGTGGCTGCTGAACGCCGACCTGCCACTGCACGACGCCCCCGTAGGACATTCCCCACATGCCGACCTTCCCCGTACACCATGGTTGCGCGGCGATCCACTCCACCATGTCGTGAGCGTCACGCCGTTCGTCGTCGGAATAGATGTCCTGCGACGAGCCCCCCGAGTTTCCGGTGCCGCGCACGTCGTAGTAGACGACAACGTAGCCGCGCTCGGCGAAGTAACTGGTTCCGTGAATGTGATGATTGTATTCGCGCTCGAGATGAGTCGAGCGCTGGTGGACCACGCGCCGGTACGGCGTGTAGCTCATGATCGCGGGGAACTTGCCCTCGGCATCCGGCCGCGCGACGACGGCCGCGATTTCCACGCCGTCCCGCATCCGCACCCGGACCTTGTTGTCGAACCGGACCTTGTATTTCGCCTCAGAGACAGCTTCCAGCATGGTCGTGCTTGCCAGCGAGATCGCCAGCACGGGTAGAAGACGCTTGATCATGGCCCTCGATCTAAAACTTGTACTTCAGAGAGAACTGCACGTCGCGGCCATCGAAGGCGCCGCCGATCACCCCGAAGTTGGGTGTGCCGAACGTGTTCCCCGGCTGGAAGAACGCCGGGTGGTTGAACAGGTTGAAGATCTCGGTGCGGAACTCGAACGAGTGGCGCTCACGGAACCGGAAGTCCTTGTGCACGGAGAAGTCGACCCGCGTGATGCCGGGCCCGGTGACAATGCTGCGGCCGGCATTGCCATACGTGAGCGGGGCCGGGGCCCGGAACGCTGCCGTGTTGAACCACTGGTTCGGCGTCTTGGAGCCGTTGTTGGGCTTCTGCCCGTCGACCACGTCCGGCGTATCGCCGCCCCGGCCGGTGTTGCTGTTGTCGAAAGGCAAGGCCACGGTGAACGGCTGTCCCCCCTCAAAGGTGAGGATCGAGGTGCTGCGCCAGTTGGAGGCCAGGAAACCCGCCGCGCCCTTCGCTCCCTTGGCGAACGGCAGATCCCAAACGAAGTTGGAGACCGAGCGGTGGCTGATGTTGGCCTGGCAAAGGCCGCGGTTCATCGAGAGGTTTCGCGGGTCGCGGAACGCCCCGGGAGAACCGTCTCCGATCACCTGCACGCCGGCGATGTCGATGCACTTGGCCCACACGTAGGAGGTGAGGAAGCCCAATCCCGCGGTGAATCGGCGTTCGGCTTTGACCTCCAGCGCGTGGTAGTTGGAGCGCGCGCGATTGCTCCGAATGTTGATCGCCGCCAGGCCAGGTACCGGACGCCTGGGATTCACCGCACCCGGCCCGGGTTCGGGCGCGTTTTCGTTCGCCACCAGGTAGAGTTTGGTGCCCTTGTCTCCGATATAGCCAAGGGAGAAGACGGTCGACCAGCCCAGATCGCGTTGGATGCTGAGGTTCCAGTGCTGTCCGTAGGAATCGCGCAGCTTGGGGTCGACGCCCGTGAACGCCAGACTGGGAATCCCCAGATTCGTGGGGAACGGATTGGACAGGCTAAGCTGCGGAGTCCGCACCGCCGACAGGAAGCTGTCGAGATCGACAAACGGCGGATTGGCGCTCATGCTGAACGTGTACACCAGGTTGGTGGGGTTGAAGAAGATGCCGTAGGCGCCGCGTACCACTGTCCGCTTGTCCTTGCCCACGTTATAGGCAAAGCCGAAGCGGGGCGCCAGGTTGTTCCAGTCGCCCTCGCGCAGGGATCGGGAAACCCCGTTCTGGCCCGCAAGGTTGATCTTTGTGGCCGGCGCGGCCGCCAGGTCCGGCTGCGAGACGCGGTCGCGGGCTTCGGTCGCCGGCTGGAAGTACTCCCACCGCAAGCCGAGATTCAGCGTCAGGTTCGGCCGCACTTTCCAGTCGTCCTGGATGTACACGCCGAAGTCGGTCTTGCGGAAGTTCCGGAAGCCGTCGCCGCGGGTGCAGCAGCGATTGGTCGAGCTCGGATACCCCAAAAGGAAATCGGCGGCCGGATTCCCGGTGCCGGCCACTACCGCGCCGGCAGCATTCAACTGCGACGAAAAGCTCCCGTTGAAGGCAAACACGCCGTGGGAATTCGGATTGGACCCGCCGTTCTGTTCGTTGCGCTGAATCTGGAATCCGGTCGAGATGCTGTGCGAGCCGGTGAGGTGCGAGACGTTGTCCAGCAAAACGTAGGCGTTGTCGGAACGATTGTTGGGCGCGTTGCTGATGGCGCCCGTGCCGCCGAACCCGGCGATGTTCAGGTTCGGATTTCCTTGAAAGCGCGGGTCGGTGGTCAAGCCGGGAATCCCCAGAGTCTGGTTGACTGGGACCTTCTGCTCGCGGTCTTCCAGAACCTGCGTGTGCCGGTTGTAGCCGAACTTGAACTCGTTCACGGTACGGGGCCCGAATATGTGCGTTTCGCTGATCACGGCGTTGCGGGCAGGAGAATTCCA
>JBJXGR010000461.1:0-6384 GCA_046160045.1 Bryobacteraceae bacterium
TCCAAAAGGTCTCCACTACATTTTCAATGGGGGAAGGGCGACGGACGAGGTCGGACTCAGGGTTGTGATGCGTGGAGGCGGCTGCGGCGGCAAGGTCAGCTTGAGGTGATGGAGCAGTAGTGCCTGCTCTTGTTCCGGCTCGGTATAGCGCGGCATCACGAGCCGGCGGCCATCGGTGGTGGGAAAGGAAACATCCAAGACTTGAATCGCGGCCAGTTTCTCCAGCACCGCGCGCGGTGTCAATCCAGGGGCGTGCGCCTGGACCCGATGCTTCAATGTCACGGTCAGACAGTAAGCCAGGAAGGCCACCATGATGTGGGCTTCCACCCGATGCTCGAGTTGATGGTAAATCGGACGAATGCCCAGATCGCTCTTCAAGCATTTGAAGGCGGCTTCGATTTGCGTCAGCTGCATATACCGGTCCCACAACACGGCCGGATCTTCGGCCACTAAGTTAGTGCGCAGCAGATAATGACCATCGCGTAATTCAGCCTCTTTCAACTTAGTCTTGTCGAGTTGAAACGTGAACGTCTCCCGCGTCACGGCTTGACCCACGCCAGGCAGGTTGATCTTCACGAAACCGAAGGCCCGGCCCACGTCCGTCTTGGCCGCGCCCACCCGCATTAGTAATTGGTCCCGCTTCGGACAACTCCGCCGCATCGCTCTCAGCTTCCGCAACAGCCGTGCCAGTTTCTTCCGCCGGATCGCCATCTCTTTGGCTTGCCGCCCTTCGCTCTTGGCCAGCACATACAACTCGCCGCCTTCGGCGAACAGCTTCACTTGCACCGAGTCGCGCACCTTCTGCCACGGCAACTCGAGCCACTTCTTCTCATACTGCTTGACCTTGGACCGCGCCGTGCCCACCAGATAAAACGTCTCCTGCCGCGCCGTCCGCATCTCGGCCAGCACCGCCTCGGTCGGGATCCCTCGGTCCATCAACCACACCCGCCTCGCCTGGCCGTACATACTCTCGATCGTGTCCAGAAAACCTCGCAGCGTCGATTTGTCCGACGTGTTGCCGTCCATCACCTCGTAAGCCAGCGGCAGTCCGGTCGGTGTCATCACCAGCGCGATCACCACCTGCTTGCAGTCCGGCCGCCCGTCGCGGCTGTAGCCGTACTTGGCTTTGGGGTTTTGCTCGGCGGCCCCTTCCACGTACGTGCTGGTCAGATCGTACAACAGCAGATCAAACTCGGCGGCGAACAAATCTTTCCACCGTCGCTGTAAATGGACGAACAGGTCTCGCTTATGCTCCAACACCCGATCCAGACACCGGTATAGCCGGTCTTTCTCGGCGACCGCGAAATCCTGCCCCAGCAAGACGTCCATCGCGCTTTGATCGAACCACTGCCGATGCACGCGAAACTCGCTGCCCGGATCGATCAACCGGTTCACCACGAGTAACTCCAGCACCTGACTCCAGGCCACCGCTTCCCGTCCCTTGGGCAGCTTCCCGGCCCAGAACTGATCCAATGCCAACTGCCGCCATAGTTCGCATCCCAACCAGCAATTGCCGTAGGGCCGCGCTCGTTGTAACCTCATCTCGCCAAGCTTCACTTGCACGCTGTCGAGGGCGTCGGCCGGCACCGGCCGGTCTTCCGGAAACAGGCTCAGTGGCGTAAGGCGCTGCTGCTCTTCATCGAACACCTCCAGCGTCTTGCGCCAGGCGGTTTGCTGGCTGTCGTTGATTTCGCCGAGGTACAACACCTGCTTCTGCGCCACTTTTCCCGAGCTCAGCCGGCGACTTTCCACCACGGTGTAGTAGCGGTGTTCCTTGCCGTCTTTGATCCGCTTGTTGCTGCGCAGATACATGCTCCCTGGCAGCATGACAGAATCTGTTTCGCCTGCCTAGTGGGTAGGTCTCCACTACAAGCACTTCTGGAAATGGTTTATTGATAGCGAGGGGCTTAGCTCGCCGATTTGCTCAATCTTTCCCCGAAATGGAGTTTAGCTGCGAAAGTCGGGCTAGCCCTGCTGGTCCTCCTCTCCATCATTACTTTCTTCGACCGGCTCTGTATCGCCGTTGCCGGACCACGGGTCCAACAAGAACTCGGCATTTCACCAGAGCAATGGGGCTGGGTCTTGGGAGCGTTCATCTTATCCTATGGGCTTTTCGAAATTCCCACGGGCGCGCTGGGGGATCGATACGGGCGGCGAGGCGTGCTGACGCGGATCGTGCTGTGGTGGTCCGGGTTCACGATGTTAACCGGGTTGGCAACGGGCTTTGTGCCTCTGGTGGCGACGCGATTCCTGTTTGGCGCGGGCGAGGCCGGGGCTTATCCGAACATGGCGGGAGTCGTATCTCAGTCGCTGCCGAACGAGCGCGCGGTGGCGCAGGGTTTTATTTGGGGAGCCAGCCGCGCCGGGGGCGCTCTTGCCCCGCTCCTCGTTGTGCCGATTCAGGCCGCTTTCGGCTGGCGGGCGTCGTTCTTTCTATTCGGCGCCCTCGGAATCGTGTGGTGCGCGTGCTGGTGGCGCTGGTATCGGGATCCCGAACCGGTTCTGACATCGGTGCGAGAGGCGACTCCGTGGGGTCTGATATTCCGGTCATCGCAAGTAAGGACCATCATGCTGATGTACTGCTGCTATGCCTGGGCGTCTTGGTTCTATTTTTCGTGGCTCCCTACGTGGCTGGTCAGGGGCCGCGGGTTCACTGAGGCGGAAATGGGAATCTTCGCGGCGTTGCCTTTTGTGTTGGGGGCCCTGGGTAATCTGGCCGGCGGATTCTTGAGTGAAGCGGCCGTGCGCCGATTTGGTCTGCGCTATGGCCGCGTCGCGGTTGGATCGACGTGCCTGCTCACAGCGGCGTGTTTACTGGTGGCAACGGCAATGACGCAAAATCGACGGGCCGCCGTGGGCCTCTTGAGTGTTGGCTTTGGCGTGCTTGATCTCATGCTGCCAACCGCTTGGGCGGTCTGCCTCGACATCAGCGGTCCCCATGCCGGCGCTGTCTCTGGCGCGATGAATACTGCTGGCCAGTTGGGCGGATTTTTCTGTACAATCCTATTCGGATACATTGTGAGCCAATACCACGACCACGACTTGCCGCTCTTCGTGATTGCGGGAATGGTCGCGTTGAGCGCCTTCCTTTTTACTCGCATTGATGCGAGCCGGCCTCTGGTATGAGTAGAATCTTCGCCAAGTATTGGATTGAGTCGGCGTTCCCGCTGGGCGATGCCGCCGAAGTGCTCGCGGGCGAGCAGTCATCGGGCACGTTCATTCAAGTGCCGGGCGAGACGCCGGAACTACGGGCCAAGTATGGCGCGCGCGTGGAACGAATCACCGAACTCGATTCGGTGTCCACTCCCTCGCTTCCCGTCCCCGGGCCCATCGCCTCCATCTATCGGCGCGCCGAGATTCTGGTGTCATGGCCGATTGAGAATCTCGGACCATCGCTGCCGAACCTGATGGCGACGGTGGCGGGGAATCTCTTCGAGCTGAAGCAATTCTCGGGCTTGAAGCTGCTGGATCTGAAGCTGCCGGATGATTTTCGGCGCGCATATCCGGGGCCGCAGTTCGGCGTCGAAGGAACCCGCCGGCTGGCAGCGGTGAACAAAGTGCCGCTCATCGGCACGATTATCAAGCCAAGCGTGGGGATGAATCCCGTCGAGACCGCGGCGATGGTGGCGCAGCTGGTAGACGGAGGAATCGACTTCATTAAGGACGACGAGTTGCAGGCTGACGGCCCGCACTGTCCCTTCGCCCAACGCGTCAAGGCGGTGATGGATGTCATCAACCGAAATGCTGAGAAGACCGGCAAGAAGGTGATGTTTGCGTTCAATCTCACGGGCGAAGTGGAGGAGATGCGCCGCCGCCATGACCAGGTTCTCGAGGCCGGCGGCACGTGCGTGATGGTGAGCGTCAATGGCACGGGTCTGGCGGGCGTAACCAGCTTGCGGCGGCATTCGCAACTGCCGATTCACGCCCACCGGAACGGCTGGGGAATGTTCGACCGGTCCCCGGCGATTGGCATGAGCTACCTGGCCTATCAGAAGTTCTGGCGAGTGGCCGGCGTTGACCACATCCATGTCAACGGCCTGCGGAACAAGTTTTGCGAGAGCGACGCATCGGTCATTGCGTCGGCGCGCGAATGCCTGACGCCGATGTTTGGTGCGCCTGGACCAGGTTACGAAATCATGCCGGTCTTCTCTTCGGGCCAGACCGCCCAGCAGGCGGCAGATACCTATCGCCAGCTAGGCTCAATGGACCTGATCTTCGCCTGCGGGGGCGGCATCATGGGGCACCCGGAGGGCATCGCGGCCGGTGTCGCGAACGTGCGCTCGGCGTGGGAGGCGGCCATCGATCAATGAGATTGATGTGTTGGTACGGCGACGACTTCACCGGATCGACCGACGCCTTGGAGGCGCTCGCGCCACACATGCCAGCCGTATTGTTCCTGCGTCAACCAGACGAGGCTGTCTTTCAACAGTTCGCCGGCTATTCCGCATTCGGGCTGGCCGGCGTCAGCCGCAGCGAAACTCCAGAGTGGATGGATGCCAATCTCCCCGCGGCGTTCGAATGGTTGAAGAGCCTAGGCGCCAAACTCTGCCACTACAAAGTCTGCTCCACATTCGATAGCTCGCCAACCGTGGGGAGCATTGGCCGTGCGATGGAGATCGGCAAGCGAATCTTCGGAGGGACGCTCGTGCCGATCGTAGTGGGCGCTCCGTCCTTGCGCCGTTACACCTTCTTCGGAAACCTGTTCGCCGCCGCCGCGGACGGCCAGATCTACCGCATCGATCGCCACCCCACGATGATGAATCATCCTGTGACGCCGATGCGAGAGGCCGACCTGCGGCTGCATCTAAAATCGCAGACCGATTTACGGGTGGGCCTGCTGGGCTCGAGCCAGCCGTTGGATGCAGTCTTGATCGACGTGATGGACGATGCCACGCTGCGCCGCGCGGGTCAGATCTTGTGGGACGCGGATCGCCAGCCGTTCGTGGTGGGTTCGTCGGGCGTGGAATATGCGCTCATCGCTCATTGGGGCCACCAGAAGCAGGAGCCGTCCACTCCTCCCGCCGTAGACCGCGTGGTCGTGCTCTCGGGAAGTTGCTCGCCCGGCACCGCCCGGCAGATCGACTACGCGGGCGCGCACGGATTTGGACTCGTACCCATCGCCGCCGACGATGACGGCTGCGCCGGGGCCGCGTTGAAAGTGCTTGCCAACGGTAGCCGAGGCGTCGTGATTCACACGCCTCGGGAACGCAACGAAAATTTTGGCCCCACCGAACGGCGGCGCCTGAGTGAGCGCGCCGGACGAATTCTGGACCGGGTCTTGAACGAATCCGGTGTTCGCCGCGTGGTGATCGCCGGCGGCGATACGTCGAGCCACGCCGGCCAACAACTCGGGATCGACGCCTTGACGTTCATCGCCCACCTGGCTCCGGGCGCACCGTTATGCAAGGCTTGGTCGCGGTTGCCGCATCGGCAAGGCCTCGAGATCGTGTTCAAAGGCGGCCAGTGCGGCCAGGACGATTTCTTTGAAGTAGCGAGAGGAAAAAACTGAGATGAAAACGATAGCGCTTTTGGGCGCCGGTGGAAAGATGGGACTACGGTTGAGCGCCAATCTGGTGGGAAGTCCGTACGAGGTGCGCCATGTGGAGATCGGCGAAAAGGGTCAGGCCGCGCTCCGGGAGCGGGGGCTCGAACCACAGTCCGCCGAGACCGCCCTGGCGGGCGCGGAAGCCGTGATCCTGGCGGTGCCGGACAATCGGATTCAGCAGGTGCTCGCGTCGATCGAAAAAAAGCTCTCGCCGGGCACGCTGGTGATCCTGCTGGACGTCGCCGCCGCCCATGCGGGTCTGCTGCCGGACAACCCCGGCCTCCACTACTTCGTGACGCATCCCTGCCATCCGCCGATCTTCAGCGACGAAGTGGAACCGTTGGCGCAGCGCGATTTCTTCGGCGGAGAGCACGCCAAGCAACACATCACTTGTTGCCTCATCAGCGGGCCGGAAGAGGCCTATGCCGCCGGTGAAGCGATCGCGCGGACCATCTACAAACCGGTGATGAAATCGCATCGTTGCACTGCCGGGCAGATGGCGATTCTGGAGCCGGTGCTCTCCGAGACCGTGTTGGGCACGTGCCTGACGATTCTTCGCGAAGCCACTGACGAGGCCGCCCGGCGCGGGGTTCCCTACGAGGCCGCCCGTGATTTCATTCTGGGCCACATGCGCGTGGAACTGGCCATCGTGTTCCAGGAGAAGGAAGGGGCGGTCTTCTCCGACGGCGCTCTGAAAGCAATCGACCGGGCACGCAACGTGATCTTCAGGCCGGACTGGAAGCGGGTGTTTGAGCCCGAGGCGATCGCCGAAAGCGTCGCCCACATCACCCGGGTCGAAGGATTGAGATGATCAAGACCCTGGCGTTTATCCATACCAG
>JBJXGR010000462.1:0-47710 GCA_046160045.1 Bryobacteraceae bacterium
CAGCCGCCGCACCGCGGCCTCCTTGAACTCTTTCGTGAACTTCCTTCGTGTTTGGCCCATGACTCTCTTCTCCATTTAATGAAAAGTGAGTCTTAACCGGTTGTCTCAATTTAGGGGCCCACTCCAAGGCAGCGTTCGCATCGGAGACTGGCGTCGAGGTCGCCCAACCGGTACCAGGTATTCTGCCTGCATTCCGGGCATTGCAGGCGAAGTCCCACAGTGAGTACCTTGAAATGCACGAGTGACGCCAGAAGATTGCCGCCGATCTCGCTGGAACCACGTGAGCGGCTCAGTATCGCAAGCATCTGTGGGCGCGGGACGGCGTAGGCCCGGACGGTTCGCTTGAGTTTGGGATCGTCAGCATCGACATCGATTTCGACCTCCCCGTGCGCTAACTTATTAAGGAGTCGCAAGAGGTCTTCATTGGCAAGCATCTGCATCGTCCGCAGACCGCCCAGCATTTGAATAACTTGGTTAGCAATCCTCCCGCTTGACGATAGGTCGGCCTTGAAGCCGTAGCGCGAAAGCCATGCGCTGAAGACCGCCAACGGGCTCGGTTTTTTCCACATGCGCGTTTGATTGTAGAGGCCGCGCACCGCGATGATTCCTTCGCGCCCAGGCCATACGGTATTCGCGTCGAATTCCAAAAGGGTGTTCTGAAACTCGGGAATGCGCAGGGGCATGACCTCGGCGGCACCCGGCAAGGACTCAACCACGTTGATACAGGCAAAGTCCGGCAGATCAGCGGACTCGCGAGCAAACTCGGGAAGTATCGTCGTCACCGAAACATGCTCGCCGTAGTCAGTAGCGGCGACAGTCTCGGTGCTGCAGCTCACTTCCTGCCGTGCCGCATGGTCGGCATTCCGCCCCCACTCTTCCCAGAGGCGCGGAAACCGATGGTCAATCGTGACGCCCGGATCGGGTGCCTCGCGCCTTAACGTGCTGACGAACTTCTGCAGATCATCGACCGAGCAGGATTTCGAGCACAAGAAACAGCCATGCTGGGCGGCATTCGAGGGCCGCGGGTACGGTCTGTAGGATTCGCGAATGAACTTCTCACACTCGTCCTTCATCTCGTGCGCCCACGATTGAGGCAGGGGCTTAACACGCCAGCCTAGCGCGCGGAAATTCCAGAACTCGATTATGTCGATGGGCGAGGACTCGTCCATGTAGAAAAGCATGGGATCGGGTGACCATCGCCGGTGCGGCTCGCGGGAGAGTGCGTGCGCACCCACCCGCAACGGAAACAGAACATTCGGCTGAAATAGGCCGTAGAACTCTTTACGGGTGATCTTTTCGTCCTTCGCCTCCAATGCGTCGGTATAGTGGCGATGGAACGCAGAGAGCGGCTCCTTGATTGGAAACGCGCCGAAGGTCGCGGCCATGAGAAGATCGTGGCCGCGCTCGGCCGGCTGCGCAACGATCACCTTGGGAGGATGCCTCTGGACAAAACGAAACGTAACGTCATAGAGTGAAGCGCATACGTCCAGGAGCGTTAGCCCATATCCGCCGCGGCCGTGTTCATCCCGCCGGAAAATGTCGTCTATTCCGATGATCCGCTTCTCCGGGAAAGCGAGACCCGATGCCAAACCGGGTTCAGTCTCCACAAGGAAGTCGGGTTCAAACGCCTCAAGCAGTCCTGCTACGAATTCCTTCGCGGTCGGCCCCCGGAATGGCCGGTCGAGGTAGCGCGGTGGGGTCCTGTGGAACAACGGGATGATGAAGTTAAAGACCCCGCCCCACAGGCAGGTGTTGACTCTATGACACGCCGGAGGGCCGTGCGATCGCTTGGTTTGACGAGAAACCCGAACCGCAACGGCCTGACCCGAATTCGTGCTTCGATCGAACCGCCGCCCATAGGAATACTCAGCTCTTGTCCGGTGCTGCCTTTGCTGCTTTTGCCTGCGGTTGGGGAGGCTCCGCCCAGGGCAGAAAAGCCATCTCGGCCTTGTTCTGAAGGTTGATGTCACCAGTGACGAGAACGACGACGGCCAGCAGATGGGAGCACTGGATTTCCAGCGCGGTCCCGATCAGCCGGTCGTCCTTGTTATCCGCGTCCAGCCACGACGGAAGCTTCGACATGCGCGGTTCGGTCGGAATCATCTGAACGGTGATGGTTTTCGCCACGGTGACTCCTTCGAGGACCGAGCCTTGATTGCGCCAGCCTTTTATCAAACGAATGGCTTTTTCCGCCTTCTCTCCGACGGGCTGGTGCCCACGCAGTTGTTTGATTTGGTCCAGCTCCGAAAGTGCGGTCGGGGCAAGAGCGAATTTGAAGGACTTGGTGCCGACTACTACATCGGCGTAATGGGCAGGATCTGGCGATTGCAGAAGCGCATTCGTATCGGGGACCAACACCAACTCCGGCGTGCCAGGTGCGGGATGCGCAAGCAGTTGGCGGAAAACTGTCAACCGCTTGGCCAAGTACGCCGCGTTCCCATCGACGGTAGCCTCGGTGGCCCAGCTCGTCTGAAGTTCAATCGCGCTGATGACGTAGGAATCTGTCTCCTTAATCTCGTCCCGCACGTCGCTGCTATGCTGCTGGTGGCAGTGGTTGAACAGTTCAAACCAGTGTTTATATGTGCCCAGGAGCTTCGCCTGAAGGCCGCGATGCTCAGCTGGCAGGGATTTCCAGTGGTAGGGATGGGTGAAGACTACAATCCCGCTGTACGGATGATTGCGAAACTCTTCGATGCTGCCCTTACGCCACAAATCGACAATATCGGCCTCGATCTTGTCTAGCTCGTCTGCCAGCCGCTGTTGGAACGACCGAAACTGTATCATGATTACGCCTCGAAGCTCATAGGCCCAACTCCTCCGCAGAAAAAACAGTCCTCGGGAACCAGGGACCGAGAACCAGGGACAGCGTCCGCTTTGCGGATTTACAGTGGGTGTTCGGTATCGGCATCGAAACCCCTGCGGCGGTACCAACCCGATTGAACACGCTAGGACACCCTGGGAACGTCCAATGGACTGGTGCACCCTAGTGAGACCAAGAAATATGGGGACAGTTGCCGTCCGCTTGGACTGTACCACACGTTGTCGTTGTCCCCGGCGAGGGCGGAGCCCGAGCGCCGGGATAGGGAAGAAAGAGTCGTGCGGGTGGGAAAGTGGGAAAGCTGGTTTTGCTTTTCCACTTTTCCACGCGCCTCGTCGTCGGAGCGGTGGGAATGTGGGAATCTCGCCCGCCTTTGGCGAGATTTCCAAGGGGCGGTGGGACGTGTGGAAAGCCTGCCGTTCGGCTTTCCACACTTTCCACGGCCCCGCAATTTCCACCGCTCTCTGGTTCACTTGACACCTCCACCAGGAGGCTTTGTCTTGGCTGGCGGGGGCAACGGGGCGGCGGCGGCCAGTGCCCTTTCAAATTCCGCCGGTGACCGGTATCCCAACGCCGAGTGCAACCGTTCCTCGTTGTACGATTCGTCAAGAAACCTCGGCAGGTGTGGCGCGAAATCTTCCAGCCGCGCGAACTTCGACCCATCGAGTTGCTCCGCTTTCAGGGTCTTGATGAACGATTCGCAGTAGGCGTTGTCCCAAGGCCGCGCCGGCCGGCTCATGCTGATCGTGATCTTGGCTGCGGCCAGCAACTCCACGTACGCCTGGCAGGCGTACTGCGCTCCGCGATCGGAGTGATGCATCTGCGGCGGCGGCCGATCCGCCAGCGCCTGGCGCAACGCCTGCAGCGCCACCTCCGCCGTCAGGTTGCGGCCCACGCTCCAGCCGATCGCCCGCCGCGAATACACATCCAACACCACCGCCAGATACACAAACTCCTCGCGCAGCCGCACGTAGGTGATGTCGGCGACCCACAGTTGATGGATCCCCGTCACCTGGAAGAACGGCGCCAGGTTCGGATAGATGCCATACGCATGGTCGCTGTCGGTCGTCGCCAAGACAAACTTGCCCCGCCGCACGCACAGCAAATTGTCTTCGCCCATCAGGTGTCCCACCCGCCGCTCGCTGACCACAAATCCTTCCCGCACCAGCAGCGCGCGAATCCGCCGCCGGCCGTAGAACCGGTGTGCCAGGCACTGCTCCTGCATCGCCTCCCGCAGCATCAGTTCCGCTTCCCGCGGGGCGCTGGCTTCGTGCCAGCGATGATAGCTGGCCCGACTCACCTCCCCCCACGCGCACATCTCGCGGATTGTCAATCGCCGTTCGCCTTGCTGCGGCATCATTGCCCGGATTTGCCGGAAGATGCCATCACGCCGGTCCCGCTGTTCAGCCGGCGTAAGTGTCGGATCTGCTGCAAGGCGCCTTTGAAAAAATCAATGACCATCTGCTGCTGGCCGATCTTACGTTCCAGTTCCGCGATCAACTGATCGCTGTGGGCGCGTTCTTCGTTCTGCCGCTGCTGGCCGTCGTTCCGCGGCCGCCCGGATTGCCCGACGATCGGTTTGCCGGCGACGACGCGGTCGCGCCACTGGTACAAAAGCTTTCGCCGGATCCCGAGTTCTTTAGCCAAGGCCGTCGTGCTCACGCCGGACTGCATGCGCTGAACCGCTTGCTGCTTAAACTCGAGGCTGAACTGACGCGGGGCTTTCTGCTGTTTCTTTGCCATGGGTGATGCTCCATTCGTTGAATTCTGTCACCCATTTTTCTGGTCTCAAAAAGGTGCCCACTCCACAATGGACTCCACCTTGTTCTACTTTAGCTCCCAGCCCACAGGACAACTAGGGTCAAGGACAACTAGGCAGACGCAGGTTTTTTGGAAAACTTTCCCCATCCTGTGGCACTGACTTCGTAGATGCCTCGCCCTACACGGTTCGCGCCCTCTGGACTCGCGCTGCACGTAACCCAAAGGGGGAACTTCCGCCACGGGAAACAAAGGGGACAGCCTGAACTGAGTGATTTTCACGCGTGCGGGTGTGCGCGATCGCGCGGGGCGTCGGTGCGGGGAGGACCCTCCTTGAAGACCAGGCCACGGATTCACGTTCGGGGCGGATAGCGGCGAAGGTCGGGGGTTCGTGCCGGATGTCGGCAACACTGCCGCTCGAAACGATCCCCGGTTTGACGTCCTCGTCCTGGTTCCGATTCTCCGGACCGTCGCAGGTCACGGGATTGTCCGCTCCGATCCTGGCGAGGGCCGTCTCCGTCCGGGCCGCCGACGAGGCCCAACCCTAACGAAAACAAGGGGATACGCATCGATGACGCTGAGTTGGTGCCTCGTCGACGAGGCCAAGTACTCCCGCGCCGCGTTCGCCGCTCTCCAAACCACCTTCGCCGTCGTGCCGGCGGTGTGGCGGTTCGAGATCGCTAACGGCTTGTCAATTGCCGAACGCCGGAAAAGCATCAACCAGGACAATCAGGGACATTATCCCCTTTGTGGGTGTTCGAACTCGCCCGTTGGGCAACACGACGGTGCTGGATCAACCCGGGATATCCGGTTTCCGTCCACAACACCCGCCCACGAGCACCCCTGAATCCGTACGGCTGACGGTGATCGCGCTCCGGCCATAGGTCAAAAGTGGAGAGTGCGAAATCCAGTGAGTTTCCTGCAGACCTTT
Organism: Bryobacteraceae bacterium; assembly: GCA_046160045.1. Lineage (GTDB taxonomy): Bacteria > Acidobacteriota > Terriglobia > Bryobacterales > Bryobacteraceae > CAZGUX01. The sequence goes on from JBJXGR010000462.1 coordinate 5,508, forward strand.
CTCTTGTCCTCATCATATTGATCAGCCAATAGTTAGCTGTCTATTGGCCTCCACCTTTTGCTCCTCGCCAAGAACCCTCGCTTTCCCGTTCACAACACTTTCATATTTATTTTTCGTCTATCATCTTTCTGAATTTCCACGAGTTAGTCACAACCTACACCGTGCCGCAGGCTCTTGACGCTTGATTCTCCATGCGACAGTGAGGGTGGGAGACAGATTTATGTGTCCTTGTACCGTGTGTATTCACCCGAAACGCGACGAAATCGATACCACGATCCTCGACGATCGCCCCTATCGCGCCATCGCCGCCCAGTTCGGCATCCCACGCCTTGCCCTGTATCGCCATAAATCCAATCACTTATCCGATTCCCATAGTCGCGACTCCGTCCGGCGCCTCTGCGAGGATTTCGACCATTATTCCTACGAGATCGTTCACCGATCGGGACCTGGAAGACCGCGCCCGCGTCCCAGCCAGGGCCCCGTGCCTCCATTCCCTGGCATCCTCGTGGGGCGGGCGCCCTCGCCCGCCGCCGGCCCCCCGGCCGGCGCTTCGCCGCACTCTCCCGTGGCGCAAGCTTCAGCTTGCAAGGGAACTTTAGTTCCCCAAACGCGGCCGCAGGCCGCGCGTGCCGAACCGCATCCGGCAATGCCACGGCTTCGCCGTGGTCGCGGAACTGAACTTCCGCTGCGAGCTACAGCTCGCGCCACCTCGCGAGCATGTGCCTCTCACCAGAACCCCAGTCCTGGCCAAGCCCGGCCCAGTGGCCCCTCCCCTGTTTCGTTTGCTTCGGTTTGTTTCGTTATGTTTCGATTGGCTTCAAACAGCTATCTCTTACTCCTCCAAATACTTACCCCCGATTTCAGGCTGCTTTGTTTCGATAAAAAATTTTTTTTTCGCCGGAGCCCGCGATGATCTGGCACGCCTTCTACGCCTTCTACGCCTTCCCCCCCTTGTTCCAGGCGCACCTTGGATTCCACCTGGCTAACTCCTCGGCCACCGTCACCGCCACCCCTCCTGCAGAGCAGCCGCAAATGCGGGCAGCGAGTGGGATCCCTGGCGCGTTCGTGCGACCGACGGCTGAGCCTCATTGGAACGCGAATCGTGTCACCATGGAGGGCCGCCGGAAGTTGGGCCCGCCGTGACAGCAGCGTGGCGGAAAAGCCGACCCCCAAAAACAAAAGGGGAAGCTCGCGGTCGAATGTACAATTCTAGAGCCGCCGGGACGGACCTGCGCGCGCCCTCATCCGGCCGTCATGTCCCCGTCCTTGGACCGTGACTGACGCGCATCAGCGGCGCGCTCCAGGCGCGGGCGCCCAGGGTGACCTGGGTCTCTCGGCGTCGAGTCGCGGCAAGTCGATCGGCGCGCCGAACAGCTCTTCGCCGTGTTTGCGGAAACACTCGAAGGCGAAGTCGTTCCATTCCGGTGCGCAGTTGATGGCGTCGAGGTATACACCCGCGCCTCGGCCGTAGGACTTGGCGATAAAGCCGCCGCGGCGTCCCCCCAGGCAGTGGACCAACCGCCGCGTCTCGTCTTCGATTTGGCCGCGGTCGCCCGTCACCAGCGTCCGCTGGATGTCGACCGGGCAGAAGAACGCCACCCGCCCGTGGAACTCCGCGGCCAACCGCTCGATGCCGGAGGCCTCCGGCGAACCGTAATTGTGTGTCTGGTCAAACTGAAGCACATCGATGCCGCAGTCGATCAGCAGCGGGATGAGCGAGCGGATCGCGCCGCAACTGTGCAGGATCACGCGCATGCCATGCTCGTGAGCGGCCCGGCAGAGCCGCTCGTAGCCGGGAGCGAACAGTTTTTCCCAGACCGCGGGGCGGATCAGCGTCGTCGTCTGCGTGCCCAGGTCCTCCATGATATGAAGGCCGTCCGCGCCGCAGGCGGCGTAGCTGTGCACCACGTCGACCAGTTCGCGGTCGATGAGGCCGCACGCCTCGCGAACCGCGGCGGGCTCGGCGAGCACGTCCTGCATCAGGTTCTCGAAGCCCCGCAGACAGCAAAGAATGCTGAAGGCCGCATTGTAGAGGCAACCGACTTTGAAGAGGTCCGGATAGGACTGAAAGAGCCGCCGCACGTTGTCGTTTCCCGCCGCCGCCGAGAACTTCGGCATCGTGAACGAGGCCAACCCCTCCCAGGATTTCTCCAGCACGCCCCGGCAGGGCAGGCCTTTCGATCCGGGGTCGTTCACATGGCGCACCCAGGTGTTGCCGTAAGGGTCGAGGCAGTACTCGCGGTCGCCTTCGATCCAGGTGCGGGCGTCGTAAACAAACTCCCAGTCGAGGTAGCTGGTGACGATATCGGTGAAGCGGCTTCCGTAGGCGTAGTAGTCGAACGCCAGCCGCGGCGGGTCCTCAAAGTCGATCGTACGCTGCACGATTTCGCGGCTGGTCATGGTTCTTCGTACCCGTCGGGCCAGGGCTCGCCCTCGCGGTAGCCTTCCGGCGCGTCCTTGCGCACCACCATGCGCATGCCGGCTGACAGCGTGTTCAACCGCTCCAGTTCATCCCCGGCGAGTCTCCAGCCGCTCGCGCCGAAATCCTCCGCCACCCGTTCGGGCGTGTCGGCGCCGATGATCACCGACGTAATCTGCGGCCGGCTGAGGCACCAGGCCATCGCCACCTCCGTCGGGGTCTTGCCGTGATTGTCCCCGACCTCGATCAGGGCCTGAACGATCCGGTCGGTCCGTCGCGTCATCGCGGCGCGGTAGTTGTACGGGCCGCGCGCCCACGAGGTCCTGGGCGGAGGCGCCTGCCCGTAGCGGAAGCGGCCCGAAAGCAGGCCGATCGCGGTGGATGCGAAGACGGTGATCGCGAACGGGCGGTGGGCGCAGAACGGCACGAGTTCGTCCTCGATCCGCCGGTCGAGCAGGTTGTAGAGCACCTGGTTGCAGACGTACGGTGCCAGCCCGCCCCGGTCGCTGATCGCCAGCGCTTCAGAGAGTTGCCAGGCGGGGAAATTGCTGCACCCGGGATACAGAACCTTCCCGCTCCGCACCAGGTCGTCCATCGCGCGCACCGTCTCTTCGAGAGGCGACGCGGGGTCGGGAAAGTGGCACAGGTACAAGTCGATGTAATCCGTCCCAAGCCTCCGCAGGCTGGCCTCCGCATCGCGCAGGATGGTCTTGCGCGAGAGCCCGCCGGAGTTGACTCCCTCCCAGGTCGGAGCGCCCACCTTGGTCGTCACCACGAAGCGGTCACGGCGGCCCCGGATCGCTTTGCCGACGATCTCCTCCGACAGCCCGTCGCGGTACACATTGGCGCAGTCGAGGAAATTACAGCCAAGCTCGGCGGCCTGGTGAATGGCGGCGATGCAAACCGGTTCGTCCGGCTCCGAGCGAAACGCGGTCCCCAGACAGATCCGTGACACTCTGATGCCGGTGGGTCCGAGCCTCGAGTACTCCATCCCGTCCGAGTTCATTCGTCCTCTCATTATCGTCGGCGCGGGCGCTCCCGCGGCGCCGGCGGTTACGGCGGCCAGAAACTCGCGCCGCTTCTGCCGCAATGTTTCCCACCCCTCTCAACGAATGCGTTGCAGCACAGCGAGGCCGACTGTCCGTCTCACTGGGCGCCCAGGGAGTCCCCGGCATGGGTACGGATCCAGTCTCGCGTCCACACGACAGTATCTCGGTCGTTGTTCACCAAGACGAATACGATTCCCGTGATGCGGCCCTCTTTGGCCAGTTCGAGCGCTTTCTCGCATTGCAACTGCATCAGGTGACGCGGCATCTTCCGGTCTTTTCCGTAGTCGTACAAATAGAGAGCGACCATGACGGGCTTGCCCGGCCCGAGGCGCGCCAAGGTGGCGACATTCTCTTTGAGTTTCGGCAAGTCGTCGGCCTGCCACTCGGCCATCAGAAATCCGTCCAGCAGGGGGATGTACTCGGGGAGGAGAGGATCGTTGAAATTCTTCGTGTAGACGTTTCCGTATACCTTGATGCTCTTTCCCATCGGCGCCAATTCCTGGCGGAGCGCGGCAACATGTTTGGGACGAAGGCCCAGATTCTTTCGGGAGGTCATCATGTCGTCGAGCACGATGCCTTCGATTTGCGGATAACGGCTCTTCAGAGTCTTGAGCACGTTGAGTTTGGGCGTGTACAGAAAGGGCGGATCGGGGGTCACTTCCCAGACGATTTTCTTCATCCGCGCTACTTGTCTGCTGAGCGCTTCGGCGGTCTGCAAGTCATTCGGCAAACCATCCCCGGCCATGTAAATGTTATGTACGCCGAGCATTGCCGCTTTGCTTGGCGCGTCTGCCTGTGCAAATTTTGCTGGATCGTCCGTCCGCAACATTTGGCCCTTGGGCATTTCATAAGCCCCGTTGCCGATGGGGATCCCCCAAACGTATATCATGTCGAGCAGTTTCCGGCCCGCTTTCGTGCCGCCCGGCTCTGCGAGAACGTGGCACGGAGCCAGTGCTGACGCCAGCCACAGCAAAGCAGTGGAACCTGCAGAGATCGCTTTGAAACGCATGTGTGTAACTCCTCCCAAGGAAATGGGACTCCGGCTCAACGATCCACCACCAAGCCCTTCCTGGTGACACGCAGGCGCGCGATGCGGTTGTCCGGCTGTCCATGCTGAACCATGTGGCCCATATAGAGCACGAGCACAACGTCCGGCTCGGCTTCGACCATCTTCTGGTTCGCCCAGATGGGAGTGTCGATGATGGTGCCGGCGTCCCATGTCTTGCCTCCGTCCAAACTCACGTTCGCGCTGGTATACGGAAACCGCTTCACGGCCACGAGTGCGCCGCTGGCGGTTCGGACGAGTGTCGGACAGTAACCGGGGATAGGCCCAAACGCCGCCGGTTCCCAGCTTCGGCCGCCATCCCTGCTCTCGACCTGCCACATGTACGGCCAAGGGCCGGGACGGCCCAAACCGAAGATCACGTTGTCGGATACCTCCGCGATGCCGAGTTCGGAGAAGTTGCCCGGGAGGAACCAATTGGCGCGCGGGCTCTGCGGGTTGTTCCGGTCGCACCGCACCGGCGCTGCCCATGTCTCGCCGTCGTCGGTGCTGCGAAAGACGTAGTTCGTGGTGGTTTTCTGGAAATACTGCCCGCCGGAGGCGGCGCCCAAGGTCGCCATCACCGGCAGGAGCAACGCGCCGTCGCGCAACCGCAGCGGCGGGGCCGAAGGACCGAAATCGGCGGTCAACTCCTTAGGCCATTCGCCCACAACGCGGATCATCGTTGGCCCGCTCCAGGTTTGTCCCTCGTCTTTCGATTCGTAACGGGAAATTCTCTCTTGCGGTGATCCGTCCGGCTTCGAATGCACGCTCACCCAAGTCCCGTCAGTCTTGACGAACATCGAACCGAGACCGTTCTTGTGGGGCGCCGTGGCCGGCATCGGATCCGACCAGGTGCGGCCGGCGTCTTTCGACCGGACCCAGACGGTTTCGCGCATTTCGCCCGCGCCTGGGTTTCCAAACGGGATGCTTGCGGTAAGTGCTCCGGACTTGCTCTTGACGAGGTTGGGATAACTTTGGTGTGTCTGGGGATTCACCTTTCGGCACGGAATGATCCAATGTTCGGGCGGAGGCGTAAGCCCGGCCCAGCGCGAGGCGGAAGCGGACGCCCCGCCCACTTCCAGGTTTGCAAAGTGCGGGGTCAACTTGCCAGCGGTGATCAAACCCATCAGGCCCACGCGGCCCTTCGCATAGGTGCGGTCTTCGACGTCGGCGGCCAGCCGCCCCTCGATCCAGGCGCGGATGCGTGGGCCGGTCGCCTCCACCCGAGCTTCGTACCAGCGGTTGTGCTCCGGCGCCACGCCCAGGACCATCTGAAACTGCAAGTAGCGCTGCAGCGGAGTGCCGTCGGCCAGCAGGATGCCCGCCCAGAAGTGGCGCACGCGGTTCTGCTGACCGCACCAGGGGATATCGAGCGCGTAGTAGCGCATGCTGTCCCTGACGCGAAACAGAAAGCGGGCGCCGCCATTCGAGTTGCGGAACTGGAAACGAAATCGGGCACGGACGTCCGAGTATTCCCTCTTGTGCCACACCGCCATGTACTCTTTGCCGCCGCCGTCGGGCGGAACGAGCGCGGCTTCCGGGCCGTCGCCCCATTGCCCGTTCAGGAACGACCAGTCCTTGCCATCGCCGATCTGTAACCGGGTCAAATCCTGCGGCGTGGCTTGGCCGGCAAAACAGAGGATCGCGGCCATACCTGAAATGCATATGACTTTGTTCATGACTTCTCGATTCCTCCTTGTTACAACAGCACCTCAATACCGCGCAGCGCCGGATGCGCGCCCGACGCCCCAGGGTCGCGCGACACCACCCGCAGCCCCAGCGAGTTTTCGCCTTTGCGCAACGGCAGTCCCGCCAAAGAGACCTCGTAACGGTAGCCGGCGAGCCCGCTGTTGCCGCCCTCGACCAGGGTCCGCGGGTGTACCAGGCGCGCGCCAGCCGCCGTCCCTTCGGCGTTCCAGGCCGGGACTTTCGGTAGCGGCGCCCTGTTCAGGTCGATCTCGATCTCGTCCGAGGCGTGGACGCTCGCCAGGGTCACGCGAAGGCTGCCCGGCTCGCGACGCGACGCGTCGGTCCAAACGCGAAAGCGGTAGTCCTGCCGCTCCACGTTGGGCTCAAGCTTGTAATTCAGGTTACCGTCGAAGCTCGAAAACGCCGGGCTGGCGAAATGGTAGTGATGCCGGCCCGCGGCCACCTGCTCCGGTTCGCGCAACTCCCGAGCCAGCGTATTGTTGTCCATCAGGTTCATGCTGGACAGCCCGTGCGCGCCGCCCTGGTAATAGTTGTGTACCGCCGCGCGGAACTTATCGCGCGTCATCTCGTTATCTACCGTGCCCATCGGATAACCGAGGTTGGGCTGCAGCACCGGGAACAACCGGCAGTGCGTGCCCTGGATCACCTCCATCCACTGCTCGACCGGCAGGTTGAAGTCCATATGGTTCTCGCGCCCCGGACAGAGATAGTCCACTACCCCCTGCTTGGCCCACAGTGCGTAGTCCTGTCCAAATCGCAGGCCGTCGGGAATGCGCGAGAACACCTGAACGCCCAAGGGCAGGTAGGCCTTGCCCTTTTTCGCCGTCGTTTGGCCGAGCATGCTCCGGATTTCCCCCAGCCACCCGGCGACCAGGGGTCCCATCTTGTGCGCGCGGTCCGGATGGAACATGCCTTGATACCGCACGAAATTCAGATACAGGCCGTCGGCATCGTAGCCTGCCACGAATTCGCGCGCCTGATCGAGCACGTGGGCCCGCACCTCCGGCTGCTCGTAATCCAGGCAACCCGGGATGATGTGCGGTCCGATGGGCAGCAGCCACTCCGGATGTTCTGCCTTGATCCGGGTACGGTAGTTGCTCGTATTCAGCCGGATTCCCGCCCAGAACTGCAGGCCGTTGCGATGGCAGGCGGCCGCCAGCACCGCCGGAAGGTCGATGCCGCTATCGATCATGTGCCACACGTTGCGGATGGGATACCGGAACATGGTCTTGAGCGGTTCCCCCAAGCCCTCCCCATTCCGCGGCGGCCAGGTCTCGGTTACTTTGCTCCGGTAAACGCACTGATCGGCGTTCGCCAGGTCGAACACCACCACATCGACGCCTTTGTTGGCGAACCGGGCAACGTACTCCTCAATATCGCGACGGGACGGCGGCTTCGCCATGTAGCTGATGTTCCCCATGTCGTCGACTTGAATAATGCGAAGCTTGGGATCGAGCCGTGCGGAGCGGCTCCCGGCCGCCTGCCCGGCGGAGATCGCCCCTGTGCTCGGAAGTGCTGCCCAGCCGGCAGCGGATCGGGAAAGAAACGCACGGCGGTTCAAAGGTTATCCTGTCCGGGCCCGGCTGGAGCCAGCCCTGGGGCGGCCGGAACGGATCTTTGTCCGGCCGCCCTGGTTGGGAGGAAACAACGGAGCGCCCGTCTTAGAAGCCAACGCGAAGCCGGAGATAAATCGTCCGGTATTGCCCGTTATACCGGAAAAAGCCGAATTGCGGGCTCCGGATATCCAGCGAGTTGGGTCCCGTCGTGTTCGCGTGGTTGAAGAGGTTGTCGACGTACATTTCGGTCTTGAAGTACGGCCCGTTCTCCTTGCCTGTCAGCCACCACTGTTTGAACACGTTAAGCTGGGTATTCCAGACTACGGGTCCGGCCAACATGCCCCGCGAGGTGCTGCCGTAGCGGCCCGAGGGCGGAACCGCGAAACACGCCGGATTCCAGAGCCGCCCCGGTGTCGAGCCGAAGCCGTTAGGATTGCAGAGCTGGTCCGGCCGTCCGGAGGAACGCCCCACGTTCGCCGTATCCACCCCGCTGAAAGTGGGGGTATAGCGTTGGCCGGTCAAGAAGTTAAAATTGGCCGCAACCGTCCAACTGCCGAGCAGGTGATTGACCAGGACGGGCGCAGTGGCCAGGAACTGCTGGCCCCGGCCGACCGGCAGCGTGTAGACCGCCGCGAGACGCGCCTTATGCGGCACGACACCGTCCTGCCAGCCCTTCTCCCGGAGCCGGTCGCCCGGGTCTTCGAGGCCGTCCCCGGAGACACTGCCGAACAGCCCGCCGTTGACGTCGTTCAACGATTTCTTCCATTCATACCAGCTCCGTATGTAGAGGCCGCGCGAGAACTGCCGCGTCAACTCCAGTTCCAGTCCGTGGTAGGTCGAGTTGCCGCCGAGAGTCTGCATGCCGATCGAGCTGAAGACATTGGGTCCATAGGGCCGGCGCGCTGGGGTGAACGGAATGGTGCTGGGCCGGGGGACCTGCAAATTCACCGTGTACGGCCAATGGGTGCCCTTCGACCCCACGTACGAGATCCGCGCCGCCATCGCATAGGGGAGTTCGCGTTCCAACGTCAGGTTCCACTGCTGGTCGTAGGGCCAGTTATTCGCGCGCAGATCCACTGGCAGGTAGGTCACCCCTTGCAGACCAACCGCACCGCCTCCGCCCGGAAAGGGCGAACTCAGCGTGAAGGAGGGCTGGCCGTTGACGATCTGGTTCGGGGTGAAGTTTTCGGTGAGTGCGAACGGACCGCCGGTGCGGCCGGACAGACCTCCACCGCCCGCGGGCGGCTGGTAAGGGACGTTGTAGATCCCGTAGCCCGCGCGGACGACGAACTTAGGACCGATCGGCCGCCAGGCGATGCCCAGACGCGGCTCCCAAAGCAGGAACTTGAAGTTCGCCAGCCGCGACGGGAACCCCGCCTCCGCCGCCGTGACGATCGGGATGGTCTTCGGGTAAGCGGGGCTGGTCTTCGCCTGCGCCGCCTGATCCGGCACCACAATACGCAGATTCTGTAGATCGAAGTTGTAATAGAGCCCGCTATCGTCACGTGGCACGCCGTAGTGCGTAAACCGCACCCCACCGGTGACCGTCAGGTTCGACGTGACCCTCCAGTCGTCCTGCACGAAAAAGCCCACTTCCCATTGCCGGTCTTGCAGCAGGGGACGGGCCGTTGCTATCGTCGTCGAGAACGGCAGGCCGAGCAGCATGTCCGCGAAATCGTAGCCGCTGAAGTTGCCGGTGAACCGATAGCGGCCCCAGGCGTCGCCGGGCACCGACAGGCTGTTCGGGCGCTGCTTGCGCACCTCGATACCCATCTTGATGAGGTGACGGTTGCGATGCCACGACAAGTTATTCCGGACTTGGTACGTGAATGTCTCGTGGCTCTCCGAGACCCCGCCCATTGTGAAGGTTCCAACCAGGTTGGCGGGGAAGGGGGAGAAACTTCCCGCAAGTACGCCGGTCTGCTCGCCGAGCGTCTGCATTTCGATGAACGGCGCGCCGCCTTTCACATCGGGAGCCTTGCGCCCACCCAGATTGGTCATGCCGAATTTCTGCAGCATACCGGAGCCGTCCACCGGACTGCCGTTCTGATCAAGGAATAGGAAGATTTTATGCTGCAGGCTTCGCCCGAAGCTGAATTCGTTCACCAACTGCGGAGTGAACGTATGGGTGTATGTCGCCGACCAGGTGCGCGTGTCAGCCTGTTCCCGGCTGCCGCCCGGCAACGCGATCGGCCAGACTTGACTTTGGTCCCGGTTGTACCGAATGTGGCTGAGCGAGAGCAGGCTGCCAGGACGGAGATAGTGCTCGAAACGGAAATGCTTCCAATTGGTCTTGGAGTTGTCCGTCTGGAAAAATGGGGCGATGTTCTGCTGGAATATGGTTTCCTTGGCCACTGGAGGCAGCCAGTCGATGATGTTGCGTGCCACCGGGTTGATGCGGCCCGCCGGGATGCGGTTTTCCGGGAATGGAGTTCCGGGAATGGGTCGATGATCGGCTTGCCGGTGAAGGCGGCGTACTCCGAAGCGTCGCCCCCGCGCATCCTGGTGGTCGGCAGGATCCAGCGGTCCTGGAATGTGATCCACTGCGCCTCGAACGGCTGGTACATGAAACGGAAGAACGACTTGTTGCGGCCGTCGTAGATCTTCGGAACATAAATCGGGCCGCTGAATTCGTAGTTCCAAGTCTTTTGGGGCGTCTGCGGCCTCGGCCGTATGGTCGTATTGCCGGGCACCGCACCCAGGCGCGGATGGTTGAGGTTCAAGAACACCTCGCCGTGAGGCGTGTTCGTGCCGCTTTTGCTCACGCCGATCACCGTGGCCGACGTGCGGTATTCGGCGGGCGCGTTCATCGTGACCTGGTTAACCTCCTGAATCAGTTCCTGCGGGGCGCGGTAGTTCCCGTAGGCGTTGGTTGCGAGGCCGTCCTGCTGTGCTTGGGTGTTGTTCGCATAGCCGCCATGCACCTGGCTGCGCGCCTCCGTCCCGGGGCTGAGATCCAGGCGGTAGATCAGCCAGCCTTGGACGTTAAACGAATAGACCTCCTGGTTGGGCGCTTTATACGTGATGGCGGCGGTTTCCGTGGCGATGCGCGCGCCCTCGGCTTCCACGGTGACGGTGTCCACCACGTCGCCCACTTGCAGAGCGATATCGACACGGCGCGGGACTCGCACGTAGACGATCACTCCGGTGTTCTTGAACTTTTTGAATCCCGTGCCTTGGGCCTCGATCGTGTAACTCCCCGCCGGGATGCTGGAGAATTCGAACTGGCCCGTGTCATTGCTCTTGGCCGATGCCGTGAAGCCGGTACGCTCCTCGGTGATCTTCACTTCGACCCCGGGCGTCGCGGCGCCGCTGGGATCGTTGACAACACCGGTGATTCTGGTCAAGTCCTGCGCCCACAGGCATGTTGCGAAGACGGCGGCGCAGATCAGGATTAGCGGTAGTAAGCGAGTTTGGCGAGAGTTCCCAATCATGTCTTCCCACCTTTCGGGAAGTAGTTTAGTTCTGTTCCCGGACCGTTTCTAGGTGTTCCTTGCGCTGAAGTGTGCTTTTTTTCCGATGCCGGGTTCGGACGGGTAGCGTGCTGCTCCGTTTCGCGGCGGGTTGAGCCAGACTAGCGCGCTCATCCCGGCCGCCAGCGTGTCCGTTATGTCCCTGTGCTTGCGGTCGGGCAAATCGAGGGGCGAATCGTGACAGTCACAAGTTCCCGATTCCTTGAGAGAAATCGCCTGGATCCGACCCTACTTCGATGTCCGCCATTTCGAGACTGGCCCGTGTGGTCGCGGTCGATTGTCCGCACCACGTCAGGAATTCATGGATGTCCCGGTCTTCCCTCGGCCTTCACCGCCGTTCCAGCAAGGCCAGGATGGGCGAACCAGATCTTTCGGGCGCCTTCCAGGTTCGTGCCCGTTGCCTCGGCCTGCCATGTTTTCCGGCCTGCCCCGCCGCGGGATAGAGAGAGGCCAAGTGTGGCTCCGGCGGATTCGGATCGGTGCGATCCTGGGCGCTGGCCGGGAAGGCCAGCCAGACTGCCGCAATCGAAAGAGAGAGGCTGCCCTAAACCGCCTCGCCAGAATCAACCTAAAAGCCGAGCCGCGCGCGGAACGAGATGAACCGTGTCTCTCCTCCGTTCGTGTTGAACACGCCAAAGTTGGCCGAAGTGATGTTTGTGGACGCCGGCCCCGACGCGTTGCGGTGGTTGAAGGCGTTGTCGGCGTACATGTCCACCTGCAGGTACGGTCCGGACTCCTTGCCGGTGAGGCTCCACCGCTTGAACACGTTGAGAGCCGTGGTCCAGGCGGCTGGCGCCCACAAAACGCCGCGAGTCGCCGTTCCGAAGCGGCCGATGCCTGCCTGCGGGACCGCGAAGCAGGCTGGGTTCCACAGCCTTCCCGGAGTGCTGCCGAAGCCGTTGGGATCGCACGTCTGATCGGGTCTGCCGCTGGTGCGCCCGGTGTTCGAGGGATCCGGACCCGAGTACGTTGGCGTAAACCGTGCGTGCGTCGAGCCGTTGTAGATGAAGGCAACCGTCCAATTGCCGAGCAGATGGTTCATCGCGCCCGGCAGACCGCCCCCGAATCGCATGCCGCGGCCCACAGGAACATCCCAAACCACGCGAGACGACCAGCGCACCGGCGAGACTCCGTTCTGCCACCCCTTGTCGCGGCGCCGGTCTCCCGGATCTTCCGCCTCAAACCCGATGGTCGAAGAGAACAACCCTGGATCAACGTCCGTCAGGACCCTCCTGTACTCCCACCATCCGCGATAGTAAATGCCCTTGGCAAACTGGCGAGTCCCTTCGATTTCGATGCCATGGTAGCTGCCGGTGCCACCCAGCGAGTGCATATCGACAAACGCGAAAGCCTCGCCCCAGGGGAACCGGTCGGTTCGCTGGTTGAACGGTATGGGGCCGGGCCGCGGTGTTTGCAGGTTGCTGCGATAGGGCCAATTGGTTCCCTTGGTACCGACGTAGGAGAAGCGCGTTGCCCACCTGGCCGGCAGTTCTTTCTCCAGCGTCAGGTTCCACTGCTGGTCATAGGCCCAGGAGTCCTTGCGGCTGTTGAGCGGGATGCCCCGGACGCCTTGCCTTGCAATGGTGCCGCTTCCAACCGCGGGGAACGGCCGAGCGAGAGAGAAGGTCGGTACGCCATTGACGATCTGATTCGGCCCGAACGACTCCGAGCCGGCGAAAGGCCCGGCCTCGCGCCCGCCCAGCCAACCGGCGCGGTCCAACCCGGTGGCCGATGAAGCGGCCATGGCAAACGGGACGTGATACACGCCGTAGCCCGCCCGCAGAACGGTCTTGCTCGTCAACCGGTAAGCGATGCCGAAGCGCGGGTCGATGTGAATCCTGGCAAAGTTCACCAGGTTCTTTGGAAATCCCGCTTCCGACGCCTTGACCACCGGAATGAGCGCCTTCGGCCAAACTGGAACCACTTTGTCGATGGCCTGATCGGGGACAACGACGCGGGATTTCTCGAAGTCGAAATTGTAAAACAGCCCGTTCGCTTCCGTGGGGGCCCCGTAGTGCTGGAATCGCACGCCCAAACTCAGAGTGAGCTTGGGACTCACCTTCCAATCATCCTGCACGAACGCTCCCCAGTCGGCGCCGCGGGCATACACGGGGGGGCGCGAGGTCCCGATAACGGTCGTGAAAGGCAGGCCCAGCAGGAAGTCTCCCATGTCGCTGCCCGAGAAGGTCCCGGTGAAATTGTAGGTACCCCAGGAGTCCAGGCTCAGGGCCTGGGTCCAAGGCCGTTCCCACGACATCTGCACACCGGCCTTGATCGTATGCGAGCCCTTGTGGATGGAAATCGTATCCTTCAGGTTCCACACGGATGGGTCCTGGCGGCTGTTGTCCGGCCGGATGCTGCTGCCGAAAAGAGGGTAGGTCACTTCGCCGGGAGAGAACGCCCCCGTCAGCGCGCCGGGTTGGAAGCCCCAAACCTGCGTGAAGAATCTCGGAGCGCCGGTCAATCCCGCCGGCGGGGTGCGGCCGCCCAGATCCGTAATCCCCAATTCACGCAACAGGGAATTACCCTCGACCGTCGCGAATTTCGCAACCCACCCCTGCCGGTTATGCCCGAACAGAAACTCGTTCACGACGTGAGGCGAGAAGGTGTGCGTGTCCTGCACGCTGAACATGTACGTGTGGTCGATGTCGCTGGGCCGCTGCAACGGTTGAAAGTCGTTGAACTCCTGCAGATCTCGAAAGTAGCGATAAAACGTGAAGGTAGCGGTGTTGCTGCGAGTGACGGAGTGATCGATTCGAATGTGCGTGTGGCTTTCCACCGTATTGTTGAAGCTGACTCCGTGAACGTTGTCCACCAGGTTGCCGGCCGGGCCGAAATTGGGCAAAGGCATGTACTTGAAAGCCGCCTGAGCCTGCGGGTTTAGCCTGCTGGCGGGGATGATGTTGTTGGGAAAGGGCTGCCCCGAAACAGGGTCCCGCAAGTTCACACGCTGCTGAGACACCACTTGATTCATGTCCCCGCGCCGAATCGCCTCCGTGGGGTAGACGAACCCTGTCGCGATGCCCGTCCTGCGGTTGGTCACTGGTTGATACAGAAATCGCCAGAACGTCTTGTTCCGGCCGTTGTACAGTCGCGGAATGTAGACTGGGCCGGAAGCCATGTAGTTCTTGAAGCCCGAAGGTTTCTCGGGGCGGCGCACGGTCTCGAAAGCTCTCAGCGTACGCAGGCGCGGGTTGTCGACATGGATATAGGCTTCGGCATGGAGGTCGTTTGTCCCTCCGCGGGCGACCCCGGATATGGTGGTCGCCGTCTTGTATTCAGCCGACGCATTCAACGAAACCTGGTTCATCTCCTGAACCAACTCCTGTGGCGCCCGGAACGTTCCGTAGGCGTTGGTCGCAACCCCATCCTGCTGAGCGACCGTGTTGTTGGCATAGCTGCCATGAACCTGGCTGCGGGCATCCGCCCCGGGGTTTTCCGCGACGCGATAGACCATCCAGCTACCGAGCCGGAAGGCGTCCACCTCCTTTTGAGGCAGCGTGTAGGTTACCGTGGACGTGCTGGTCTCGATCACCGATCCCCCGCCCTCGACGGTGACCCTTTCGGCGACCTCTCCCACTTCGAGGCGAATGTCGAGCGTTCGTGTGCGCGTCGCATACACGATGAGTCCGGTGTTTACGAACTTCTTGAAGCCGGCAAGCTCCGCTTCCACCGTGTAGGTTCCCGGCGAAATCCCGGGAAGTTCATACTGCCCTTCGCTGTTGCTGACGGTGCCGCGAGTGAGACCGGTGTTCTCACCTCGAATCGTGATTTTGGCGCTGGCAACCTGGCTACCCGAGCTGTCCGAAACCAAGCCGATGATCCGGCCGTACTCCTGCTGCGCGTACAGCGAGGGGGACATGGACAGAAACAAGGCGGAAACCGCGAGCGCGGCCGCCGTCGTGAACGGAAAGGAGTTTCTTTCGATTCGCATCTTGTATACCTCACTCGTCTCGAATCCTCAAACCCTGGTGATTTCGGGCGGGATACCTCGGAGCGCCCCTGCGCGAGCGGAACCCAGATCACCTTGCAGTTTTTCGTCTAGCTGGACGAGGTTTATATCACAAGGGGCGGGGAGCTTGCAACCCGTTCACGGTTGGTGTCAAGTTGAACCGGGGACGGTTCCGGATACAATGTGGTCTGCGCGCAATGAATACAGATGGCGAACCCAACCGGCTGTGCGCACACGCTTTCCGGACATGCCGGTGATCATCGATCACTTCTGCCAGATCGTCCGGCAGGCGCGGTTCGACGAAGCGGAAGTAGCGGCGTTGGTCCGAACAGGAGATAAGCGGCGTGCACCCACTCGATTCCGGATTCTCGAGGAGAGAACTGCTCGGCGCCGGTTTCGCCGCCCAACTGCCGGCGGCGAAACGGCCGAAGATCGCCGCGGTGGTGACCGAGTATCGCAAGTGGTCACACGCGCAACATATCGTCGACCGCTTTCTCGACGGCTATGGCTGGGATAACCGCCATCATCGCCCGCAGGTGGACATCGTCTCGCTCTATGTCGATCAGGTGGGCTCCAACGACCTGAGCCGCGAGCGCGCCACCCGGTTCCCGTCGATGAAGATCTACAGGACCATTCCCGAGGCGCTGACCCTCGGCGGCGGCAGTCTCGCGGTGGATGGCGTCATCCTCATCGCCGAGCACGGCAAGTATCCGGTCAACGAAAAAGGGCAGACGCAGTATCCCCGCTACGAGTTCTTCCGTCAGATCGTGGATGTGTTCCGCGCCAGCGGCCGGTCCGTGCCCGTGTTCAACGACAAGCACCTCTCCTGGAAATGGGAATGGGCGCGCGAGATGGTGGAGACGGCCCGGAACATGGGCTTCCCGATGCTGGCTGGTTCCTGTGTTCCGATCAATTTCCGGATTCCGGACGTCGACATTCCCATGGGCGCGGAGGTCGAGGAAGCGATGTTCATTGGAGTCGGCGGCATCGACAGCTACGACCATCACGCACTCGAAGGGCTGCAGTCGCTGGTGGAGCGCAGACGTGGCGGCGAAACGGGCGTTGCCGCGATCCACGCAATCAAGGGCGATGCGGTGTGGAAAGCGATGCGCGCCGGTTCGTTCGCGGCGGGCGGCTGGGATCCGGAGTTGTTCGAAGCCTGCCTGTGCCGCAGCCACGATCTCGCACAGCCGCGCAAAGGCTTCAATCACATCCTGCCCTCGCTCGACGAGATTCCGGGCATGGTCCCGAAACCCGTCGCCTACCGCATCGAGTATGCCGACGGCTTGAGGGCGACGATGCTGCTGCTCACCGGGCTCGCCAGTCCGCACCACTTCGCCGCCCGGATCAAGGGCCGCAAGGATCCGATCTCCATCGGCTTTTATCTGCCCGGACGCGGCGTGAAAAACGGAGGGACGGAAGCGCCGTTCTTCAACCCGCTCGCCTGGGCGATCGAGCAGTTGTTCCTCACGGGCAAGCCCCTTTATCCGGTGGAGCGGACCCTGCTGACCACCGGAACCGCCGGCGCGGGCGTGGAATCGTTGTGGCTCGGACAGAAGCGCATCGAGACGCCGCATTTGTCGGTTCGCTACCAGCCGCCGCGCCAGCCCTTCTATTGGGGCGCGCGCAGCTTTCCGCCGCCCTCTCCGGATCCCGGAGGACGAACCGTTTCCGCGGCCACGCCCCGGAAGCATCTGGCCATCGTCGCCACGATCTGGACCTATACCTCGCATTCGCAGCACATCGGAGACCGCTTCATCGTTGGCTATCCAAGGGGTGGACGCTGGCACAAACCGGAGATGGACGTGGTGTCGCTGTGGGTGGACCAGAAGCCGGAAGACGACGAAAGCGCGATTCGCGCCCGGCAGTCCGGCTTCACCTTGTATCCGACCATCGCCGAAGCGCTCCGTTGCGGCGGCGGCAAACTCGCCGTGGACGCCGTGCTGATCATCGGTGAGCACGGCAAGTATCCGCGCAACGAGAAGGGGCAAGTGCTGTATCCGCGCTACGAGTTCTTCCAGCAGGTGACGGAGGTGTTTCGCAAAGATGGCCGCGTGGTACCGGTGTTCAACGACAAGCACCTCTCCTACAGCTTCGAGAAAGCGAAGAAGATGGTGGAGACCTCGCGCGAACTCCGCTTCCCGATGCTGGCTGGTTCTTCGGTTCCGGTCACGTGGCGGCTTCCCTCGATCGAATTACCCATCGACTGCCGGATCGAGGACGCGCTCATGGTGGGAACCGGCGGGTCCGACGCGCATGACTTTCATGCACTCGAGGGGCTGCAGTGCATGGTCGAACGGCGCCGCGGGGGAGAAACGGGCGTCAAGCGCGTGCAACTGATCGAAGGCGACGCGGTATGGGCGGCCGGCCGGGCGGGCGTGTGGTCCGAGCGGCTGCTCGAGGCGGCGCTTTCGTGCGCGACTTCGTTTCGAGGGATGTCGGTCGAAGACGGGCGGACGCAGGATCTGGTCCGGAACGGGCAGTTGCCGGTTCTGGTTCCCGCTCCGGCCGCCTACGTGATCGAATATCGCGACGGGCTGCGCGCCACGCTGTTGTGGTTGAACGGCGCGATTTCCAATTTTCTGTTCGCCGGACGCGTGAACGGGTCCATCCAATCCACGCAGTTCTTCCTGGGCCCCGGACCCAACGTCACCTATTCGGCGTGTCTGGCCTCCGGCATCGAAGAGATGATCCGGACGGGAGTCGCGCCCTACCCGGTGGAGAGGACTCTGCTGGTAAGCGGAATGCTGGAGCGCTGCCTCGAATCGAAGCTCCGCGGCGGCCGGCGGCTGCAGACGCCCGAACTCGAGGTCCGCTACCGGGCGCCGAAGCGCGCGCAATTCGGACTCGGCTAATGCCTGCGGCCGAGCCTGATCATCCGGCGTCCACACAGCCGTCCTTGCGCACCCGCAGGTACTGGGCGCGGATTCGGGTTGGCGTGCGATAGGCTTCGTGGAACACCACCAGGACGCGCCCGTCCTTCAGTTCGGTCATCCCCATCATGCCCGAGCAGAGCGAGATCCTGGTTTCGCGCGACCAGCTTCGGCCCTCGTCGACGCTGGTCTTCATGAAGATTCCCGCGCCCCGGCTGCCCATGAGGAGAACGCCCGAGCTGTGACGCAGCAGATACGGGCACTCGCCGGTGCAATCCGATGGCGTCTGCCGCGACCAGGTGAGGCCGCCATCCCTGGAAACGCTCGCCCACATGAAGGGGGCGCGCAGAGTCCGCGAGAAGGCGATGAGGCTGCCGTCGGCGCGCTCCGCCCCCATGGTTTCGTTGCTGTCGAAGTTCGACGGGTCGAGGTAATGCGGGCCTGTCCAGGTCTTTCCGTCGTCGGTGGAGCGGATGATCAGAGAACGGTCGCGGCGCTCGGCATTCGAGCCGACGTTGCCTCCCTTGACGGTTTGCACGTGGTAGAAGAACTGAAGCAAGGTCCCGTCGGAGAGGCGTGAGATGGGCGAGTACGGTCCGATATCTCCGTCCGTGGGAATTTCGTGCAACGGCTTTCCGCTGACGACGAGGGGTTCCGGGCGGGTCCAGGTTCTGCCTCCGTCGGAAGAGAAGGCGCGCTTCGGCCCCTTCTGCCTGGAGTTCCACTCGTACACGAACAGACAGGAGATTCGTCCGTCGCGATGGCCGAAGAAGAAGCCGGGCTTGCCGCCGTCCGGGAGCCTGCTGACAAGGACGGGCTCGCCCCAGTTCTTGCCTTCGTCACGCGAGCGGACCAGCAGAAAATCGTGGAACCCGTGCGGATCTCCTCGTACGCTCATCCATACCAGCAGGTGGCCCTCCACCGTCCGGCAGATACCGGGGTAGGTTTGATTGTCGCCGAAGCGCTTCTCGGTGTCGGGGTACGGATAGAAGTACGCCGGACGTTCGCCCGGAACGGCCGTCCAGGCGGTCGAGCGTGTTGCACGCGTTCCCGAAAGGGCCAGGTTCCGAAACGTCACCGGACCGCGCGCGACGATTCCCGCGCGCCCGGCGCGGTAGGTGGAATCCTTCGCCTCGACTACGAGCTTGCCGTCGACGAAGACCCGAATACGTTCTCCCTCCGCGCGAACGCGTACGTTGGCCCATCCGGGCGTTGCGGTTTCCCACTCCTCGGGTTTCGGCCCGGTCTGCACGATGCGCTCGGGCAATTCCCGGTGGGGCGCGAACCCGGAGGCGATGTCGCGGCGGTACCCGGATGCATCCTGCACGAACAGCCGGACCGAGTACTTGGGGCCTTTGCGTTCGAGGTCGTAAAGTTGAACGCAGTAAAAGCGCACGCTGTCCTGGGCCCGAAAGATGAGTCCGGCGTCGGTGACCGACCAGGAGAAGAGGCGGAACTCGACGCTGAGATCCGTGTCGTCCAAGGTCTCGCCCGAGGGGTAGGCAAAATCCTCTCGCTTGAGCAGGTCGGTCTTCTTTGCCTTTCGGTGGTTCCACACTGGCGAGTAGAGGATGCCGGCGTCATGGGACCAGTCCGGGCTGCCCACGAAGGTCCACGGCGCCGCGCTGTCGCTGAGCACCGGCTTCAGGGAGATCCGGTTGGCCTGCGCGGATAAGACCGGGGCGGCGGCCAAGGTCACGCCGGCCTCGAGCAATGCTCGCCTGTTGATCACGTTCAATACCTCAGTCGGAACGACCGCTCCCGGCGCGGTCTGAAACGGCTCGGCCGGTTGAGTCTGCCGGTATTCCATCTCTGCCTTGCGTTGACTGTCCAGTGCCCGAGCGAAGTTGTCAAAGAAATGTCGCCGTCGTCTTTTGCCTGTCCTTCTGGGAAGTGCATGTTAGTCTGCAGGTGCCGGTGAAGCGGAGACGGGCTCTACTGGCAAGCAACCCGATCAAGGAATGGCCGGCCGGAACTCACCGGCGGCGACATGCATCGGAGCCTTCCCGGACCAGCATGCCGACTGCACAGGCGCGAGGCGAGATGGGGATCCCATTTCCACTCTGGCCACGTCTCCCGAGTGCCATGCTCCGGAGTTCCGGCGCCTCATCTCGCCACCTCCAGGCCCTTATCGGTGACCTTCAACCGCAGGATCCGGTCGTCGGCCTGACCCTTGCGCACCATATGCCCCATATACAGGATCAGGAGAACGTTCGGCTCCACCTCGACGGCCTTGTGATTAGCCCATATCGGAGTATCAAGAATCGTGCCGTGGTCCCAGTTCCGCCCGCCGTCGTAGCTGACATGCGCCGCGAGGTACGGGAAGCGCGTGACGGCCACCAGCGCGCCGCCGGCCATGCGTGTCAGGCTGATGCAGTAGCCCGGGAAGGGCGCGAACGCCGCCGGGTCCCACGTGCGGCCGCCATCGGCGCTGCGCAACTGCCACATGAAGGGCCAAGGCCCGGGCCGGCCCAATCCGACCACCACGTTGTCCTCGGCCTCGGCCAACCCGATTTCCGTGAAGTTGGCGGGCGAGAACCAGCGATCGGGATGCTTGGGATTCTCGGGATTGTTGCGGTCGCAGCGGACCGGCGGGGCCCAGGTTACGCCGTCGTCCGTGCTGCGGAAGACGAAGTTGCTCGCCGCGCCGGGAGTGGTTTCGTGTGTGGCGGGGTGCGTTGGAGTGTTGACTCTTTCCGCATAGACGGACACCAGCAGCGCCCCGTCCCGCAGCCGCACGGGCTGGCCCGAGATGTAGAACGGCAGCTCCAGTTCGGCGGGCCAACCACTGATAGTGCGGAAGGGTTTCGGTCCGCTCCAGGTCTTCCCCTCGTCCTTGGACTCGAACGTGAAGAGCGCCTGCCCGGCCGGCCCTTTGAATCCCGGATTGGCGTGTACCGCCACCCACGTGCCGTCGCGCCGCACAAACGATCCGCCGAAGCCCTGGGTCAGCGCCGCGGGCTCCGGGGCGGACCATGATCGTCCGTGATCGTTCGATCGCACCCATACGGTGCGGCGGGTTTCGCCCTGACTCGGATTCCCGAACGGGATGCTGACCGCGAGCGCGCCGGAGTTGCCGCGGATGAGATTGGGGTAGGTCTGGTGAGCCCCCGGGTCTGTCTCTTTGCAGGGCGTGATCCAGTGCGGAGGCGGCGCGGCCAGCCCGCTCCAGGCGGAGGGACGCACGGAAGTGGCGCTGATGTTGAACTGCGCGAAATGCGGAGAGTTGGCGCCTGCCGTGATCAATCCCATCAGGCCGAGCCGCCCGCTGCGGTAGGTTGGGTCCCGCACGTCCGCGATCAGCCGTCCTTCGATCCAGGCCCGGAGGCGCGGCCCGCTGGCCTCCAGGCGCGCTTGATACCAGCGGTTGCGCTCCGGCGCCACTCCCGGCACCATGGCGAAGCTCAGATACCGCTGCAACGGCGTGCCGTCGGCCAGCACGATCCCGGCCCACATGTGCCGGTTTCGATTCTGCTGGCCACTCCAGGGGACATCGAGCGCGTAGTACCGCGCGCTGTCTTTCACACGGAACAGCAGCCGCGCGCCGCCGTTCGCCGCCCGGAACTGGAAGCGGCACGACGCACGAAAATCCGCGTACTCGGCCTGGTTCCACACGGCCATGTACTCGATACCCCCGCCGTCGGGCGGTACGAGGGCGCCGTCCGGACCATCGCTCCAGGTTCCATTGAGGAACGACCAGCCTTCGCCTCCCCCGATTTTCAATACCGTTTCCCCGGGCGGCGCGGCCAGCACGCACCACGCGGTTAGGGTCAATATGCAGATCCGGTTCACCTTACACCTCCTCAGCGCGCGGTCTGCGCTCCAAACTACTTGGACGCCAGCGGTGGGACTGGCTCGACGCCGCGGGGCGTGATTCGGATGCGCTGTGCCCGCAGCTTGTCATTGCCGCTTCCGTAGACCCACAACACTTCGTCGGGCGCCACTTCGTACATGCCGCCCATCGCCCAGTTTTCGGTGTCGATCTGGTAGGTCTCCCACGTCATGCCGTTGTCCCGGCTGACGCGAATGCCGAGACCAGGGTGGCGGCCTCCAATCACCAGTGCTCCGGAGGCTGTGGCCCGCGGAGTTGCAGCACACGCGTACATCAGAAAAGGCCCGGCGGAAAGCGGCGTCCAGCTACGCCCGCCGTCTTTCGAGCGGGTCTCCCACATCGCCCAGCCTGTTCCCGGACGTAGAAAAGCGACGATCTCCCCTTCGCGGGTTTCCATCGCGGTGACTTCCGACGGCCCATCCTTGTAACTCATCCAGATTTTGGGCTGCGGATTGGGGCCATCGATGTCGACCGGATCGCTCCAGGTTCGTCCTCCATCTTCCGACCGCATGCAAAAGCTCTTCATTCCCGGCACGGGCGCCTGCCGGTAGCGCCGGCCCTCTACCAGCAAAAGCTCGTAGTGCGGGTGATAGGTGTGCCCGAAGAAGAGCAGCGCCTTATCGCGGAGTTCCAGGATCTGGCCATACATGTAGGCTTCTTTGATGACCTCAGGCAGCTTCACTTCTCCCACGGGTTCGTGGCTGGACCAGGTCTTGCCACTGTCTTTCGACCTGGCAACTTCGATGCGAAAGGGCTTTCGGTTCCTGACGCGAACCAGGATAACCTGTCCATCCGGCGTCCTCGCCAAGGTGCCGATGCCCATGAGCGCTTCGGGCTCGCTTCCCGGCTTCTCGAACACCGGAGGAGCGGCCGCAGCCTGGCCTCCCCAGGCGCTTTGCCAGGTGCGACCGAGGTCTGTGGAGCGCACGACCGAATTGTTGACCACCATCAGTAGGTCGCCGTTTGGGACTCGGGTGAGCCCAGGGGTGCCTTGCCTTTTGTCCGAAGTCGGGTAAGGGTTGTACCAGGGACGAGCCGGCTGGCGTCGTTCGTCCCAAGCGGCAGCCTTGGCTTTGGTTCCCCGCACCCGCAGGTTGCGAAGGCTGGTAGGACCCCAGTTCATCAAGCCGAGCCGGCCCACCGCGGGATGCGCCGCATCCCGCACCACGGGGAGCGGACGGCCGTTCACGCGCACACGGATCTCCTGACCCTGCACGCTCACACGAGCTTGCTGCCAAAGACCTGACTCAGCCGGGATCCCTGGCACTCGTTCTTCCACCAGCACTTTGCCCCAGCCGGTTTCATCGAATCTGAGGATGGAAGCCCAAAAGTGGCCCTCCCTCGCCTGTTGGCCGCAGAATGGGAACTGGATTACGTAGTAACGCCTGGGATCCTGTGCCCGGACCATCAAGCCTACGCCGCCGTGGTTCGAGTCACGCCGGAACTCGAACTCGGCTTCGAGATTGCCGTAGGCCGTTTCCGGGAGAAAGGCTAAATGATGCTGCTCGAACTTCCCAGGGGAATTGATCACACCTTCGGCGTTCTGCTTCCAGTCCCCCCCGAAAAAACGCCATTGTCCGATAGAGTCACTGGACATCGATAAGCGAGTCCACTGATCTTGACCGTAAACAGCTCCGGTGGATACAAGGAATCCAAGCGCCAAACCCAGTGTTGGTAAGTGTTTCATGGCTTTCCTCACTTTTCTGAACCGCCTGCCCCGACCGTCTTGGTGAGCAGTCCGATTTTGGATGAATCGATGGGCTGGAAGCCCAACGTCAGGGCCGGAGAATCAGGCCCGAGAGAGTAGTCTCCCTTTGATGAATCCTTGAACTTGGGATCCGCGAACAGAGAATTCCGATCATAGCCCCATGCCCGCCAACCGGCGGCGTCAGGAGGCGAAGCAGGGCTGTCAAAAGTAAGGACCGCGCCGGCTGGCAGATGATACAGATTGCGGTCAAACTCGGTGACCACGGCTTGCACCACCTTCTGGGTCTCCCGGACATTCAACCTCATGAACTTGGCCGTTGGATTCCGGTAACTGAAGATGTTCCGCCTAAACCTGACGTTTTCCATCTCGCCCCGGAGCAGCAGATAAGCCTGCGATCGGTCGCTGTCAAGGAAGATGTTGTTTTCGACGGTCACATTGCGGCAATAGTGGCTGACCATGATTCCGCCCAGCGTGTCCCGGGCCGTAATGTTGCCGTGGACAAGCACGTCCATCGGAGCGTTGTCGAAATAGAGACTCCAACTGTAGTAAGGAACTAAGATGCGCCCGCCCGCCTTGGAGTGCTCGCCTCCGGCTTCGAGTGTCTTTCCGTAGGCGGCGGCGCCTATCGTGTCGTGAATCCGGTTGAAGCGGAAGACATTGCCTGCGCGCAAGCCTGGATCCCGGTCGTAGGTGTACCAGCGATTGACGGTGACTGCGCCGGTGTCGGCGGTTTCCAGGGAAAGGTGGTGCAGGTGGTTGTACTCGACAATCACGCGCCCGAATCCGGAAAGCAGGCCGATTCCAAACCTTGGGCTGTCGTGGATGAGGTTGTGAGACAGAATGGACCCGTCCCCCACAACACCGAAGAAGACGATTCCACTGGTATGTTTTTCGATTTGTCCTACGTGGTGAATGTGGTTGTTTTGGATCAGGTGATCGGTCGAACGAGGCCACTGCTGCAACGTCACGTCCTGGTCAAAGCGGTCGCGAAACCACTCGGTCGGGCTCGGCACATCGCCGCTGAACGTGTCGTGCCGGGAGTGCCCCCGCTGGAAAGAACCGATGAAGATACCGTTGCTCCCCGGTTCGGCGATCTCGTTGCCGGTGATGCGAATGCGCGCATTGTTGTTTTGCAGGCGGATGGCGTCGCCACCTACGGCGGTAAACGTGTTGTTCTGAATCGAGGAATCCTCCGCCGACTCGAGGTACAGCGCCTGGCCCGCATTCGGAGTCTTGTAGTATTCGTTGCCTGACGGGAATTCGGCCAGTGTCTGGGTGAATGTCAAGCCCTGGAGGATGATGTGCCGCACGGGGGCCGCCTGAGTGCCGATCATCTGCACCAGGCGCGATGTATAGGGTGCGGTGACGTCGGCGGAGCTCACACCTCCTTTGGGTGGCCAGAAGTAGAGCATGCCCGTTTCACGGTCGAGAGACCATTCTCCCGGGGTGTCCAGATCTTCCAGGTTGTTTTCGACATAGAAGCGGTTGCCCTCACGGACGTGCGTGGCGCCTCCCAAGGTATTGCGCGAGGCGTTCACAGTGCGAGTCAGATGAATCGTGCGAGCTTCGGCGTCGACGGAACGGATGGGGATGATGTCGTTGATCCAGCAATTGCCTGGAATGATGAATACCTCGCCTGCTTGGGGTTTCGCCCAGCGGTGAGGAAAGACCCCGTCTTCATAGCGGAAAGCGACGGGGGCCTCAATACGTTCCATCCTGGTTGAATCTTGCTCATCGACGGCGGCTTGAACGAACGCCCAGCCCCCATACAGAGGATCAGCCGGATCGAAGTTGGGGTGCCGGGCCCGAGTCATTCGTTTACCGCCAAAAAACAGTTGCCGAAACCACCACTGCCCGCGCCTCACCTCCGGCAGGTACGCTCGCAGGATCTGGCCTTTGAACGGCTGCCAATTCGTAATCGGCTTGGAGCCGCGGAGAATCGGCTTCTCGCCCGGGTACGCTTGGTAGCGGATAGGGTACTGGGGCGTGCCGGAGTCGCCCGCCCAGAGGCGGAGTGGCTCGGTCAGGGAATAGATCCCGCCCCGGATTTGCACCTTCACGGGCTGCTGCAAGCCCTGTTGAAATTTGAGCTGGCGGATCGCATCGCGGGCCCGCGTCAGCGTCGCAAACGGCCCGTCAGTTCGTTCCGGATTGGCGCCGGCAATGGTTCCCGACCATCGGTCGTCCCCTGAAGGAGAAACGAAGAAGACTGTCTCGTCCAAACGAGGGCCGGCCCAACCGATGAGGTGAAGTGAAACGAGACTGGCAACCAGGAGTGAGGGGCGGAGGTTTTTCATGGAGTCGGCAAGGGGTGTCAAACAAAGCAGCAGTGGGGTTCTCATGGACTTAACCTCCATCAGTCTGACAAGGTTAGTCTACGCGGGCTCGCGATCCGAAGCTCTGCCAATCTTCCGTTTTTCGCTCGCTTTTCTTTCGCTGCCCCCCCGGGCTAACGAAAGAAACGCTGTAGTTCTCTTTGTAGGCGAATTGAAACGTCTCTCCGCCCACATTCACTGAAATAGTGGGGGGCGGTGGTGTGGGAATGAACTCACCCGAGGAGTTCGCCAACACTTGATTTGCCGGTGCGAGCGTATCCGCGAGCATGACTGTGTAACCTGGCTTGTCAGAAGTCACAAATCCCGGAACCGGGGCCGTCGAACGCGTTTCTGGTTTTCCGCCGTCGTCACTTGAATCCAGCAAACGACTTGCACCCCAACGACGATGGGAGAAACTGGGGTCAGGTGGGTGCAGACGCTGGTTTCTTTGCCCAACTTTCACGCAGGTTCTCCGCCGTTGGGGGTAGCCTTCGGGCAGGCGCAAAACCTGACCCTCGCATCCGGGTTTGCGTTCCGAGTCAGCACGGGAGCGGTAGAATCGAGCCATATGGAGAACTGGAGAGAACGCATCAGCGTGAATCCTGCGATTTGCCATGGCAAAGCGTGCGTTCGCGGCACCCGGATCATGGTTTCTGTCGTTCTGGACAATTTCGCTGCTGGGATGGACCGTACGTCCATTCTTGGCAGCTATCCATCGTTGCAGCCAGCCGACCTCGACGCCGCGCTGGCCTATGCAGCCGAGTTGGCCAAGGAGGGCGTCATGAACCTTCCGGTTGAGTTGGGAACTTGAAATTCAAGACCGACGAGAACCTCCCCGTCGAAGCGGCCACCGCTCTGCGCGACGCGGGCTTCGACGCCGAGACGGTTTGGGACGAAGCGCTGGCTGGCTCGGACGACGCAACGATCGCAGAACGCGTACGAAGGGAAGGTCGTATCCTGATCACCCTGGACCTGGATTTCGCCAACATTCGGGCTTATCCGCCTGACGAGCAATGCCGGCCTCATCGTGCTTCGGCTCAGGCGGCAGGACAAAGTAAATGCTGTTGCGGTGATGAAAAGGGTCACGCTCGCATTGAGCCATCGAAATCCCGCTGGTGAGTTGTGGATCGTTGAGGAAGACCGCATCCGTTTTCGGCAGCGCGGGTCTTGACGATCAGGCGAGGGGGAACCGAGGGGGAACCGGGGCCGTCCAACGCGTTTCTGGTTTTCCGTCGTCGTCACTTGAATCCAGCAAACGACTTGCGTCCCAAAGACGATGGGTTCAAAGACTCGCCGTGTCCCTGGTTTTCCTTGCCGAGGCAGTATCCCGAAATCGTGGAACCAGGCACCCAGGCAAATCGCCGGGATCGCCACCTCCGTTCTTCTCCGGTGTTTCGCCGGCTCTTCGGCATCTGGCAGCCGCCCTGTCGAGTTTCGACGG
Source organism: Bryobacteraceae bacterium (assembly GCA_046160045.1). Classification (GTDB taxonomy): domain Bacteria; phylum Acidobacteriota; class Terriglobia; order Bryobacterales; family Bryobacteraceae; genus CAZGUX01. The sequence continues at coordinate 32,881 of JBJXGR010000462.1, forward strand.
TCAGGAAGGAGGGACTTCGATGCGCGTGCGCGTTCGGGCGGCTTCACGCACGGCCAACGTGACGGCCAGCGTGCGCACCGCATCGGCCGCGCTCACCAGGGGCGCGACGCCCTGTTCGACGACATCACAGAAATGGTCCAACTGGCGCGCGAGAGGATCGGCTTCTTTCAGTTCCATCGTTTCCGAGAGGAACGGCAGGGTCCACGAAGCCTCCCCCTCCTGGCGCCACAGGCGCAGGGTCGGCACGGCCAGCGAGCCGCGCGTGCCCGCGATGAAGATACAGTCCTGGGCCGGATCGCACGGGTATGCCGGATTCTCGCCGGTAGTGTGCTCCCAACTGCGCGCGGCGACCGTCGTATCGGACAACAACAGGGTGCCGAGGGCGCCGCTCGAGAATTCGAGCAACACCCCGGCGGTGTCTTCGGCCTGGAATCCGCGAGTGTGGTTCGACGCGACGGCCTGAACCGCGGCGATCTCCCCGGCCAGCGCACGGAGGCTATCGATATCGTGGACGAGATTGATCAGGATCGGGCCGCCGGCGGGGCCACGCCGCCAGGCGACGTCAAAGTAGGCTTTGGGTTTGTAGAACAGCGTCGTTGCGTTGACGGCGACGATCGGGCCAAGCGTCCCTTGGGCGATGCAAGCCTGCGCCGCAAGCATCGCAGGACTGTGCCGGCGGTGGTGGCCGACGAGCACGGGCACGCCCGTTTCGAGCGACTTCCGAACCAGGACTTCGCCGGCAGAAACACTTTCGGCGACCGGCTTCTCCACGATCACGGGCACGCCCGCGTCAAGAAGGACCACCGCCGTCGAGACATGCAGATCGTTGGGCGTCGCCACGATGGCGCCGTCCGGCTGGTGCTGCGACAGCATCGCGTCGACCCCGGCATGGTGACGGATCTGCAGCCCGCGGGCCCACTCGGCGGCTTGGGCATCGGGATCCACAATGGCCGCGACCCGGCAGCGCGGGTTCGCCAGCAACCGGGCGACATGTTCCCGCCCCATCTGGCCCGCTCCGATGACCGCGATGTCGAGACTCCGATCACTCATTTCCGACAGGATCTGGCCGCCGGAAGGCTGCTCAGTGTCCCCGGTTTCCGCTCCCAAGCTCCCGCACGATGTCCCCGACAAACGACTTGGCGTCGCCAAACAGCATCAGCGTCTTGTCGAGATAGTACAGCGGGTTGTCGATCCCCGCAAAGCCCGGGCTCATGCTGCGCTTCACCACCATCACCGTGTGGCACTTGTCCACGTCGAGGATCGGCATTCCATAGATCGGACTCCCGGTATCCGTCCGCGCGGCGGGATTGGTCACATCATTGGCGCCAATCACCAGGGCCACGTCGGTTTGCGGCAGCTCCGGGTTGATTTCATCCATGTCCATCAGCCGGTCATAGGGGATGTCGGCCTCCGCCAGGAGCACGTTCATGTGGCCGGGCATTCTGCCGGCCACGGGGTGAATGGCGAACCGCACGTCGATCCCACGCTGGGTCAGCGCGTCATAGAGTTCTCGCACCTTGTGCTGCGCCTGGGCCACGGCCATCCCATATCCTGGAACCACCACCACTTTATTGGCCGCGGTGAGAATCGCCGCAGCTTCCTCGGCGGTGGCTCCCCGCACGGTTCTGGCTTCACCGGCGGCCGCGGCGGAGATCTGCACCTGGCCGAAGGCTCCGAACAGCACGTTGGTGAACGAACGGTTCATGGCCTTCGACATGATGACGGAAAGAATGAAGCCCGAGGAGCCGTCGAGAGCGCCGGCGATGATCAACAGCTTGCTGTCCAGAACGAATCCCATCGCCGACGCGGACAGGCCGGCATACGAGTTCAGCAGGGAAATGACCGTCGGCATGTCGGCGCCGCCGATCGGAATGATCATCGCCACGCCGAATGCCAGCGAAAGCGAGAGGATGACCGGAAAAAGATAAGTTTGTTCAGGGTGCACGACGAGCCAGGCCGCGAGTCCGGCCGCGACGGCCAGCAGCGCCAGGTTCACGAAGTTTTGTCCCCGATACGTGATCGGACGCTGGGGCAGGATCTCCTGGAGTTTCCCCGCGGCCATCAGGCTGCCGGTGAACGTCAAACCACCCAGGATCACCTCCAGGGAGAGGACCGACATCATGAACGCCGGCACGCTCGGGGCCCGCAGATAGAACTCGGCCGTGCCGACCAGCGTGACGCAGAGGGCGCCGAAGGCATGGCTGAGGGCGGTTCGCTGGGGCACGGCCGTCATCTGCACGCGCCCCAACGGCACGCCGATGATCGTACCCAGGACCAGGCCGATGGCAATCCACCGGTAGTCGACAATGCCGTGGTGCAGCAGCGTCCCGCAGACGGCCAGGAGCATTCCGATCTCGCCCGCCCGCACCCCGTGCCGTGCGGTCGACGGCGAACTCAGCCATTTGAGCGCCAGGATAAACAGAGCCGTGGAGGCGAGGTAAACAATCTCGATGAGGGAATCAGTCGCCAGGGGCATGGTCAGGGCTTCTTCGTGCGGCTGGTCTTGAACATGTCGAGCATCCGTCCGGTGATCATGAAACCTCCGACGACGTTGCTGGTGGCGGCGACCACAGCCACCGTGCCGAGCACCGTCGACAGGGTGCTCTTCTGTTCGCCCGCCAGCACGATCGCGCCGACTACGGCGATCGCGCTCAGGGCGTTCGTCAGGGACATCAACGGCGTGTGAAGCAGGGGCGACACCCGGCGGATCACTTCAAAGCCAATAAAACCCGCTAGCAGGAATACGTACAGGCTGCTGATCAGATCGGACACTTGTGGTTTGTCTCCTTCAACTTTCCAGGGCCGGCATCGAGAAGAATTCCCGTACCCGGCGGTTGACCACTTCTCCGCCCCTCGTCATGAGCGTCTCGCGGATGATCTCGTCGTCCGGATCGAGCCGGACCTTTCCATTCTTGACCAGATGGGTCAGAAAGGCGGTGATGTTGCGCGCGTACATCTGGCTGGCATGGTAGGGCACGGTGCTGGCCCAGTTGATCGTCCCGATAATGGTGACGCCATGCTCCACCACCTCCTCGCCGGCGCGGGTCAGTTCGCAATTGCCTCCCCGTTCGGCGGCCAGATCGACAATCACCGAACCGGGAGCCATGCTCCCAACCATCTCCCGCGTGACCAGCACGGGAGGTTTCTTTCCGGGAACGACGGCGGCGGTAATCACCACGTCGCTCTCGGCGACCACCCGGCCGAGGAGTTCGCGCTGCCGCGTGTAGAAAGCGTCGTCCTGCGCTCGCGCATAGCCGCGGGCGTCTTCGGCGTCTTGCGCCTCGATCGGCAACTCGACAAAGCGCCCCCCGAGGCTCTGGACCTGTTCTTTCGCCGCCGGGCGGAGGTCGTACCCGAAGACGACCGCGCCCAACCGCCGCGCGGTGGCGATGGCCTGCAGCCCGGCCACTCCCGCCCCGATGACGAATACGCGCGCGGGGGTGATCGTGCCCGATGCCGTCGTCATCATGGGAAAGAGCCTCGGCAGCCGGTCGGCCGCGACCAGGACCGTCTTGTAGCCGCACACGGTCGCCATGGAAGAGAGCGCGTCCATGCTTTGCGCGCGCGTGATGCGCGGCATCAGTTCGACGGCAAACGACGTGACGCCCGCGGCCGCGACTTCCTGGACGACCTCGCGAGAGCCCAGCGGCCGCATGAATCCGATCAGCACCTTGTCCCTGCGCAGCATGGGCAAGTCGGCCTTCCCGGTCCTGTCGTTCGAACCGTAACAGAGCACTTGCACCACGATGTCGGCCGCCTCGAAGACCGCTGCCCGCGAGGGAACGATCTTCGCTCCCTTTGCCTCGTAAGCGGCGTCCGTGTACCCCGCTTCTGTCCCCGCTCCTGTCTCCAGAAGAACTTCCAGCCCGGCCTTGGCCAGGTTCGGAATCACCATCGGCACCAGAGCCACACGCCTCTCGCCGGGAAAACTCTCTTTCGGCACACCGACAATCACGAACAGTTCCTCGTTTCGACCTGCGGTAACCTTATATCCTATCGTCCCGGGAAGCAGGTTTTCAAAGGTAGCCCTGTTCAGCCCCTGTCTTCCGAAGATCCGCAAGACGCGGCAGTGGCTGCTCGATCACACCGGCGCAAGCACCTGGCCGCCGGACGGGTACATCCGGGTGGACGGAACCACATCGAAGCGGCCTCCGGAGCACCTGGTGTGGCTGATGGCGTGGACTGCGGAGGCCCTGCTCGAAGGCGGCAAGCTCTTCGGATAGACTGCCGGGACCTCAACAGCCTTGGAGCGCCTCCCGGCACCTGCGTGACACCCATTCCTGCGTATGTTAGCCTCCAGTCGGGTTCATCATTATGAAACCGCTGAAATCCTCTTTATTATCAGGTGAGACGTTAATCGGCTGCTTTCTCAGCCTGGGCGACGCCCTGGCTGCCGAAATCATGGCACGCGCCGGCTACGATTGGGCGCTGGTCGACCTGGAACACGGCTCGGGCGGCGAACGCGAGGCCTTGTACCAGATTCAGGCCGCTTCCGGGGCGGGCGCGGCGCCGGTAGTGCGGGTCGAATCGAATCGCCGCCAACGGGCGCACCGGGCGCTCGACCTCGGCGCCCAGGGCGTGATGTTTCCTCACATCGACACGGCCGAGGAGGCCGTCATCGCCGCCAGAGCCATGCGTTATCCGCCCGATGGAGTGCGGGGCGTCGCGTTCTCGAATCGCGCCTGCCACTTCGGCTCGAATTTCCGCCCCTACGTGGATTCCGCCCGGGAGACGCTGCTGGGGATCATGCAGATCGAAAGCCCGGAGGCCATTCGCAACATTGACGAGATCGCGGCCGTCGATGGTGTCGATGTGCTCTTCATCGGCCCCTCGGATTTGTCCCACAGCCTGGGGATTCTCGGCCAGTTCGAGCACCCGGTGTTCTGCCAGGCGGCTGACACGATCGCCGCAGCCGCCAAGAGGCATGGAAAGGTCCTGGGAATTCTGTTGCCCAAGCCGGATGAGTTCGAGCGATTCTGGGAGTTGGGCGCGCGGTTCATCGCATCCGGTTCGGACGGTGTGCTGCTCAATAACGCGGCACGGGCTGTCGTCAGCAGACTGCGGGATGGTTGTGCGCGGATGATGGCGATGGCTTGAAGCCATCAGGCCGTTCAACCCTGGATCGCCGGCGCGGACCGGAGTCCGCGCCGGTGGTGAGACCAGCCGGGGAGCCAGAAGTCAGATTCTCTTCTTGAGGCGGCTGCAGGCGGTCGCCGTGCCCTCGATATTGACCGCGGTGCTGCCCTCTTCGATGTAAGTGATCTTTCCTTCCTTATCGATGACGAACGTCGCACGGTTGGCAATGCCGCGATCCGGCATCAAGATCCCGTAGTCGGCCGAAGTCTTACGCATGAAGTCGCTCAGGAGCGGGAACTGCAGATTGAGCTGTTTGGCGAAGACTCCGAGGGAAGGGGTGTTATCGGTACTGAGCCCAAAAACTTCTGTATCCGTGGAGGTGAACTTTTCGATACCAGCCTGGTATCCAGTCATCTCCTTCGTTCAGCCACCAGTGAAAGCGGCGGGAAAGAAGGCCAGAACGACATTCTTTTCGCCGCGAAAACTGGAGAGCTTTATCTTTTTTGCAGCAGTCGAGCTGAGTTCAAAATCCGGCGCCATATCGCCGACCTTGAGATGGGTCTTGGGGGCCGGCGGAGCTTGACCGGCGAGCGGTGCCGCCAGCGCGGCGCCGGCCAGCAGCAGGTTCCTGCGGTTCATGAGTACCTCCATATTTGAAGAGGCTACCATGACTACAGCAAGGAACGCTCGACTATTCCCAGGGACGCCTGGGAACCCCGCGGTCGCGATCCTTTACCCGGTCATAAAGGTAGCGGGTAGACGTGGTGCCGAGGGATTCGTTATAGAGGCTGGTCAGGCCGGCGCTTTCGCGCAGATCTTCCTGGAACGCGTGAACGGCCTTCAATTGTTCGGCCAAGGCCGGCACCTTCCGGCCCGACGGCGTCATGAAGTACTTCTGAAAACCGCCGTCGACCAGCGTGGCGATCTCGCCGCCGACCAGCACGCCGGGGCGGACGGTGATCTTGACCTCGCCGGAGGCGTTCTCGACGATGGCGCCGTATCCCTGCCGCGTGAGTTGCGCACGGCCGCCGGTGAGGGGTTCCACCTGAAACCCATTCTGTTTGAGCGATTGGAGGCGCTCTTCAAAGGTGAAGATCTTGGGGCGTTCGCGTCGGAAGAACATGTGAGGAGACTTCTCCTATTATAATGACTCGCTGGTGATCGATGGAAGACGTGAGAGTGGCAGCCGTCGCCGTAGACAGCCGTCCCGGCGAAGTGGAACAGAACCTCGAGAAGATCGGCCGCTGGTGTGCGCGGGCGGCGGCGGAGGGAGCGAGGCTTGTCCTGTTCCAGGAACTGTCGCTGACCGGCTTCGTGCCGAACCATCCGGTGGGCGATCACGCCGCCTGGTTGCGGGAAGCGCTCCAGGCAGCGCGGCGCATGGCGCAACCGGTCGACGGCCCGGCGGTTGAAGGGCTCACCGCGATTGCGAAGGCAAACGGCCTTTGGGTCGCGGCGGGATTGCTGGAGGACGCGGGCAACCTGTTGCACAACACACACGTACTGGCCGGCCCGGGTGGGGTAGTGGGAACGTGGCGGAAACTGCACGTACCGATGTTCGAGATGCCGTTCTACAACGGCGGAGCCGAGGCCCGTGCGGCGGAGACGCCCTTTGGCCGGGTTGGCGTCAACATCTGCTTCGACGCTCTGCTGCCGGAGTCGACCCGGCTGCTGGCGGTAGATGGTGTCGACATCGTGCTGTTTCCGTTCGCCGCCGACCCCACGCCGGTCACGCCGCAAGGATGGGCTGCCTGGGCTGGACCCGCGCTGCGGGCGCGCTGCGTCGAAAATGGTGTCTTCGGCCTGGCGTCGAACTACACGGGACGCGTGGAATGCGCCGGCGTGACGCAGGAATTTCCTGGCGGCGGCATGGCCATCGGACCGCGTGGCGAGGTGCTGGCCGATTGGACTGGTGAACCCGGCGAGTCGGCGATGCTTCTGGCGGACTTCCGGCGCGGCGATCTGACGGCGGCGCGGGCGGAACCAGAGTATCTCTATCGGTTCAGGCGGCCCGAACTCTACGGGCCGTTGACTCGTGGGAATTAACGCCGTGGACTCGAACGTGCGCCGGAACGGGCAGTCCGCTCCTTAGCGCTCGCCCGACGGAAGGGCAACCGGGTGGCGTGCTCCGGCGCAAACTGGTATAAGTGGGTTCATAACGAAGGCAGTCCGCGCGGACGGGTACGCGCGCATCTTCAGGGAAATTGAAATCAGGAGAATATGGCAAAACACATCCTCCGTTTTGTGTTGGCGGCGGCATTGGTCACTTCGGCCGCTCTGCCCCAAAACGTCACCAGCACCATCGTCGGGAACGTGCGCGACGCGTCGAGCGCCTCGGTTCCAACCGCCAGCGTCACCGCGACCAACGAAGCTACCGGGATTGAGACCAAGACACAGACCGGCGCCGACGGCGAATACACCATCCCCGGCCTGCCGTTTGGTCAATATACTCTGCGAATTGAAGCGACCGGCTTCAAACCGAACATCATCAGGGGAATCGGCACGCTGCCCACCCGTACGACGCGTCAGGACGTGACGCTGGAGGTTGGCGCCGTTCAGCAGGCCGTCGAAGTCACCGGGGCCGCGCCGGTGGTGAACACCGAAAACGCGACGATCGGCAACATCATGCCGGCGCAGCAGATCACGACCGTACCTCTGAACGGCCGCTTTCTCGACCGTCTGATCCGCATCTCGGCGGGAGTGACTTCCGACAGCGCGTCGAACCCGCGCGTGGCCGGGAGTTCCTATTGGGGCGGCATGTCCTTCAACGTGGACGGCGCGGCCTTCAACGATCCGGGCAACGGCGGCGGCGCGTATTCGTACCGCCATGGCATGTCCACACTGCCCTCGATCGACGCGGTGAGCGAATTCAAGATGGACTCCAACAGCCAGAAGGCGGAGTTCGAAGGCGCCGTCTCGGCAACCATCGCCACCAAGTCGGGCACCAACCAGTTGCACGGCACGCTGTTCTACTTCAACCGCAACCGGGAGTACGCGGCGACGAACTACTTCGGCGCCCGTGACCCTGCGACCGGCCGACGAGCCAATCCTCCGTTCAACCGGAACGAATATGGTTTCATGGCGGGCGGCCCGATCATCAAGAACAAGACCTTTGTGTTCGGCGGCTACGAGGCGCTGAAGGAACGCGCTCCTCGTGCCATCACCGGCCTGAGCGTCCCTACCGCGGCGATGCGCGCCGGCGACTATACGGGCCTGGCGACCGTCATCGATCCCTTGTCGGGAGTTCCGTTCGCGGACAATAAGATTCCGTCCAATCGAATCGACTCGCGGTCGGCGACCCTGCTCCAGCGCGTGCCGCTTCCGAACCTGGCGGGCACTCTGGCCAACTACGCGGCCAATATCAAGAACGACTCGGATATCAACCGCTATTTCGTGCGCGTCGATCACCGGCTCAGCGAGCGGGATTCGCTCTGGTTTACGGGCAACATTTCGAAGGCCAATCCGTACTTCGTCGCGCAGGCGTTCCCGATTGGATACGGCTCCTGGGACAACGGCGGCAACGACACTCGCGTCGGGAACCTGACGTGGAACCACACCTTCTCGCCGCGCATACTCAATGAAGCGCGGATCGGTTATACCTACCATGGTCCGGTCCGTCAGGGAATGAACCGTGACTTCGATCCGCGGACGATCTTCCCAGACCTGTATGGACCGCTGCCCCTGGGAGGCCTTCCGAAAATCGCGATCAACGGCTACACGTCGATCGGCGACTACGGCGGGAGTGAACGGGGTAAGCAACTGACCCGGCAGTTTATTGAGAACATCACCGTCATCCAGGGCAAACACACGATGAAGGCGGGTGCGGACATCGGCAATTTCCGCATGTCCTCGCCTCCAGGCGCCTTCGGACTGCTGACCGGTACAGCCAATGAGGCGGCTTTCGGCTCGTTCGCGTTCACGGGCCGCTACACCACGGACGTGACCACGGCTCTACCGGCTCACGCGTTCGCCGACTTTCTGCTCGGCTATCCGAACACGACCTCGCGCGCAACGCCGAGCGCCGTGAATCTGTTCTACGCCACCCGCTACAGCGTGTATGCGCAGGATGACTGGCAGGTCAATCCCAAGCTGACCCTGAGCTACGGCGTCCGCTACATGCTCCAGACCACGTGGAAGGAACGCGACCTGGCGCAGGCCAACTTCGACTTCGCGAGCGGAAAGCTCGTGATTCCGCGGGCCGATCTGCCGCCGCAGGGACAACAGAAGCTGTTCAGCGCGTATCCGATCACGCTCGACAAGGACGCGACGGTGCTGCATGCCGACCAGAACAACTTCGCGCCGCGCTTCGGGTTTGCCTACCGCCCGTTCTCGGACAACAAAACCGTGATCCGCGGCGGCATCGGGATTTACTACAACTTCCTGCCGGTATTCATTGGCTTCCGCCAGATGGGCTTCTCGAATCCGCCGTTTCTGCTGGCGGAGACCTATGAATCGCTGCCTGGGCGAACGCCGTCGCTTACCCTGGCGCGGCCGTTCCAGGGGAGCGGGTCGTTCGCGGCAAATCCTGTCATTACCATCGTCGACCCCAGGATCAAGAACGGCGCCTCCAACCAGTGGAACCTCACCGTGGAGCGCCAGATGCCTGGCAACATAGGTCTGCGGGCGTCGTACGTGGGCAACAAGACGAGCAACCTTCCCTTCTACAACTTCAACGTCAACCTCCCGGCGGTTCAGCAGTTGGGGGCGATTCAGCCGCGGCGGCCGTATCAGCCGTGGTCCGACATCAACATGTTGAAGGGCGCGGGCGATTCCACGATCCACCAACTCCAACTGGAGTTGATCAAGCGGTATTCCAACGGCGTGAGCTTGCAGGTCGAATATGCGTGGAACCGCTCGCTTGACAACGTACCGATTGTGGGCGGCACCCAGAACCCCTACAATACCTCGCTCGATCGCGGTAATTCCGACCAGATCCGGCGTCACATCTTCACGGCGGCCTACAGCTACGACCTGCCGTTCGGCCCCGGCAAACGTTTTGCCAACTCGAACAACGCGCTCGGGCGGATCGTGGGAGGCTGGCAGATTGCCGGAATCACTCTGTTACGCACCGGGACGCCTTTCTCGGTGACGTTCGCCCCGTCGCAGACGGGATGGTATGCCAACCGGGCGGATGTTACTAAGGTCGGTGCCCTTTCCCGCGGAGAGCGGACGCTGGAACGCTGGTTTGACACCAGCGGGTACGTGGTTCCCCAGCCGTTCACGTTTGGCAACTCGGCCCGTAACCACCTGTACGGGCCGGGAGAAATCGTTTTCGATGTCAGCGTGTTGAAAGACACGACGATTATGGAGCGCATGAAGCTCCAGCTTCGGTTCGAGTTCTTCAACATGCCGAACCACGCTAACTTTGGGAACCCGGGAGCGGCCGTCACTTCGGCGGGAGCGTTCGGCCGGATCACCGGCGCCGGCGACCCCAGGCAGATACAGTTGGGCGCCAAGCTGATTTTCTAGTTTCCATTTCGTAACTTGTTTGTAACTTGATCAAGGCGGCTGCCCGAGGGCAGCCGCTTTTCTTTTTGATCCCAACCAATCGCCCTTGCGTCGCCCGGCGCGGTCCTGCTCTCGAGTTTGGCCTTTTTCTGGTTGCGCCGGTCGGAGACCGGCTATTTGTGGTGCCAGGCACCACGCGGCCGAGTAGTCCCATGGGCGCGGCTGTTCATTCCGCCACACTTTCGTGGTGCCAGGCACCACGCGGCTGAGTAGTCTCGGAGGCGCGGCTGTTCATTCCGGCACACTTTGCGTGGTGCCAGGCACCACGCGTCTCCGCAGCCTTCCGGCCGCGGTTCGGATGCGGCTGGTTCGCTCCCTGACGTCGGCGGCACTGATGGGCTGGATTGAGATTTGGCGGAACAAAGCCAATTTGGCGGCACACGGTTGATTTCACTGGCGAAGAATGGGTTTGTCCAATGGCTTCGGTTGGCTTCGCTTCGGTGCCAGACACCGCTCCGTTGAAGGGCCCGCATTCAACCCCCTCCCTAAACGGTCGGGGCCGCGACGCGTTCTTCATTCGCTTTATGATTCTTCCGACAACGCAATTCGGCCAACGCCGAATAGAAGGAGCGGCGAAAGCGGGCCTCATAGCGCGACAACCGATCGAGGGCGTCCGACCCGCTGCAGCCATGCAGCAAGGCCCCAACCTGACGGAACTGAGCCCAACGAGGATCCTGCTCATCGATCGACGCCGAGCCTCCGAATTCCAGAGTCCGGGTATTTAAGAACCATTGTGAATCAGGTTTCGTGGAAAGGGTTCCGGCAGCACTGGCAGCACCGCTCGTTCAGCGCATACGGGGTCGAAAGGTTCGCGCCGCCCTCATCGCGACCCTCACCCGATGATTCGCCAGACCTAGGGAAGACCTAGGGAGCGTATCGGAGCGTCAGTGCGGAAGCCCGTCCGCCTGGCAGCATCGTCAGCACGATGAGGCGATCGTGCTCGTCGCTGCGGAGTTCGGGAATGTCGCCGCCGCCGAGAGCCTTGACGATCCGTGGAACGGATTGGCGGTGACCGATGACCAGGGTGGGCCGTTCCGGGTGGGCCGTCTTGCGGATTCGGGCGATGAGTTGGTCGCATTCGGCCTGTGGGACAGCCTCCACCGGACGGTTGGCGCGCCGTGCCAGAGGTTCGGCGGTCTGGCGTGCACGTAGGGTATCGCTCGAGTAGAAGTAGTACACGCCGGCATCAGTCAAGAGTCTGGCGAGCGCCTCGGCGCGGCGTTGTCCTTCTTCGTTGAGCGGCGGATCGGGCTCGCCGGTTCGTTCCGCATGGCGTGCGATGAAAATAGTCTGAGCTTCAAGGGCCGAAAGGCCCAACACAGCGATCAGGATCGATCCGGTGACGAGACGCCGCATCTTCAGGAATGCAGGCGAAGCGCCCTCTGGAGATTGCGGGCGTCGCCTTTCAGGCTGCGGATCACACCATAGGTCGAGCGGCCGATCGTGGCCGCGGGCATGCCCAGATTCACGCGGTCGACCGGATTCGCTGCTTCCAAAGGGAACTGGAGCGGCATCCCTTGGCGAACCGGGAACCGCTTTTGCAGAAGCGTCGACGGCGGCGAGGCCAGGGCTCTTGAAGATGTTCACGCCGGAGTACCCACAGATGAAGTTCGGCGACGTAGCCGAGACCCTTCAGAAAAAAGCGAAGCTCGATTGTATCATCAGGCGGTGGAACTCGCGGTGGCGCGCGGCCGGCGTCTCGACGGGCGATCGACTAAGCCCCGGTTTTAAAAGTACAGCAACGTATCTCACGGCAGAGGGAAGCCGGCCGGGGGGCCGACTGCGGGCCATGACATTCGGGGGGGGGAACCGGCTGCTCTACACTGCGCCGTCGATCGTTGCCTATCCACGTTCCCAGTTCCGGCGGTCTAGTCAGTCTTCTAGTTGCCGGGGGTCGTGGGATCTCAGAATCCGTAGCACTGAGAGTATTGTGTTCCAACTGCGTGTTGTCGCCGGTACCCCAAAGAGCCTGTCGATCTGGCCGAGATATCGAATCGTTTTCATGTGGCGGCGGTACACCCCATACACGAGACGATTCTTCGAGCCAATGACTCGCACAAGCCACTCCCCACCTTCCGGAAGAGCAATCGGAAGAGAAACTTTGCGGCGTGCACCCTCCGACAGGATGCTTACAAATGGAACAACATCTGCGGGCGGTGGCTCAGATCCAAACGGATTGTCCATCTCTAGTCGAATCAGATCACTGCCGTCGCAGAAAGCGATTGTTACTTCAAACGGCAGGTTCCGGCGCAATTCGGCAAGGAACTTTGCGCGCAACCCAGGTTTGCGAACGACAAGCGTGCCTGCGGCGCCCACGTTCACGGCATCGTAGATGCCCAGTTCTTTGGCGAGCACGCTCGGACGAAAAGCCCTGTGTCCTCCAACGTTGATACCCCGGAAGAAAACGATCAAAGCCATGCTGCCCATTGTTGCAACACCGAAGTATCGAGTTGAAGCAGAAGCGGTCGGGCCTGACGATAGATAACGTGAAGTCGGCCAGTGTGTACTGATCGCATGCGCGGCCTTCGCCAGAGTTCTTGCCGAGCCTCCAGACAGCGGGCCAGGACGGCAGAGAAAGAAGCTACCGGCGGGAAGAGAAGGCGTATTTCACGATGCCCCTGCGAATAGCATCGCCAGCGTCATTCACTGCTGGTGATCGATCCCGCTGACGCGTTTCGGCACAATCCTGGGGTGTTTCGAGACGTATTGCGTTCTTCGGGACGCGATTTGAGGACAGATGCCGCACCACCTATTCGTTCACCCCGTGTGTCGCCGTCTCCGCCGCGGCAGGGCTCGCGCTTACGATTCGATCTCACGCCAGAGGCTGACCGCAGGGAGCACTGTTGCCTGTGGACGGATTGCTGGCAAAGTGTGCTGAACTGATCGACATGGAACGTCGCGCGTTTCTCGGGATCGCCGCGGGCATGGCGCCGACCGCTTTCGCTCAGCCATGGCCCGACTTTTCGGCGGTGCCCGGCACCGTCATCGCCCACTCGCCGGCAAGTTCCGGGATCTATCTTTCTTCACCTGGGATTCTGAAGCTGCCGAACGGCTGGCTGCTGGCCAAGTGCGATCTGTTCGGTCCGAAGTCCACGGAAGAAACAGCCGCCGTTACGCGGCTGTTCCGCTCCCGGGACGCCGGCAAGACATGGGAGCCGGTGACCAACGTCCAGCCCTGTTTCTGGCCGACGATCTTCCTTCATCGCGGCGCGCTCTATATGATCGGAACCGAGGGTGGCAGCAACCGCCGCCTGGTTATCTACCGCTCCCGCAACGGCGGCGAACACTGGACCACGCCCGTGGACGCGAACACGGGCCAGTATCGACACGATCTGCCTCTGGTCACCAACGCCGGATCGGTCGTCGAACACCAGGGGCGCATCTGGTTCGGCTCCGTGTTCGACCGCCTGGGGCCGAAAGACCTCTGCTGGGCATCGGATTTCCGCTTCCGTGTCATGTCGGCCCCGGCCGGCGCCGACCTGCTGAGACAGGATAGCTGGACTCTGTCCACTCCCGTGGAGTTCAATCCGACCTGGCTGAACGGCAAGTTCGCGGGCATTGTGGAAGGGACCATCACCGTGGGACCGGACGGACTTCCCGCCCTGATGATGCGTCTGGACTATCGCGGGGGACCTGAGGAGAAGGCGTTGATCGCCCGCTGCAGCCTGGATGGCAGGCTGCTGGGTGTGGATTCTCTCCACGACATCGTCACGTTTCCGGGAGGCTGCAAGAAGTTCATTGTCCGGTTCGATTCCACCAGCCGCCGTTACTGGAGTTTGACCAACTGGGTTCCTCCGCGCCACAAGATCGTGAACGTGGAGCGCGTACGCAACACGCTAGCGCTGATTCACTCGACGGACCTGCGCCGATGGCGCATCGCGACCGTGATCCTGCATCATCCGGACGCCGCGTTCCACGGCTTTCACTACGCCGATTTCGACTTTGACGGCGAGGATCTGGTGGTCGCGTCCCGCACCGCCTTCGACGACGGTCTTGGCGGCGCCCATAGTCAACACGACACCAACTTCCTCACGTTCCACCGTGTCCGGGGATTCCGCGGGCTCGGCCCTGGAGACGCGCCAGATCAGTTGGGTCCCGAAATCGAGGGGTGGAACCGCCGCTGGGGTTAGCCTTCGTAGATCTTACTGGGCCCGCATGCCGAGTGGCGAGTTGAAAGCGACCGGCGGGTGCGCCCTCAATGAGAAGGTGTGCGGAAACCGAGTTCGAACGCCAGCCCTCCCTTGCG
>JBJXGR010000463.1:0-18895 GCA_046160045.1 Bryobacteraceae bacterium
CTGCCGGGTGCTCACGATTGACCGTACCGACTTCGCTGTCTATCGGCGCAATGACCGTCAGGTGATCGATTTCGTTGCGCCACCGACGAGGTGATCTGCGTGATCACGCTCGTGGTACGTGAGGTAAGGATGGATCGAGTCGGGAAAACCCCATCACCTGGCCGTGATTGTCGACGGAGGCCCGAAGATCATCTCGTTCGTGATCGATGGGCGCCTGTGCGACGGCGGAGACGCCCGGCAGTTCGGCTGGGGCCGCTTGCATCCTCATCTGCAATCGGCGAACGGCGGCGCGACGTTGCGGATCGGGGTTGGATTGGACGGCGAGATCCGTCAAGTCCGCGTTTACGGCCGCGCGCTGAGGACGTCTGAAGCGATCGCGAACTTCCGGGCAGAGTGACCTCTTCTACACGGCGGGTCCGCGCAGCGGGCCCCACTCCGCCGCGAGCGTCTTCCCACGGCTCGTGATCTGGGTCAACTCACTGGTCTTGAGCGGTTGGTACGCGCGCGCCGCCGCAAGTCCCTGGCGAAGTTCCTCCACTGTCCGCATCCCGATGATGGCCACGCTGACCCCCTGCAGTCCCCACACGTAGCGCAACGTCGCGGCGTAGTCGGATGCGCTCATCAGCCGGGCGCCGCCCTTCACCGGACCGCCCAACACTTTCATGCCGATCACGCCGATCTGCCGCCTCCGCGCTTCCGGCAGCACCTTCTCTTCAAAGCCATAGATGTGGCGTTCGACGAAGTTCAATGTACACATGAACAGTTCGATCGCGCCGGTCTCGAAAACGGGCAGCACGCGGGCGGGACGCAAGTGCGCGGTGCAGCCGATGTGCCGGATCATGCCCTGCTTTTTTGCTTCCAGCAGGCCGCCCAGCGTCCCATCTTTGCCGAGCGCGAGTTGCAGGGTCGGATAGCGGTCCTCGCGGCTGATGTTGTGGATATGAACGCAATCCAGATGATCGGTTTGCAGCTTGTGGAGGCTGTCGCGAATCTGGTAAAGGACGTCGCTTTTGGTGAGGGTTTCCACCTTGGAAACGAGGAAGACCCGGTCGCGCTTGCCCTTGAGCGCGCGGCCGAGACGCTCCTCGGAAAGACCGTACGTGGGAGCGGTGTCGACATAGTTGAGGCCGTGTTCGATGGCTTCGGCGAGAACCTCGTCGACCGTTGACTGCTCTACGTCACGGTCCCCCAGGTGCTGCGCGCCGAGGCCGAGAATCGAGGCCTGAAACGAAATCGCGCCCAGACGGCGCCGGGGCAATCCCGATGCGGACGGAAGCGTTGCGGCGCCGAGCGTACCGGCGGCGGCCAGGCGGGTGAAGGAACGTCGGTTCATGCCGACATTCTAGGGCTGCGTGCGGCCGGCAACAAGGGGCGGCGCTCCCATCACGCTCTCCAGCAAGTCGACCACGCGCTTCCGCAGCGGCCGCAGGAGAGGGAATCCGGCCAGGCGAATGAGTTGGACGACCAGCGTCAGGCTCTTGTCGATCAGGTCCCAGGTGCGCTTTTGCGAAGGCGACGGATCGTGTAACCAGAACAGAATGATGCCCATCTGGTAGAGCCACAAAAGCCGCGGCAGGTGGGGGGCGAGGTCGGCGGGCGGGTTGACGCCTTCGAGCGCGGCGGCAAAGTGGGCGATGTCGCCCTCGCGAATCGATTCGGTCTCGCGGCTGAACGGCGAGAGGGCATCGGCCGGATCGGCGGCGTGCCTCAACAGCGCGCCGAGAAACTTGCGATTGGCCGCGAAGTAGTCGAGGCGCAGTTCGAGGATGGCGCGGAGGCGGGCCCGCACGCCTTTCTTGCGGGAAAGGGTCGACACGATCCGCTCGTGCACCTCGTCCTGGGCCTGCTGGTAGAAGGCCATCACGATGGCCTCCTTGGAGTCGAAATAGTAATACGCCGCGCCGGTGGCGACACCGGCTTCGTTCGCCACTTCGCGCATGGTCGTCTGGCCGAAGCCCTGGCGCCGGAACAACTCGAGGGCGGCGGCGAGGATGCGGGCGCGGGTTTCGTCGGATTTGGATCGGGTTTTCATTCTTTCACTCATGCCGCCGGGCGACGTTTTGTGTCGCCCGGCGCCACCTGGAAATCAACAATGGGGAACGCCGATCTGGCGCAGACGGTCCGCCAACTGCGCCTCCGGCAGCATCCCCAGCCAAGTCGAGATCTCCGAACGATAGCTCGACACCAGGAGGAACGCCTGACGGGCCAGAGGCATCAGCGCGGGGCTCGCGAGGCGCTTCGAGAGCCCCCGGTATTTCCGCAAAGCGAACAGTACCATGATCCAGGCGCGGGTGTCGCGATACACGCCCCCGCGGTCGTTGACCACGATCAGTTCCTCGCGTCCCGTCAGGGACGGGAAAAGCCGTTTGGCGGCGGTCGAACCGGCCGGCACCAGTTGCAGCCGGATGTCGGCCTCCTGCGATTTCAGCCAGTCCTTGACCGCGGTGCACAACCCGCAGTCCGGGTCGTAGAGAACGGTGAGCCAGCGAACCGGGTGCATGCTATTTCTCCGGAAGGTACTCGTCGGGAAACACCGGTGGAGGCTCGGGCCGCGCCCGCTTGCGCAGCCGCGAGAACAGCCACAGGTTGAAGAAGTGCATGAGGCCCAAAATCAACAGGACGACGCCGATCTTGTCCGACAGCAGTTCCAGGGCCTGGCGAAGATTTCCCAAAATGGCCTCGGTCCGCATGGCGAGGGTGACATAACCGACATTGATGAGGTAGAAGCCGACCACGAGCAGGTGGTTCACCGAGTCGGCCAGGGTTTCGTTGCCTCCGAACGCGTCCACCAGAAAAACACGGCCGCGCTTGAACAACGTCTGGGCCACCCAAACGGTGACCGCGATGCTGATGGCCAGGTAGGCCAGGTAGGTTTCGACGATGTACATGATGTTCTCTCTTTTTGAACGCGTTCAATTAGAGTCTACGGCGACACGGCGGGGCTGTCAAGAGAAATCTTGAACGCGTTCAAAACCTCGATGGCGGCCGCCGTGCGACACTAGGGAAGGCGAACGACCGAGCGTCTGCCGAATGACACCCGCTCAATTCTCATCCATTCTGGCGTGGGCTGCGTTTTCGCTGGCCTCGCTGCTGCTGTTGGTGGGAGCGGCCGTTTACTTTTCGGTGTTCGAAACCTTGCGTTCGCGCCACTGGGTCGAGACCCCCTGTACCATCGCGGTGAGCCAGATGAACCGGGCCGACCGCGCCCGCATGTACTGGAACGTGTACTACGACTACGAATTCGAGGGCACGCACTATCGCGGCAACCGGTTCGAGCTATTGCATTTCTCCTCGCGGTTCTGGGGCGACATCGCCGACCTGGTGGATCAGTACCCGGCAGGGCGCCAGGCGGTGTGTTTCGTCGATCCGCTCCACCCGGAGAACGCCGTCCTCAGCAGGCGCATCCGCCGAAGCGTATGGTTGACGGCCATCCCCACGGTCATGGTGCTGGTGGGCGTGGGCGGAATCGCGGCCCACGTTTCAGTGCGAAAGGCCGAATGGTCCTGGCCGTCCTTGAAGTGGGAGAAGACGCAGCCACCGCCTCAATCGGCGGAGGAAGAAGAACCGCCCGACGATCCGGAGGACCTGCCGACGAAGCGCTCGTGACGTAAAGTCACTTCTTCCGGAAGTATCGGACCCCAGGGAGCTTGCGGAAATCCTCGTCTTGAGTCCACAAGGTCGCGTTGTGTTGCTGCGCCGTCGCGTATACAATCGAATCGGCCGCCGGCAGGTTATGCTGGTGACCTAGTTTGGCCGCCCGTAGGGAAATGGCGGTATCGAGGCCGATCACGATGCCGAGTTCCAGTTGACGCGCGCCTTCGAAGGCGGCGGCGCGGCCACCCTTTCTCAAAAGAAACCGGCACACTTCGTAGATCACGATCGTCGGGACGATCAGGTTCCCAGGGTCTTCCAGGATCGGAAGATAAGTCTCGGCATTGGGTCCGCCGACGAAATGTTCGATCCATACCGACGAGTCGGCAAGATGCACCTAAAACTCCCGGTCAGCTTCTCGTGTGAAATCGTTCTTGACACCCTTAAGAAATCCGCGCAGTTCCCTGATAGGGCGAACCGGCACCATGCGGAGAACATCCCCTGCAAGGTCGAATGCGAACTGATCACCGGGCTTGATCTTGAGCCTCTGCCGAACTTCGCGCGGAATCACAATTTGATACTTCGTGGAAACAGTCGCCACAGCCATCGCTCAGCACCCGTAACCAGTATAGCGGTCGACGACCGGACGCAAGCGCAAGGAGATCGATGACAACTCAACCTACAGACTTCTCACTCCCATCGCGACCACGTCGTCCACCCGCAGCGTCTCCTTGACCACAAACGGCTCGCCGTACCGTACGCCGATCAGGTTGCCGTAGAAACGGGCAATCGCCCCCAAGCGCTCGCGGATCTCGCCTTCGTTTGGAAAAAGGTCCGAGCCCGCATCGGAATCACCGTACTGCGAACGATAGGCCAGGAGGGAGTCCATGCGCCGGTCGAACTGGGCGCTGATATCGACGACGAACGAAGGGGTCACGTTCGCGTACAGCGACGAGTACAGAATCTTGTAGGGCCGGTGCGGTTCAGTCTCTTCATCCAGCTTGCGCAGACCGGCGAGGAAACTCGCCTCAAAGCCTAGTTCGCTGGCACGGTAGTGGTCGGGATGGCGGGCTTCCCAATAGGGCAAAATCACCACCACTGGCTTCAACACGCGAATCTGGAGGGCCAGCGACATGCGCGCCGAGATGATATTTTCCAGGCGCGCGTCGGGGAAGCGCATGTTGCCTCGCCAGCAGGCGAGCAGGCGCCGCGCCGCCTCGTTCGATTCGGCGATGCGTTGTTCAGGAGTGCCGCGGGTTCCCATTTCGCCGGCGGTGAGGTCGAGAACACCGGTGCGGTAGCCCATCTCAGCCATGCGGATGAGGGTGCCGCCGCAGGTTTGCTCGACGTCATCCGGGTGGGCCGCGATGGCGAGAATGTCCAGCTTTACAGGTTGAGGATCTTCCATAGCTTGTCCGCGTGAACGAAGTACCGGAAGGCTTCCCGCCCGTTGATGACGACCACCGGCACATCATCGGAATACAGCCTTCGCAGCCGGATGTCGGCGTCGATGTCGGTCTCTTCCAGTTCCACCGTCGACCCTTTCGCCCTCAGCCGGCCGCAGGCTTCTTCCAGGATCTCCCTGGCATCCTCGCAGAGGTGACAACCGGTGCGCGAATAAAGCGTGATCACCACCGCAGATCGGAGCGCCGGCTGTAGCGCTCGCGCGTACGCAGGGTCTTGATCAGGATCATGCCGGCCAGGAATCCGCCGATGTGCGCAAACCACGCCACGCCACCGCCCTGGTGGGCGCTGGCGATCGAGCCCACGCCGCTGAAAAACTGAATCACGAACCAGTAGATGAGGATCAGGTAGGCCGGAATCTCCTGGAAGGTGATGATGAAAAAGATGGGCAACAGCGTCAATATCCGCGCGTGCGGAAACTTGATCATGTAACCGCCCATCACGCCGGCGATGGCGCCGCTCGCGCCCAGCAGCGGGATCCGGGAATCCGGGTTCACTGCGATCTGAAGGACACCCGCCGCGGCGCCGCAGAGCAGGTAGAACAGCAGGTACTTTCCGTGGCCCAGGACGTCTTCGACATTGTCGCCATAAATCCAAAGGAACCACATGTTGCCGATGAGGTGCATCCAGCCGCCGTGCAGGAACATGGAGGTGACAATATCGGCGTACTGGAGGCGCTCCGGCACGATGGCGTAGGTGTAGATGAACTCGTTCAAAGTGAACGAGTCCAGGCTCATCTCATAAAGAAACAGCAGGATGTTGGCCACAATGATCCCGATCGTGACGATCGGGGTCGAGCGGCTGGGCAGAATGTCGCGTAGCGGAATCATCGGTCAACATTCCGGGATTGATAGCGCTTGTCGATGCGGCGTTCGCCCCGGGCCATCAGAGTCCGGACCTGGTCCAGCCCGGCGATGCCCCCTCGTGCGCCGATCGCCGTACAATTGAGCGCGGCCATAGCATTGGCCAAGTCCAGCCCCTCGCGGGTGGTCATGTTCTGAAGGACAGAGTAACAGAAGGCGCCGTGGAAGACGTCGCCCGCACCGGTTGTGTCGGCGCAGTCGACGATGTAAGCCGGCGAGTAGGTGAACCCATCTTCGGTAAGGGCAAGCGCCCCATGCGCTCCCAGGGTCATGGCCGCCATGCGCATCCCGTACTCCGCGCGCATGCGCTCCAGCGCCTTGAACGGGTCCGGTTCGTTGGTCCATTGAATCGGGAATTCCGAGCTCGTGATCAGGTAGTCGACCGAGGGCAGCACCCGCTCGAAGCCGTGATAGATGGTGTCGACATCGACCGTAACCGGGATCCCGGCGCCGCGGGCGATACGGGCGGCTTTCCCCACGGCATCGATGTCGTGGCCATCGATGTGGAGAAGGCGTGCGGGCAGGATCGCCTCGGGCTGAATCTCCTCGGGCCGTAACCGAAGGCATTCGTCGCGACGCCAGAAGACAGTGCGCTCGCCGGTCGCGCGATCGATCAGGATGTAAGCCGTCTGATTCGGACAGCCGCGGCGCACGTAGACATCGCTCAGGTCCATGCCCGCCTCCCGCAAGCTCGCCAACTGCACCCGCCCGCGCTCGTCGTCGCCGACCGTGCCGATGTACTTGACCCTCATCCCCAGGCGCGCGCAGGCTACCATCGCGGTGGCCACCTGGCCGCCCGGACTGAGCATCTCTTCGGTGAACGCCGCTTTGCCGGCGTAAGGCGGCATGCGCGGCACCAGGATGAGTGTATCTGTGGCATTCAGGCCAATGCCGGCGACATCGAACCTCTTGCCGGAGGTCACGGGTAAATGGGCCGGACGTTCTGCTGGTGGCTGAGCACGCGATCGGTGGGCAGGGCCACGAAGTCGCCGTCCGGCAATCCTTCGAGAATTTGCGAGCGGGTGGCGCTGGAGATGCCCGCGCGAACCGGCCGCCATTCGATCCGGGCGCCCGACAGCCGGAAGACACCGCTCTGCCCGCCCTGCGTGCGCAGCGCTTCCTTGGGGATCGAGATCGCATCCTCCACCACCGCGGTGCGGATCTCGGCGATCACGTTGGTCCCTGGAAGCAGACGTCCATCGGCATTGTCGATGGTGCAGATCACCTGCCCTACCTGCCGCGTGCCTGACGCGACGATCTCCGAGGGCATTTGCTCCACCGCGCCTTTCCACACGACGCCCGGCAGCGCGTCCCAGCCGATCTCTACCGGTTGACCCACGGCGACCCGGCCAAGCTCCGGTTCATCCACGGCCACACGGACCCTTAGCCGTTTCACCTGGCCGACATTGGCGATCAGGTCGCCCGGCTGGAGATAGGCGCCTGAACGCACCGACAGATTGTAGACGACACCCGAAATCGGCGACATGATCCCGGCCAGCGAAATGCGGCGGCGCGCTTCCCGGGTGGCCGATTCGGCTTCTCGCAGGCGCGATTCAGCCGCCGTCCGTTCGGCGGCCGTGACCAACGACGATTTCCGCCGCGCCAGCGACTTGGCCTCCAGATCGAGCGAGGTCAATTTGCGTTCGGCGGCCTCGAGTTCGACGCGGGTGGCGGCATTCCTGTCGACCAGCCGTTTCAAAGATTCAGCCTCCTGCTGCGCCTGGCGGCGGTCGAACTCGACACGCGCCACTGCATTGTCGATTTCCGTCAGTTCCGACGGGCGGCCGCCCCGGTCAAACCGTTCCAGGTCCGCTCGGGCCGCCGCGACCCTGGCCTCGGCGGCCGCCAGTTCGTTCTGCGTCTCCTCCGCCTTCAGCAGGGCGACGACGGCCCCAGCGCCCACCGGCCGGCCGTCTTCGATCAGGAGCCTTTCGATCAAGCCGCCCTTCTCCGCCCTGATGGGCCGCCATTCCGCGGGCTCGACTTTGCCGTTAGTCGACAGGCTCGCCACCAGCCGTTCCCGCCGCGCTTTCGCGAAGGGCACCTCTTGTGGGGCCGCCGGCCGCGTCAAAAACCAGCCCGCCGCGCCCACCAGCGCCAGCAGCACGAGCAGAAGCAGTTTCTTCAAAGGGCCGCCGGCTCCTCGATGTGCGAATGCCCCGCCGGGCGCGCGCAGTAGTCGAACAGGATCTGCCACTCGGCCCGCTGGATTTCGAGCGCCGCCTGTTCCAGCGGCGTCCCAGGCGCGCGGCGGGCCTGCTCACAGTAGTGGATGAACTTCACCGCATCCCAGGTTTCACCAAACTCCATGCCGTGTCCCGGTTGGTGTGCCACGATTTCCCGCGCCGCAGCCAGGAGTGCCGGAAACACCGGATGCTTACCCACCCGGTGAAACCAGTACGCCGAATTCCCCGCGTCCGGTTCCTGCCGGTGCATGATCCCGTGCCAGAAGCTCCCGTCCGGCGTAGCAATCTCCTGCGACAGCGTGTGCGAGCGGTCAAGGCAGGAAAAATACAGGTAAAGTCCCGCATACGCGGCCTGCGGCGCGCGTGCCTCGAGAAACAGCGACGGTGCGGACTCGAGATCCAGGCGGCGCTCGGCTTCCGCACAAGAGCGGCGGCCCATCGCCAACGGCATCAACCGGTTGCCGGACAAGTCCAACGCCAGGATCTCCGCCACGGGAGCCCCGTAGCGGTTTGGATCGAAAACCATGGAACTTTTATTCTCGCATGGCCATTTTCAGCATCTGTGCCGGCAGTTGCCAAAAGGTGTTTCCCGCGATCGGGCACAGCCGCCCGTCGTCAGACGCAGGGCCGTGCGCACGTTTCAAACATTTCTAAGCACGTCTGTTTTTCTCGCCGTATAATATCGGCGATGGCTTCTTACCAGATCTTCCGTTTGAGGGACAGCGCCAGCCAGCAATTCCGCTGGCAGCCTCACGTCTCGGGCAACACACCCGTCAAGCGCAAGGATTATGAGGAAGACGGCTCGATCGAAGCGGAGAACGTCTACGCCGCGTGGAACGAGTTGCGCCAGGCCGGTCGTCCGCTCCGGGTCGGCGATGTCCTCGACGACACCAGGGGCGGCCTGGCCATCTGCAAGTACGTGGGCTTCGAGGCCGCCGAATGGATCCTTCCCGCGGTGAAGACGGGTCTCGAAGACGTGCCCCCCGCTTCCGGTCCCGCCGTGATCACCGAGGAACTTCACACGGGAAGTTGATTTCCTTCTGAATCAGCGAGGTAGGGGAAACTCCGGGATCAGCCGCGAGCTGTCGAGGCTTAAGTACAAACGAAAGGCTTAGAGGGGCACGGGGCCGGAGACGTGGCCCTATCTTGCCCCGTTCCGACTGTCCTCAGTCGGCTGTGCGAAGTTCCTGGGGCAATCGGGCGGTGGGCATGCGAGGCTGTTTTGCCTATGATAAAAGAGGGGTAGGGAGTTTGTCGCCGCCCGTTCTCGCCGATAAGAACACACAGGGAACCAGGGAGTTCGATCTGAATCAACCGTTGCAAGGAACGCGGCCGGGGAAGGCCTGGATCCCGTCGAAGACGGAGGGCAAGGGGTGACGATCCTCATTGCCGAAGACGATCCGATTTCCAGGCGCCTGTTGGAGACCGTCCTGCGCAAGTGGGGGTACGACGTGGTGGTTGCGCAGGATGGGGAGCAGGCCTGGCGGATTCTCGAGGCGGCGGAGTCGCCGCGACTGGCGATCGTCGATTGGATGATGCCGGCGATGGACGGGATTGAAGTCTGCCGGCGCGTCCGCGAGCGAAACACTTCCCCGTATGTGTATCTGCTGCTGTTGACGGCGCGAAGTCAGCGCGAGGACCTTCTGCAAGGAATGGAGGCCGGCGCCGACGACTACGTTACCAAGCCTTTCGACGCAAACGAACTGAAGGTAAGGCTGCGGGCAGGCCGCCGCATCCTCGAACTCCAGGAGCAGTTGATGACCACGCAGGCAGCCTTGCGGGAGCAAGCCGCGCGCGATCCCTTGACCGGAATCTGGAACCGGTCGGCGATCTTCGAGATACTGCAGCGGGAATTGACGCGCGCGCAAAGGGAGAACGCGCCCCTTGCGGTGGTGATGGCCGATCTCGATCGCTTCAAGGAATTGAACGATTCGAACGGCCACATGGCAGGAGATGCCGTCCTGAGGGAGTCGGTGCGCCGGATGAGTGCGAGCATCCGCAACTACGACGCAATCGGCAGATATGGTGGCGAGGAGTTTCTGATCGTTCTGCCCGGATGCGATGAATCGTCAGGCGCGAATCGGGCGGAACACATCCGGTTGGCCCTTACCGCGGAGATGTTCGACACCTCAGAGGGCCGTTTGTCGGTGACCTGCAGCCTGGGGGTCGCGGCAACGACGGGCGGCCGGGCGGTGGGTACGGACGAATTGATACGGAGGGCAGACGCCGCCCTGTATCGGGCGAAGAATCACGGACGGAATCGGGTGGAAACCTAAGATCGGGCGCTGATTCACGAAAACCCCTGGGGCGGCAATTCAACATGGCGTATGATTGCTGTTACGCCCGCTGACTCAATACCGCCTGCAGCGAATCCGCTGCCGATTCGGCTGGTCATGGCCGCCACCGCGCTCGCCATGGCCCTGATTGCCGGCCTGGGGTGGTACGTGTGGACGTCGGTGCAGACAGTGCGGTCGCTGCGGTTTCGCACCTTCGAGGCTGTCGCCGGTGTGGGGGAAATCAGAGGCTTGAACGCAGCCGTGATGGGAGCATGCCGGTTGCAGGCGGCAGGAGAACCGTCCGCTGGCGCCGGGTGCGAAGAACTACGCGACCGGCGGAGAGTGCTGGCAGCGAACCTGGCGAACCAGTTTTCAGCCGGAAGAGCACGGATGCTGGCCGACACTCTGGACGGAGCGGTGCGCAGCCTCGAATCGGTCGAAGCGGAAGCGCTGAATCTGGCGCGAAGCGGACAGGCCCGTACCGCGGGAATGCGGCTGATCGCCCCCGAGTATACACGGGCACTGAAGCAGGCAGACGAGACCGCCACGGCACTGGCCGCTCAGGTTGAATCGGTTGGCGACGTCGAGGTTCGGGCGCAATACCGGCTGGGCCGCTTCGTGATCGTGGCGGTCTCGCTGGCGATTCTGCTTCTGGTGTTCACCTGGGTGATCGGCTTGAGGATCAGCGGGGGACTCGTGGCCCGCCGTCAGCGCGAGGAGTGGGAACAAGCCGAGCTACACCGGCGGAACGCCTTCGTGGCCGCGGTGCGGGAAGCCCTTGCGGACGGAGAGTCGCTCGAGAGCGTAGCGGACACCATTCGAAATCATCTGCCGGTGGAACTGTGCCAGATCTGGATTCGAGGCAGGCGGAAGGAAGGCCTTTTGCTGGAGGCCAGTTCTCCGCGGAATGGACTTGGACCGGAGTGGATCCCTGTGGTGGCGGCTGAAATGCAGCGCGTGGCCGACTCCAGAGATCCTCAGGCAATGGCCGAACTGGATCTGGCCGACGGACGGATCACGGGTCTGAAGGACGCGGGATGGAGGGTAGTGCTGGGATGCCCGCTGCGGTTGGGTGAGCGAACCATCGGAGTGATCGGCGTCTTCTCGAGGACGCCGGTGAGTGAACTCCATCGGACGTCGCTGCAGACCACCAGCGATCTGATCGCTCAGGGAATCGAGAGGGCTCACGCGGAGGCGCTGACGGTGCAGTACGCCAAGGACCTGGAGCAGGCGAACCGGCGGCTGGAGGATCAGGCGGCGAAAGTCGCGCGAACGGCGCAGGAATTGGCACTGGCCCGTGACGCCGCTTTGGAATCGGTCCGCCTGAAGAGCCAGTTTCTGGCCAGCGTCAGCCATGAGATCCGGACGCCGATGACCGGGATCATCGGAATGACCGATCTGACTCTGGAGACGGATCTGACGACCGAGCAGCATGAATACGTCAGTCTGATCAAGAGTTCGGCGCAATCGCTGCTGACGCTGATCAACGGCATCCTGGATTTCTCGAAGATCGAGTCGGGCAAAATCGAGCTGGAGAAGCTGCGGTTCTCGCTTCGGGACACGGTCATGAGTGCGCTGCGGCCGCTGTCGCAGCGGGCCTTTGAAAAAGGCTTGTCGTTCCGGATTCACGTGGCGCCGGAAGTGCCTCGGGATCTGGTGGGAGACCCAAACCGGTTCCGGCAGATCCTGGTGAATCTGGCCGGGAACGCGATCAAGTTCACCGACCGCGGGGAGGTGACCGTCGATGTCATTGTGGAAAGCCAGAAACACCACCAGTCGACGATTCAGGTGTCGGTGGCGGACACCGGGATTGGGATTCCCAAGGAAAAACGGACTCTGATCTTCCAGCCGTTCACCCAGGCGGATGGATCGACGACCCGGCGGTTTGGCGGAACGGGTCTGGGCCTGGCGATTTGCCAGCAACTGGTGCGTTCGATGGGTGGGCGGATCTCGGTGGAGGGGCAGCCCGGCGTGGGCAGTATCTTTACGTTCGCGGTACCGTTCGGGATTGCCGATGCCCTCCCGGCCCCGGAGCCGCAGGAACCACAAGTCCGCGCCAAATCCGGGACCGAGGATCGCTACCGCCTCCTGCTCGCCGAAGATAATCCGGTGAGCCAGAAACTGGTGGCGAGGCTGCTCGAAAAATGCGGCCATACGGTGGTGAGCGTGGGCACGGGTCTGGAGGCGATGGAGGCGTTGGACCGGGAAGCCTTCGATGCCGTCCTGATGAACTTGCAGATGCCGGCACTGGGCGGACTCGAAGCGACCGCCGCGATCCGGCAGCGGGAAAAGGAACGGCCTTTTGCCTCCGGCCCTCACATTCCGATCATCGCCACGACGGCGAGCGCCATGAAGGGCGATCGCGACCGGTGTCTTGGTGCGGGCATGGACGGCTACGTCTCGAAACCGATCAGACGGGAGGACCTGTTCGACGCCATTGAACTGGCCATCCGGCAGTTCCCCCGGGCCCGGTCTGCCGCGTCAGTGGGTTGATCCCCTTCAGTTGGCGGGTTCCTCGCTCAGAATCAAAGGGAACGTCTCCCGATAAACCGAATCGGCGTGCCGTTCCTGGCATCGCACGCAGTATTTCGCCCACGGAATCGCCTCCAGTCGTTTTGGGGGTATCGGCCGCTCACACGAAAGGCAGAGGCCAAAGTCACCCGACTGGATCCGGTCGAGAGCTTCCTGAATCTGCCGAAGCTGCGAGTACTCCATGCCGTTCAGTCGAAGGGAAATGAACTCTTCGTGGGAATGCTGGGCCTGGTCGTCCTCGCCTAGCCGGTCCGAGCGGGTGAGTGTCGTCACCTTGGCTCCAAGCGCGAAAAGGATCGAGTTCTTTTTCTCGGTCAGCGTTTGGTGAAACAGAACTGCGGACTCCGGAGGCAGACTCCGGACCGGCTGGGTTGAAGCAATTCGATTCGTTGGCATAGTGGTCGCCCCTCTCAAATGATTTCGTTGGCCAAGTGCCAGCCCGGCACCGGTTGACCGGCAAGTTGTGAACAGGCCCTGGCCGATTCGACAGACCCCGCCCGTTGGAACGTCAACGACGCCTCACATGGATAAGTGCTGGCAGGGCGGCGGAGTTCTCAAGTTTGTACCAGCGCGACGTGCATACCTGGTACTGAACACGCCCGACAACGCGGGCGTCCGCCATTGGAGATCTGTCCGGATTCGTTGCACGGTGGTGGACGCATGGGCCTTCGGGAGATCGCATCTCCTGAGGGCACAACGAACGGCCACCCGTCATCTTCGACAGGAGCCCAGGCTCCCGTCGGCAGCGGAGCAAATCGCCCCGTTACATGACCATATCATCGGCGGGGCGCTCAAAAGACTTCACATCAAGATTCGCTTTTTCTTTGCCCGCCTGAGTGACGATCATCGGGACGAAAGCTGCTACGCTGAGCGGCGTGAAGATTGGGATCACCTGCTATCCAACCTATGGCGGAAGCGGTATCGTGGCCACCGAATTGGGACTCGAACTGGCAACCCGCGGGCACGAGGTTCACTTCATCAGCTACGCGAACCCCATCCGCCTCGACACGTCGAATGCGAGCATCCATTACCACGAGGTGGAAGTTTCGACCTATCCGCTGTTTCTATACCCGCCCTACTGCCTCGCGCTGGCATCGCGGATGGCCGAGGTCTCGGAGAGCTACGGCCTGGACTTGCTGCACGTTCACTATGCTATTCCGCACTCGATTTCGGCCCTGCTGGCGCAGCAAATCACTACGCCGGCGCGAAGGCTGCCGTTCGTCACGACCTTGCACGGCACAGATATTACGCTCGTCGGCGCCGACCGCTCGTACTTCGAAATCACCAAGTTCTCGATTGAAGCGTCCAACGGCGTGACGTCCATCAGTGAGTACCTGCGGCGCCGCACACAGGAGGTCTTCGGGGTGCGGAACGAGATCCGGGTGATTCCGAACTTCGTCAACTGCGAACAGTACCGGCCGGACCCGGAGGCACGGGCTGCCTCGCCTCTCGCGCCAAAGGGCGAGAAGGTCCTGATCCACGTTTCCAACTTCCGGCCGGTGAAGCGGACGCTGGACTGCATTCGGCTTCTGGCGGAAACCCGCAAGGAGACGGCCGCTCATTTGCTGATGGTTGGGGACGGACCGGACCGCGGTCCATGCGAGCACCTGGCGAGGGAACTGGGCATGGAACGCCACGTCTCCTTTCTCGGCAAGCAAAGCCGGGTGGACCGTTTGTTTCCACTGGCGCACGTCCTGCTGCTGCCGAGCGAACTGGAGGGCTTTGGACTGGCGGCGCTGGAGGCGATGGCGTGCGGCGTCCCCCCCGTGGCGACCAAGGAGGGCGGCGTGCCGGAGTTGGTCCGCCACGGCGTTGACGGCTATCTGGAGGCTGTAGGAGATGTCGGCGCGCAGGCCCGGCGAGTGGTCGAACTCCTATCCGATGAGAAGCGCCATGCGGCCATGTCCGCGGCGGCGCGAGCGTCAGCCCAGAACCGCTTTTCGACCGAGTTGATCATTCCGCAGTACGAAGCTTGCTACCGTGAGGTTTGCGGAACTTGAGGGCGAGGAACCGGGCGGCCGTCGACCTCGATCCAATCGAGCCGTGAACAGGCGTCGCTGTGTCCTCCAGGCATCAGGTCCGTAAATCCCACTTCGTCCACACGGGACAGATCGGGCGCTTCCAGCCACTTCTGCTCCGTCACCCGGACGATGTCCAGCTTTCGCCAGCGGATGTCGCGAACGTTGAACTCCCGGACCCGCCAGTCGGTGGAGGGCCCGTCGGCGGCATCGCCGACCAACCACGTTCCATCAGCAAGTTTCACCACGATTCGCAAATGACGAAAGCCGGCCTGATGGCTGCGCCACCGGATTTTGGCCTGACCGGACAGGTCCACCCACGACGCCCTATGGCGAAGCGACACCGCCCAGGTACCGCCGGCGGTCCCCGACCAGACGTAGTAGGGATCATCGGCCGGTTTGTCGTGGTGGCTCTTCTTGACGCCGGAGCGCCCGGGACCATGAACCGACACAACGAGATCCGGATTGACGACATGCTCCTGGGTTAGGGGTGTGGCCGGAGGGGTCTCCCGCCAGTCTTCCCGGAAGAAACGCCCGGGTCTCTCCTGAGCGCCTAACAACACGGGGATCAGTATGGCCGCGAATCGTATCAAAGCTGGCGGCGACCTCGACGCATAATGGGTTCCGGCACTACAACGACCGGAGTAGGAGGAGGAGGCGGTTTTCGGGCCCTGCCGTCCAACCGGGCGGCGACCAAGCCTTCCCTCACCTTGTAAAACTTCGGCGTGCCAGGAGCCGCGCCGGCCGCCGCCACCTCCGCTTCGGTGACCTCCATGGCCGTCTGCAGGTATTTCTGGAAATAGTTCCGGATACGATCCTGCACCAACCGGATCGGGGAGTGGTACAGCAGGAACAGAATGTCACTGGCCGGGGCCGTCAGCACCGCCTCGTAGATCTGCGAAGGTCGCTTCAGGGAGGCCGATTTCAGCTTCGACTCCGTCTTCTTGGCTCGCGCGGGCAACTGCTGCCAGCCATTGACGTCCGCCTTGGTCATGCCCGTCGCCTTGATCAGGTCAAGTTTCTCTTTCGGACTCAGTTTTTCGGTCAGCGCAAAGAGGAACGGCCCCCAACTCATCCCTCTCAGGTCGACTTCGGGGCTCCAGAGGCGGCGTGCTTTCTCGAGCCGTGCCAGCCCGGCCAGATTGAGCTTTGGACCCGTCAGCGCCCGCGAGAACAGATCCAGAAGCTTCTCAGCTTCGAGCGTTTTCAGCACTTCGGATGGCGCAGGTTCGTCAACGATCTGTTTTAGTTCGAGCAGGAGATCGGCGGGGCTGATCAGCTTCTCGACTTCCGCCAGGCGCGCGTTCTCATACTGGGACTTGGTCCGTTCCTCGATGTCGAATCCCATCCGGACGCGAAACCGGCACATGCGCAGCAGGCGCACGGGATCATCGTACAGGGCGGTGGGGTACACAGCGCGCAGTTCCCGGCGGCCGAGATCCGCCTGGCCGTTCAAGGGGTCGATCAACAAGCCGCGCGACCCGCGGTTCAGCGAAAGGGCGATGGCGTTGAATGAGAAGTCACGGCAGCGCAGATCCTCCTGGATCGTGGCGGGCGTCACCTTCGGCTTGCTTCCCAGCTTTGAATATCTCGCGGTATGGGCCATCGCGAGTTGGGCTTGAACGCCGCCGGGGAACAGGAGTTCTGTACTTTTACGAATGTCGTCAGTAGACAGAATCGTGACGTGATGCTTCTTGGCAAGCGTCTGTGTCAATTTGAGGGCGCTGCCCTCGACTACGAAGTCAAGGTCCCGGATCTGAAATCCACCGAGCATGTCTCGCATGGCGCCGCCGGTTATGAATAGGCTGACGTTGTGTTCGGTGGCCACCGACTGAAGAAGGGACACCACCCGGTTTTGCTGTGGGTTCAGGTGGCTTTCCAACATGAACAAGTAGTCGCTCATAGCGCGGACAACGCGGAAGCTTCGGATTCACCCGGTTGGGTTTTGACTGCCGCTCACTCCTTCTATCAAGGATCGGTTTGAGAGCACCTTCCGCTCCCTCACTTACCAAAGAACCAAAAACTACTCCCGGGGATGGTGCTGCTCGACAATCTTACGGAGGTGCGTCCGGGCTACATGCGTATAGATCTGCGTCGTGGAGATATCGGCATGACCCAGCATGGTCTGGACACTCCGCAAGTCCGCGCCCCCTTCCAGTACGTGCGTCGCAAATGTATGCCGAATCACATGGGGCGTCACGGACCGGAAAATTCCGGCCTCCTTCCCATGCTTCTTCAGCAGTTTCCAGAAACCCTGGCGCGTCATGCGGCTGCCCCGGGCCGTGACGAACAGGAACTCGCTTACCCGTTGTTTCAACAACACCGGCCGGGCGGAGCGGAGATATTCGGTGACGGCGGCGACGGCCGATCGGCCGACCGGTACCATCCGTTGCTTACTGCCCTTGCCCATCGTGCGGATGACGCCGAGTTCGAGGTTCAAGTCGGCAGTCCGGGCTGAACACAACTCCGAAACCCGCAGGCCGGTGGCGTACAGCAGTTCGAGCATAGCGCGGTCCCGGAGACCGAGTGAATCGCCCGGTTCCGGCGCTGCCAAAATCTGGCTGATGTCATTCTGATTCAAGAACTTCGGAATGTGCTGCCACTGTCGAGGGGGTGTCAGATGCTCGACAGGATCGGCCGCCAGCCGGCCTTCGCCGACCAGAAACCGGAAGAAATTCCGAAGGGACGACAGCTTCCGGGCGATGGAACGGGAGGAAATCCCATTACTACCCAAGTCGTCGAGGAACTGGCGAACCACTTCGGTCGAAGGTGGGCGTTCAGGACCTAGAAAACGGGCAAACTGCTCCAAATCAGAATGATACGCTTCTAACGACGATTGCGCCAGTCCTTTTTCCACCCGGCAAAACTGTAGAAACGCTTTCATTTCGGCATGGAGAGCGCCGCCCAGCGCACCGTGGAGCGTTTCCGGCATCGAGCCAATGATACAATAACTCGAAAATTGTTTGAAACAAAGAAGGGACCGCTCGAAGCGCTTTGCCTGCTTCTACGACAAAAAAGGTCTGTGTCCAGCGGTTTGACCGGGAACCCCTGACGGGGTTCGTCAACCCGCAGACCTTCCTTGCGGTCGAGGGCGTCGAGCTACTGAGCCCTTCCGGCGAATTCGCGATCATACCGTACCGCGATATCAAGATGGTGTCGTTTGTGCGCGAATTTGATTCGCCGGAGGCGGAGCCCGACCGGAAAGTTTTTTCCACGCGTCCCAAGACAACCGGCCTGTGGGTGCGTATGTTCATGAAAGACGGTGACTTGCTGGACGGGATCCTCTCCAACGACCTGCTGCAATTGCAGCCTGCCGGATTCACCGTGGTCCCACCCGACGCGTCCGGGAATCACCAAAAACTGTTCATCCCGCGGGCTGCGCTGAGCGCGATTCAGGTCCTGGGGGTGGTCGGCAGTCCATTAACCCGGCGAAAGAAGCCGGCGCCGGTCCCGGAGGAACAGATCGGCCTGTTCGACGACGAAGAACCGGGTGGAGTCCCATCGAACTAGGCCAGTCACAATCCCGGGCCGCGGAGAACACGGATGCCGCCGCCACGCCGGTTGGGTCTTTGCTCTTGAGGCACTACCCAAACTGCACATGGATCGCGGGGCCCGAGGTGGCTTTTGCGCCGTGGGCTCCGTGCCGAACGCCACCCCCCGAAAGATCTGGGTTCAAACGGCCGCAAGTGGCGTTAGAATTGGGCTGACTCGAGGTGGGCGCACACGGGCAGGCCTTCAGTCCGGAAACACTGCCTGCCATGACCGAACCGGGGGCGTACATGTGGGTGGCGTCCTGGTCCCCCGACGGAAAGAAATTGACAGGCAATCGGATCCGTCCGGGTGGGGTCGCTTCCGGCGTGGTCCTCTACTCGTTCGAGCCCCGGAGCTACCAGCAGGTGACCGAGTTCGGATACTCGTCGCGTTGGCTGAGCGATAGCCGCCGGCTGATCTTCTCGCACGAAGGC